>NZ_CP140153.1:0-2500 GCF_034479635.1 Guyparkeria halophila
ATGGGAGGCCTGGCGTTGACCGACTTTCACATGGGGGTGAACGAGGACCGGCTGTCCGGTGGACAGCCGCAGCCGACGTGAACGCCGCAGCCGAAGGGCTGCGGCCGAGAGCCCGAAAGGGCTTCCCCAGCACGAAGAAGCCCCCGCAACCTGACGGTTACGGGGGCCTCAAAATGGGGAGCCTGGCGTTGACCTACTTTCACATGGGGAAGCCCCACACTATCATCGGCGATGCGGCGTTTCACTGCTGTGTTCGGGATGGGAACAGGTGGTTCCACCGCTCTATGGACGCCAGGCAAAGGGGTAACCGACCAGCCGTTGGCTGATCGGCAGTAAAGTGAATGCGGTTGTACGGGGTATCCGTGTGTGTCGCTTTGGCGTTATATGGTCAAGCCGCACGGGTAATTAGTACGGGTTAGCTGCATGCATTACTGCACTTCCACATCCCGCCTATCAACGTGGTGGTCTTCCACGGCCCTACAGGGGACTCGAAGTCCCGGGGAGATCTCATCTTGGGGTTGGCTTCCCGCTTAGATGCTTTCAGCGGTTATCCAATCCGAACTTAGCTACCCGGCAGTGCCACTGGCGTGACAACCGGAACACCAGAGGTTCGTCCATCCCGGTCCTCTCGTACTAAGGACAGATTCCCTCAAATCTCCAACGCCCACGGCAGATAGGGACCGAACTGTCTCACGACGTTCTGAACCCAGCTCGCGTACCACTTTAAATGGCGAACAGCCATACCCTTGGGACCTGCTTCAGCCCCAGGATGTGATGAGCCGACATCGAGGTGCCAAACACTGCCGTCGATATGGACTCTTGGGCAGTATCAGCCTGTTATCCCCGGAGTACCTTTTATCCGTTGAGCGATGGCCCTTCCATACAGAACCACCGGATCACTAGAACCGTCTTTCGACCCTGTTCGACGTGTCTGTCTCACAGTCAAGCTGGCTTATGCTCTTGCACTAACCGCACGATTTCCGACCGTGCTTAGCCAACCTTCGTGCTCCTCTGTTACGCTTTCGGAGGAGACCGCCCCAGTCAAACTACCCACCATGCACGGTTCCCGATCCGGATAACGGACCTGGGTTAGAACACCAAACATACCAGGGTGGTATTTCAAGGTTGGCTCCACCAGAACTGGCGTCCTGGTTTCGAAGCCTCCCACCTATCCTACACAAGTAGGTTCAGTATTCAGTGCAAAGCTGTAGTAAAGGTTCACGGGGTCTTTCCGTCTTGCCGCGGGTACACTGCATCTTCACAGCGATTTCAATTTCACTGAGTCTCGGGTGGAGACAGCGCCGCCATCGTTACGCCATTCGTGCAGGTCGGAACTTACCCGACAAGGAATTTCGCTACCTTAGGACCGTTATAGTTACGGCCGCCGTTTACCGGGGCTTCGATCAAGGGCTTCTCCGAAGATAACCCCATCAATTAACCTTCCGGCACCGGGCAGGCGTCACACCCTATACGTCCTCTTTCGAGTTTGCAGAGTGCTGTGTTTTTGATAAACAGTCGCAGCGGCCTGGTCACTGCAACCCCCTTCGGCTTACGGAGCAAGTCCGATCACCTAACGGGGGCGCACCTTCTCCCGAAGTTACGGTGCTATTTTGCCTAGTTCCTTCACCCGAGTTCTCTCAACGCCTTGGAATTCTCATCCAGTCCACCTGTGTTGGTTTAGGGTACGGTCAACCGTTATCTGAAGCTTAGAGGCTTTTCCTGGAAGCATGGCATCAACCACTTCGTTCCCTTGGGAACTCGTCGTCACCTCTCGGTGTTGATCTCCCGGATTTGCCTAAGAGATCCACCTACAGGCTTAAACCGGACACCAACTGCCGGCTGGCCTAGCCTTCTCCGTCCCCCCATCGCAATAACGGCCGGTGCAGGAATATTAACCTGCTTCCCATCGACTACGCTTCTCAGCCTCGCCTTAGGGGCCGACTCACCCTGCGCCGATTGGCGTTGCGCAGGAAACCTTGGACTTTCGGCGTACGAGGTTTTCACTCGTATTATCGTTACTCATGTCAGCATTCGCACTTCCGATACCTCCAGCAGACCTCACAGTCCACCTTCGACGGCCTACGGAACGCTCCTCTACCATGCCTTACGGCATCCGCAGCTTCGGCAGTGTGCTTGAGCCCCGGTAAATCTTCCGCGCAGGCCGACTTGACCAGTGAGCTATTACGCTTTCTTTAAAGGATGGCTGCTTCTAAGCCAACCTCCTGGCTGTCTCTGCCTTCCCACATCGTTTCCCACTTAGCACACATTTGGGGGCCTTAGCTGGCGGTCTGGGTTGTTTCCCTCTCCACAATGGACGTTAGCACCCACTGTGTGTCTCCCATGATTGCACTTCTCGGTATTCGGAGTTTGCCATGGTTTGGTAAGTCGGGATGACCCCCTAGCCATAACAGTGCTCTACCCCCGAGAGTGAGACATGAGGCGCTACCTAAATAGCTTTCGAGGAGAACCAGCTATCTCCGGGCTTGATTAGCCTTTCACT
>NZ_CP140153.1:2107500-2392500 GCF_034479635.1 Guyparkeria halophila
TGCCGGTGCGCATCAACTCGCCGCTGGCGCGGGCGTGACGAATGGCGGAGGCCAGCTGGGTGGCCAGGGTGACGACGAAGGATTCCTGGTCGTCGGAAAACCGGCGCCGCTCCCGGGCCTGCACGACGAGCACGCCCAGCACATCGCCCCGGTGAATGATCGGCACGCCCAGAAAGCCGTGATAGGGCTCCTCGCCGATATCGGTAACGAACTTGAAGGCCGGATGGAGCGAGGCATCCTCGAGGTTGATCACCTCGGCCCGACGCGCGACCAGCCCGACCAGCCCCTCGTCGAGGGCGAGCGAGACCTGCCCCACCATCGCCTTGTTCAACCCCTCGGTGGCCTGCAGCACCAGGCTGGGCTCGACCGCCTCGGCCTCGTCGCCACCCAGCACGTAGACCGAGCAGACCGACACGTCGAGCGCCGACTGCACCCGTCGGGCGATCAGGTCGAGCGCCGCCCGCAGGTCGGCGGACTTGGACACCTCGGTAACGATCTGGCGCAGCTCATCGAGCATCACGATTCCCCGCCGTGGCCAGATCGGCCGATGAGTCCCGTCCGCCACGCCGCTCGAGTTGCTCGGGCAGGCAGTCGTCCGGGCATTCGGCGGGCACGCCTTCGATGAAGGGCGCGAGCTGATGCAGCGCCTGAAAATAGACGGTGCGCTTGAAGTAGATCACTTCGGGCAGGATCGACCAGAACGGGCGCCACTCCCAGCCATCGAATTCCGGCTTGTGGGTGGCGTTGAGATCGAAGGCGCTCTCGTCGGTGCGCAGGCGCAGGAGAAACCACTTCTGCTTCTGACCGATGCAGACAGGCTGGACGTGACGACGCACCATGTTGCGCGGCAGCCGGTAGCGCAGCCAGCCACGCGTCCAGGCCATGACCGAGACATGCTCGGGCAAGAGCCCTACCTCCTCGTGGAGCTCACGGTACATCGCCTCCAGCGGCCGCTCCTCGACATCGATGCCGCCCTGGGGAAACTGCCAGGAACGATGGCCGACCCGCTTGCCCCAGAAGACCTCGCCTCGCTGGTTGCACACGATGATGCCGACATTGGGTCGAAAGCCGCTACGGTCAATCACGATTCCACTCTTGCAAAAGTCAGTCGCCTGAAATGGCGGGACGTCGCGCCCCGCAGGGGTAAGCCACCGTGCCGAAAGCAGGCCGTCGATGGTCACCCAAGTGTCATTGATTCTTTCACAAAACCCCGGGGCGATAAACCGACGCCGCCAGCCGACTCACGATCCGCCGCTGCAGGCGCCCTTCCCTCCGGCCTCCTCGCCCGATTCGACCATCGATGCGACCGCCCGACGTCGGGCCGATTGCCGATCAACAAGGCGCACCCCGGCGGATCGGACAAGCGGCAACGCCCATTCTGACGCGCTGCTCGGCACCGACGACGACCGGCCAGGCCAGACTGGCATTCCCCGGGCCACGATCCGGTCATGTTGGGGTATCATGCGCGCCCGTCGACCCGGCCCCGGTCGGGATCCAACGCGATCATGACGGCAGGCGCTTCGTGCCCTGTCGGCAGGAGGCCTTTCGTGAAACTCGCCATCTTCGACCTCGACAACACCCTGCTCGCCGGTGACTCCGATCACGCCTGGGGCGCCTTCATGACCGAACACGGCATTGTCGACGCCGACGATTACGCCCGTCACAACGACGAGTTCCTGCGCCATTACCAGCAGGGCACGCTCGATATCGACGCCTACCTGCGCTTCGCGCTCGCCCCCCTGGCCGAGCACCCGGCCGAGGACCTGGAGACGTGGCGGTCCGCGTTCATCGAAAAGGCCATCCGGCCGATGATCACGCCGGCCGCCCGCGAGCTGGTCGAATCCCACCGGCACCGGGGCCACACCCTGATGCTGATCACGGCGACGAACGCCTTCGTCACCGGCCCGATCGCCGAGCTACTGGAGATCCCGCACCTGCTGGCGACCGAGCCCGAGCGACGTAACGGTCGCTACACCGGTCGTTACACCGGCACGCCGACCTTCCAGCATGGCAAGATCCTGGCACTGGAGGAATGGCTGGAGACGCAGCAGGTGCGCCCGGAAGAGACCTGGTTCTACTCCGATTCGCGCAACGACCTGCCGCTGCTCGAGCAGGTCGATCACCCGGTCGCGGTCGACCCGGACCCCGTCCTGCGACGCGAGGCCGAGGCGCGTGGCTGGGACATCCTGATGCTGAACGCCGTTGAGGAAACGGCGGAATAGGCGAAGTCGGCGGGGCACGCCAGCGGCGAGCCCCACCGGCATTAAGCCGTCGGCAGGGTGACGCCGCGCTGTCCCTGATACTTGCCGCCACGATCCCGGTAGGAGGTCTCGCAGACCTCGTCGGACTCGAGGAACAGCATCTGCGCCACGCCCTCGTTGGCGTAGATCTTCGCCGGGATGGGCGTGGTGTTGGAGAACTCGAGCGTCACGTGGCCCTCCCACTCCGGCTCGAGCGGGGTGACATTGACGATGATGCCGCAGCGGGCATAGGTCGACTTGCCCAGGCAGATGGTCAGCACGTTGCGCGGGATACGGAAGTACTCGACCGTGTGTGCCAAGGCAAACGAGTTTGGCGGGATGATGCAGACGTCGGAATGCACGTCGACGAAGCTGCGCTCGTCGAAGGCCTTCGGGTCGACGATGGTGGTGTTGATGTTGGTGAACACCTTGAAATGGGTCGAGCAGCGCACGTCGTAGCCGTAGCTCGAGGTGCCGTAGGACACCATGGGCACATCGTTGCCCTCGCTGTCCCGGCTGCTACGAACCTGTCCCGGCTCGAACGGCTCGATCATGCCGTGCTCCTCGGCCATTCGGCGGATCCAGCGATCGGACTTGATACTCATTCGGTCATCCCATGGAAAAGGCGGCGCCATCGGGCGATCCCGCGGCAAAGCGCGTATGCTTGCGACAAAACAGCGGGTTGTCAACCGGGCCCGCCCGGCACGCGGCCGCGCAACTTTTGCGGCTTGCGCCGGTCTGCTTAAGGAACGTCCTTAGGCAACCTCTCGACATGCCGTTTCACTCTGAACAAGGGATTTTTCGAAACATGCAAGGCACTCTCTCCAACACCCCACGTTTCGTAGCGTCTGCCACGGGTTCACGGCTCGCCGCCGTGCTCGGGGCATTCGCCCTTGCCCTGCTCCTGGGTGGCTGCGCCACCAACCCGTCAACCAACCAGACCAGCGGCGATTCGAACCAGGCCGCGCAGGATGATGGCTACGACAAGTACGAAACGACTCAGGAGGCGGTCAACTTCCTGGGTGGCTCAGCCGAGGGCATTGCCCGGATGATCGACCGCGCCTTCGCCGACTACGGCCGGCCCAACGCCATTATCAAGGGCGAGGAAGGCGGCGGCGCGCTCGTTGTCGGTCTGCGCTACGGCATGGGCGAGTTCATGGCCAAGTCCGGTGAGAAGCAGACCGTCTATTGGCAGGGGCCGTCGGTCGGCTGGGACTTCGGCGGCGATGCGGGGCGTGTGTTCATGCTGGTCTACAACCTGCCCCGCCCGGATCTGATCTTCCAGCGCTTCGCGGGCGTCAATGGCTCGGCGTTCGTCGTTGGCGGCGTGGGCATGCAGTACCTGCGCAGCCAGTCGATCGTGGTCGCGCCGATCCGTGTCGGGGTCGGTCTGCGGCTGGGGGCCGGCGTGGGTTACACGCAGTTCACGCAGGACAAGTCCTACAATCCGTTCTGATAATCCGTTCTGAATTCCAGGACCGATCGCCCGTTTCGACGCCGGCCCCGCAAGGCCGGCGTTTTTCGTGCCGAGTAGCGCTCGATCTTGCACTGCGCCCCGGGTTTGGCTATAAGCTGCGTGTTTGCCCCAATTGTCACCGCTTATTTCAACCCTGCTGCAAGGAGACATTCCATGAAGGCACAGACCCGACTCATTCCCTCACTGCTCGCCGCCACCGCGCTGAGCGTCGCCGCAATGCCGGCCCACGCCGAGGCCGCGACCGACGCGGCGGTCCAGGCGCAGCTGCAGGATTACAAAGCGACCATGCAGGCCTTCGGCAAGACGCTCAAGGGTGAGCTGCAGGCGGCCATGAAGGAAGGTGGACCGATGGCCGCCGTGCAAGTGTGCAACGAGCGCGCCCCGGAAATCGCCGCCGACTTGAGCGAAGAGAGTGGCTACACCCTGCGCCGCACCAGCCTCAAGCCGCGCGCGACCGAGCCCACCGACTGGGAGCGGGCGGTCATGCAGGAATTCGAGGCCCGCAAGGCCAATGGCACACCGGTCGGCGAAATTGCCTGGCACGAGGTGACGAAAGTCGACGGCGAGAAACAGTTGCGTTTCATGAAGGCCATCGCTACCGAGGGCGTCTGCCTGACCTGCCACGGGCAGGATGTCGACCCGAAACTCAAGGCCGAGATCGATCGCCTGTACCCCGACGACCAGGCGACCGGCTTCGCGGAAGGCGACATCCGCGGCGCCGTTTCGATCAGCGCCGCGCTCAAGGACTGATATCCAGTCCAGACAAGTCGCAACGGGTTCCAAAATAAGAAACGCCCCGACGTGGGAGACCACGTCGGGGCGTTTTTGTGGCGGGCGACCAATCGGCCGCGGCAGTCAGTCCTCCGGCGTCTCGACGTCGTCCTGGGCAGGCACCTTGCCGCCCGGCCCATCGGGCTTCTTGCCCCGGCGCGAGCGCTGATCGGACTCGGTCTCGTAATCCTGCTCCACCGACTCGTCCTTGAGCAGGTGCAGGTTGGCCGGCGGGGCGGTGCCGTCCTTGTCCACGCCGAAGTACATCGTGGTGTGCGGGAACGGGATCTCGATGCCCGCCTTGTCGAAGTACATCTTCACCAGGCGGTTGTAGGCCCGGCCGACCGACCACTGATCGCCGGGCGTGGTCTTGATCATCACCCGGATGTTGACCGAACTGTCGGCCAGCGCGGTCACCCCGGGGATCTCGACCGGCTCGAGAATGTGGTCCTTGAACTTCGGATCGGCCGCCAGCTCATCAAAGGCCGCTTTGAGCTGGGCAATCGCATCGTCGATGTTCTCGCGATAGGCAATGCCGTACTCGCCCTTGTGGAAGGCGTACTCGCGCATGTAATTGGAGACGATGTCCACCGACGAGAACGGGATGACGTGCACGGTCCCCGACAGATCGCGGATCGAGACCGAGCGGATCGACAACCGCTCGGCGGTGCCGGTCACCCCGGCCACCGTGATCACGTCGCCGGTATTGATGGCGTTCTCGATCTGGATGAACACGCCGGTGATGACGTCCTGGACCATCTTCTGCGCGCCGAAACCGATCGCCAGGCCCAGCACCCCGGCGCCGGCGAGCAGGGGCCCGATGTTCACGCCGAGCTCCGAGAGGATGATCATCGCGGTGATGATGATCAGGGCAATCGCGATGGCGTTGCGGAACAGGTGCAGCAGCGTCTCCATGCGCGCCGAGGGCATGCCGTTGTCACTGTTGAGCTTCGCCTCGATCAGGCCGGTGGCGAGCAGCCAGACGATCAGGGCGATGATCAGCACGATCGATATATCGATTAACGCCGCGAGCAACCATCGACCGCCATCACTGGCAAGCCAGGCAAACATGTCGACCAGATGCCAGACCGACAGCACGCCGAACAGCGCGACGATGCCAATCACGATCCGCACGATTCGCAGGATCAGGGGCACGTAGGTATTCAGGCGCAACTGCAGGGTGGGCATGCGCTGGAGCAGGCTCTCGGGCACCGGCACCCCCCGCCCGATCCACTGGGTCAGCATGGCCGCGACGAAGATCGCCGCGCCGACGATGACGACGGTATTGAAGGTCGCCATGGCGACGAATGGCAGGGACTCGCCCGGCCGGGTGATGGCCACGACGAACACGCCGGTCGCGTAGATCATCGCCAGCCAGTGCCAGCTCGCACCCAGCAGACGGAAGGCCCAGGAGGCGACTGGCTGGCGACTACGCTCCCCTCGCGCGACCAGCGCGCCACGCACCGTGCCTCGCGCCTTCCACAACCGGCTCCAGGTATAGACCAAGGCCACCAGGGCGACCCCCCAGCTCACGGCGTTGGCCAGATCACCTCGATCGGCCCGCTCGATCGCCGGCACCAGCATGATCCCGGCATAGCCGGAAAACCAGATCACACGCGAAAGCCAGCCGGACCAGAAGTGCGAATCCGTCTTTGACAGCTGGAACAAACGCAGGCCGGGTGACGCTGGCGCGAACGCCGTGTTCACCAGCAACCGGGCGACCTCGACCACGATGAAGGCCTGCAACGCGAGCCCGAGCACGGCGCCGGTCGTTTCGTCGCCATCGGCAAGCCACCAGACGCTGGCCTGGGCCGCCACGTAGGCCACGGCCAACACCACCACCCCCAACGCGAGGCTGGCGAGCACCGCCACCCCGGTGCGAAGGAGCCGATGACGCGTGGTCGCCGATTGCGCGTAGGCATCCAGACGTCGCCAGATACCGCCAAGCAGGCGCCGCCCAATCACCAGCACGAGGTAGGCGATGGCAAGCGCCGCGATCACCCGCCAGGCGATCTGCCCGACCGACGCCCAGTCCACGTCCAGCCCGCCCTGCGCCAGTCGCGAGAGGGAGCCCGCCATGTCGGCCACGGTACCCGAGACCACACCCACCAGACCCGAGGCGATGCCATCAGCGACCCCCGACGCATCGGCGGCCTGCTCGGACGAATCGCCCGACGAATCGCCACTGCCGGAAGACAACCGCTCGAGTTCCGCGATCAGCTCGTCGCGCTTGGCCGGATCCTTGAGCAATTCGAGCAGACCCGCATAGCGGCCCTCGCCACCGGCCTCGGAACCTGCCTCGGCATCGGCCGCCTGCCCGGCCGCGGATTCACCCTGGCTACCCGCCTCTTGGGCGACTGCGGGACCAGCGGCCATCAACAGCACCGACAGCAGGATTCCCGGCCACCAACGCCAGCGAGGCAACAGCGAGGTGGGCGAATCGGCAGGAACAGATGAAATCAAGTGCTTCTCCGGCATGGGGCGGTAACGGCTGCAAGCCTAGCAAAGGAAAACGCGGATGAACGCGCGGGAGGATATTCCAGGCCCAATCGGGGGAGCGGGCGAATCAGTTCGCCCCGCCCTCGTGGAACCATTCGTGGATGCGGGTGGCAAGCGTCGGCGAGACCCCGGGCACCTTGGCCAGTTCGGCGATGCTCGCCCCCTTGAGTCCACGGATGCCGCCGAAGTGCTTCAAGAGCGCCTGACGGCGCTTGCCACCGACTCCGGGAATGCGCTCTAGGTCCGACTGCGTGCGCGCCTTCTGCCGCCGGGCCCGGTGGCCGGTGATCGCGAAACGGTGTGCCTCGTCGCGCACCTGCTGTATCAGGTGCAGCGCCGGGTCGTGCGGACTGAGATGGTCCTCGACATACAGTCCCGGCGAGCCGACCAGCGGCTGGATCAGGCTTTCCTCGCCGGGTCGCCGCTCCGGCCCCTTGGCCACACCGATCACGCGGACGCGGCCGGCCAGATCGCGCTCGGCAAGCACGTCGATCGCCTGGGCGAGTTGCCCTTTGCCGCCATCGATCAGCAACACGTCCGGCAGCACGCCCGATTCGCGCACCGCGCGATCGAAACGCCTTGTGAGGGCCTGGTGCATGGCGGCGTAGTCATCCCCGGGGGCGACACCCTCGATGTGATAGCGACGGTACTGGTCCTTGCGCGGCCCCTCCGGCCCGAATACCACGCACGATGCCACCGTCAGCTCGCCCTGGGTATGGGAGATGTCGAAGCACTCGATCCGCTCGATTCGCTCCATGGCAAGCCACTCACCCAGGGCCTCGAACCGGCGCGTCAGGCCGCGACGGCTGACCAACCGCTCGGCCAGGGCAATGCGCGCGTTCTCGCGAGTGTCTTCCAGCCAGGCACGGGCCTTGCCCCGTTGCGGCACCAGCAACTCGACACGATGCCCGGCCTGCTCGGCAAATACCCCGGCGAGCCATTCGGCGTCCTCCGGCAGGTGATCGCAGAGGATGCGCCGCGGCAGGTCGCGGTCACTGTAATAGAGCCCCAGAAAGCCGCTGATCACCTCGGCCGGGTCGGCGTCGGTCGGCACGTCCGGGAAGAAATGCCGGGTGCCCAGGTGCCGGCCATCGCGGATGGTGGCCACGCCCACGGCGGTGGCGCCCTGCTCGCTGATCTGCGCGATCACGTCCGCATCCCCCGACATGCCGGTGATGCCCTGTTGCTGGCTCACCGCCCGCAGCATGCCGATCTGGTCGCGCAGGGAGGCGGCGGCCTCGAAATCCAGCGCCTCGGCAGCGCGCTCCATGCGGGCCACCAGGTCATCGGTCAGCTTCTGACTGCGCCCCGACAGGAACGCCATGGTGTCCTCCACGTCCTGGCGGTACTCCGCCTCGTCGACGTAGTCCACGCAAGGGGCCTTGCAGCGCTCGATCTGGTACTGCAGACAGGGGCGCGAGCGGTTCTTGAACACGCTGTCCTCGCACTGGCGCACCTTGAACACCTTCTCGAGCAGGTTGAGCGTTTCGCGCACCGCGCCGGCCGAGGGATACGGGCCGAAGTAACGCCCCGGGCGCTTGCGCGAGCCGCGGTGGTAGGCCAGCCGCGGGAAGCGATCGTTGGTGGAGACGTAGATCCAGGGGTAGCTCTTGTCGTCGCGCAGGAGGACGTTGTAGCGCGGTCGATGGGCCTTGATCAGGTTGCTCTCCAGGAGCAGCGCCTCGGCCTCGGTCTGGGTGGTGGTGATCTCGACGTCCGCCACCTGCTCGACCAGCCGGCGGGTCTTGATCGCCTTGGGCGTGCCGCGGAAATAGCTCGAAAGGCGATTCTTGAGGTTGCGCGCCTTGCCGACGTACAGGATATCGCCGTCGGCATTGAGGAAGCGGTAGACGCCGGGGCGCTCGGTCACGGAGGCCAGGAAGGCCTTGGCATCAAACCGGTCGGTCATGGGCGCGGGGAAGGATCAGGCCGAGAGAACGGTACGGCCAGCCTTGACGGCGAGTCGCAGCAGGTCAATGTCGGTGCTGACCCCGAGCTTTTCGTGGATGCGGGCGCGGTAGGTGCTGATCGTCTTGGGACTGACACACAACGCCTCGGCGATCAGGGTATTGTTCTTGCCGTCGAGGATCATGCGCAGCACCTGCTGCTCGCGCCCGGACAGCACCTCGAACGGGTCTTCCTCGGGGCGCCCGTTCTGCAAGGCGATCTCCTGCGCGATGCGGCTGGAGACGTAGCGCTTGCCCTCGGCGGCCTTGCGGATGGCGCTGATCAACTCGTCCGGATCGGCATCCTTGGTGACGTAGGCGTGCACGCCGCAGTCGAGCACCTGGCGCGCCAGCGTGATGTCGGCCTCGGCGGTCAGGGCGACCAGGCCGAGGCGCGGATGGGCCTGGTGAGCGCGCTTGAGACACTCGTAACCGCCCATGCCGGGCATGTGGATGTCGCAGAGAATCGCGTCGATCGATTCCGAGCGCAACTTGTCGAGCGCGCTCTCGCCACTGTCGGCCTCGGCGACCACCTCGATGTCGCGTACCCCGCCGATCAGGTGACTGATCGCGGCGCGCACCATCGTGTGATCATCAACAATCATGACCCGAATCATCGGCAACCCTTCGTCTTGGTGCGGACACGCCCGCATCGATTCCTCACCGTGCGCCCTGTCCTGACCGGCAAACTCGCGTCGCCCGGCCCGAATGTTCCGTCGCGAGCCACCCGGGGGTGGCATCGAACAGCCCGCAATTTACCACTGACTGTAGGGATTTTTAACCAGCGAGACATTGTAGTACCGGGCGTCGTGTGACACCTCGTCGCCCAGCCACGCCGGGTGAGCAAAGGGCTGATCGACGTGTTCGAGTTCCACCTCGGCGACGATCAAACCGTCGTTCTCGCCGTGGAACTCGTCGATTTCCCACAGCAGACCGTCGCGCGGCACGAAATGCCGGGTCTTGTCGATCACGGGCCCGGTGGTCAGGTGATCAAGCATCCGTTCGGCATCCGCCAGGGGGATCTCGTATTCGAATTCGTCGCGCGAAATGCCGAGGGTCCGGCTCTTGATGTTCAACCAGGCCCGGCTGCCGGCAATGCGGGCACGCACTGACACCGGCCCCTGGTCGTTGAGATAGCCCTGCACCATGCGCTCGGAGCGCTCGATCTCGTTGCGCCAGGCCTCGCTGGCCAGCAGGAACTTGCGTTCGATTTCCTTGGCCATTCGCGTCTCCGGAAGGTCGAAAGCGGATCAGTAGCGCAGCAGCGCCGAACCCCAGGTAAAGCCGCCACCAAAGGCCTCAGTGAGGATGACATCACCGCGCTTGATGCGCCCGTCGCGCACGGCCGCATCCAGTGCCAGCGGCACCGAGGCCGCCGAGGTGTTGCCATGTCGATCGACGGTCACCACCACCCGGTCCATCGACATGCCCAGCTTGCGGGCCGTGGCCTGGATGATGCGGATATTCGCCTGGTGTGGCACCAGCCAGTCGATCTCGTCCGGGCTCATGCCGGCGGCCTCCATGGTCTGGTCAACGATGCGCCCCAAGGTATTCACCGCCATGCGGAAGACCTCGTTGCCGCGCATCTCGATGAAGGCGGTGCCGTCGGCAAGCCGCTCCGGATCGGTGGTCTCCGGGTTCGGCTTGGTCGTGGTCAGCAGCGACTCGTAGCTGCCGTCGGCGTGGATGTCGGTGCGGATGATGCCCGGCTCGTCGGAGGCCTCCACCACCACCGCGCCCGCGCCGTCGGCGAACAGCACACAGGTGTTGCGGTCCGACCAGTTGACGATGCGCGACAGCGTCTCCGCGCCGACGACCAGCGCACAACGCGCCGCGCCGGTCTTGATGAACTTGTCGGCCACCGACAGGGCGTAGACGAAGCCGGTGCAAACCGCCTGGACGTCGAACGCCGGCGGACCGTGGATGCCGAGCTTCTGCTGCAGCAGGCAGGCCGTGGAGGGGAAGGTGCGATCCGGCGTGGTGGTGGCCACGATGATCAAGTCGACTTCCTCGGGCACCCGGCCGGCCGCTTCCAGCGCGCGCCGCGCCGCCGGCTCGGCCAGATCGGAGGTCAGCTGACCGTCGGCGGCGATGTGGCGCTGCTCGATGCCCGTACGTTCGCGGATCCAGCTATCGGAGGTATCCACGATCTGCTCGAGATCGCGGTTGGTCATGACCCGCTCGGGAAGGTAGCTGCCGGTCCCGGTGATGCGCGAATGGATCATCCGTCAGAGCGCTCCTGCAGCAGTGTCTCCAGCCGCTGGTCGATACGGCGCGGCACGTCCTTCTCGATCTCGCGCAGGGCCACGTCGAGCGCGTTGCCGAAGGCCTCGACACTGGCCCCGCCATGGCTTTTGATGATGATGCCCTGCAGGCCGAGGAGGCTGGCCCCGTTGTAGCGGCCGGGATCGACACGCTTTTTCAGACGCGCCAGTACCGGCAGCGCCATCAGGGCGGCCAGGCGAGAGAAGATGCCCCGCTTGAATTCCTGGCGCAGGAAGTGGCTGATCATCTTCGCCACCCCTTCGCTGCTCTTGAGCGCGACGTTGCCGACAAAGCCATCACAGACCACCACGTCAACGCCACCTTTATAGATGTCGTCGCCCTCGACGAAACCGATGTAGTTCACCGGCCCCGCCTGGAGGCGTTCGGCGGCGCTCTTGACGGTATCGTTGCCCTTCATCGCTTCGGCACCGACATTGAGCAGGCCGACGCGCGGTGAGGGATTGTCGTCGAAGGCCTCGACCAACACCGAACCCATGACCGCGAACTGGAACAGGTGCTCGGCATCGCAATCGACATTGGCCCCCAGGTCGAGCACATGGGTGTGCCCGGACTCGTTCGGCAACGCGGTGCAGATGGCCGGGCGCTCGATACCCGGCAGGGTCTTGAGCACGAACTTGGCCGTGGCCATCAACGCCCCGGTATTGCCCGCGCTGACCGCAGCCTGTGCTCGCCCGTCCTTGACCAGATCAATCGCCAGCCGCATCGACGACGACTTCTTGATGCGCAGGGCGACCGCCGGCGACTCGTCCATCGCCACCACCTGGTCGGCGTGGACGATTTCGATCCGGTCACGGTCCACGCCGGCCTCGTCGGCCAGGTACCGCTCGATCGTGGCCTGGTCGCCGACCAGCAACAGCCCGGCGGACGGGTGGCGCGACAGAAAACGGGCAGCGGCACGGACCGTGACCTCGGGTCCGTGATCGCCACCCATTACGTCAATTGCGATCTGGTTAGTCATCGATGCCCCTTGCCCGCGGGAAGCCCGCGCGTGACGACGCTGCCCGAATCACCGACGAGTCGGCACGGACAGGCCGTGCCGCCCGACAAGCAGGCGGCACGCAGGCATTCGGCGAAGGAAATCAGGCGTTGTCGCCCGACTTGGTGACCACGCGACGACCACGGTAGAAACCGTCCGGAGTGACGTGGTGACGACGATGGGTCTCGCCGCTGGTCGGATCGATGGACAGCTGGGTGCTCTTCAGGCTGTCGTGGGCGCGGCGGGAGTCGCGCTTGGCGCGGCTGACCTTGTTCTGCTGTACGGCCATGGTTTTCTACCTCCAAAATGATCAAGACGCGCCGGGGCGCGCCTGCTTACTTTCACGTTTTCCCTTTCCGTCGCGGCGTTACCGCCACGACACGAATTCATGTGCCCCCGGGTTTACTCTTTCCCCGGTACCTTCTTCAACGCGGCCAGGGCCGCGAAGGGATTCTCGTCGCCGTCCTCGTCGACCGGCTCGGCCAACTGGCCCGACTCGTAAGGCCGATCGGGCGGGATCGGCCCACAGGGTGTTTCATGCACCGGCATCAGGGGCACGGCCATCAGCAGCTCGTCCTCGATCAGGTCGAGCAGCTTGACCCGCCCCTCGCGCCCGAGGATCACCGGCTCGGCCGCGGCGTCGACGTGCTCGGCCTGCTCCTCGCTGAACACGAAGCTCAACCGGGAGGACGAGGCGACCGGCTGCACCACCGTCTCGCGGCAGCGGGCGCATTCCAGCGCCAACGACGCCTCGATGGCCATCTCGGCGGCCAGCGGGTGCACCCCCTGTCCCTCGAAGAAACGTATCCGATAGGACAGCCGGCCATCCTCGGGGGCCATGTCGCGGCATCGCGACAATGCCGAGAGCGGCAATTCGCCGGCCCGCTCCTCTCCCGCCCGGCACGCGGCGCGCACATCCAGCGGCACGCTCAACTGCCTCACATCCAACGGCTTGGCATCCTTCTGGCTGTCGTCAGTCGACATCGGCACCATCCTGCGCCAGTGGACCGGGACGCCCCCAGAACGGCCCAAAATGGCCCGGGGCGCCAACGGCCTTGCAAGCGGGAATCTTAATCCGCTAAGTTTACCGGCTTCTCACACTTTCGCCAAACACAATGCCGCTCCACAAACCAGACCTGATCCTCGCCTCCGGCTCGGCAACCCGCCGCCAGTTGCTGGACCGACTGCAGATCCCCTACGCCGTCGACCCCGCCGACATCGACGAAACGCTGGCCGCCAACGAACCAGCCGCGCAGGCCTGCCAACGACTGGCCCGGGCAAAGGCCGATCGGGTAGCCGGGCGACACCCCGACGCCGTGGTCCTGGGTTCCGACCAGATGCTCTCCTGGCGCGGCGGCCTCCTGGGCAAGCCCGGTGATGCCGAAACCGCCCGTTGCCAGCTTGCCGAGATCGCCGGCGAAGCCATTGCCTTCCACGTGGCGATCAGCGTTGCCTGCCCGGACGGGCGGCGACTCGACTGGCACGAGATCGTCGAAGCGCGCATGCGGCAGCTGACCCGCGAGGAGATCGCCCGTTACGTCGAGATCGAGCGCCCCTTCGACTGCGCCGGCAGCATGCGCTCGGAAGGCCTGGGCATCTGCCTGGTCGAACGCATGGACAGTCGCGACCCCAGCGCGATCCTCGGCATGCCGCTGATCGCCACCGCGCGCCTGCTGCGCGATGCGGGCATCGACCCCCTGCATCGCGCCTAAAGACCGCCGGGCAAGGCGTGTTCCGGAACGCCGCTGATAAGCCCGCTGATAAGCGGTCGCGCAGGGCCGACGACACGAGAACCTTGTCCGCATGTGAACACCGGAAGACTGACCGCACTCGTGCCGTGCATGCCAGCGAGGCTGCCGGCATTTGACGCCCCCGGCCCCGTGCAGTAAAAACACCGCTTTCCCATCGTCAGGATAGCCACGTGACACTGCTCATCGCCGCCCTGCTCGGCGTCATTCAGGGCATCTTCATGTTCCTGCCCGTCAGCTCGACGGCCCACCTGGTGCTGACCCAACACTGGCTGATCGAGAAAGGCCATGACCTGCCGCCGCCGAACAGCCCCGAGATGATCCTGTTCGACCTGGTGGTGCATGTCGGCACGCTGGTCTCGATCGTGGTGGTGTTCTGGCCCAGCCTGTGGCGCTTCTCGCGGAACGCGGCAACCGGCGCCCTCCACTGGGCCTCGGCCGACGGGCGCCACGAGGGCATGCCACTGTACGTGCGCCTGTTCCTGCTGGGGATGCTGTCGGTACTGGCCACCGCCGCAATCGGCTTCGGGCTCAAGACCACCTTCGAGCAGGTGTTCGCCACGCCGCTGATGATCGCCTTCACGCTCACCCTGACCGGCATCCTGCTGTGGTGGACCGACAAGCTGGGGCCGCGCCGGCGCGGTCTGAAGGGCATCAACGCCCGGGTGGCGACCGTCATCGGCGTGGCCCAGGGTCTCGCGTTGGTCCCGGGGTTGTCGCGCAGCGCCATGACCATCGTGTTTTCGCTGTTCACGGGGCTAAAGCGCCGCTGGGCCGCCGAATACAGCTTCTTCCTGGCCATCCCCACCATCCTGGCGGCCACCCTGGTGCAGAGCCTGGATGTCTGGGGCAATCTCGGCCTCAACGGCGTCAGCCTGATGGCCATGGCGGTCGGCTTCGTGGTCTCGGCGCTGGTCGGCATCGTCTCCCTGAAGCTGGTGGTCTACTTCCTCTACCGCGCCCAACTCAAGATCTTTTCCTTCTATGTCTGGCTGCTGGCCGCGGCCGTCCTGTTCGGCTGGATCGACCTGCCGGCCTGACGCGCGCATCCGACGAGCCGGTCCATTCACCTCGCCCCGCCGGGCAGCCGGCGTGACGGCCGGCGCTGGACTGAAATCCAGCCCAAAGGAAAACCCCGACCGTCGGCGCTCAGTAGCCCAGCCGCTTGCGCGCGATCTGGTGCAGTTCCGGCGTGGCAGCCGCACAGACGGTCGTGGTGTCCAGACCCACACCCTTGCCTTCCAGATCGGTGAATACGCCACCGGCCTCCTGCACGATCACCGACAAGGCGGCAATGTCGAGCACGTTGACGTCCGACTCGACGATCAGGTCGATCGCACCGCGCGTCAGCAGGTGGTAGTGGTAGAAGTCGCCGTAGCCACGGGTACGGTTGACCTCGGCGACCAGCGTCGCCAGACCCGCCCAGCCGACCGGCTGCTTGGCCAAGGTCGAGAGGTTGCCCACCGACAGCGTCGCCTCGCCGAGCGTGTCGATCTGGCTGACCCGCGCGGCGCGATCCTTGAAGAACGCCCCGCCGCCCTTCTCGGCGTAGGCGTATTCACCGAACACCGGCGCGCTGGAGACGCCCAGGATGATCTCGTCGCCGTGCATCAGCGCGATCTGGGTGGAGAAGAACGGGTACTCGCGCACGAAGCTCTTGGTGCCGTCGATCGGATCGACCAGCCAGGTGAACTCGGCATCAGGCCGCGTCTTGCCGGTCTCCTCGCCGTAAAAACCGTGATCCGGGAAGGCATCGAGGATCACCGCCTTGA
Organism: Guyparkeria halophila; assembly: GCF_034479635.1. Lineage (NCBI taxonomy): Bacteria > Pseudomonadati > Pseudomonadota > Gammaproteobacteria > Chromatiales > Thioalkalibacteraceae > Guyparkeria > Guyparkeria halophila. The sequence goes on from NZ_CP140153.1 coordinate 2,123,216, forward strand.
TCGCCTTCTCGGTCTCCACGTCGGCCACCGTCACCGGCGTGGCATCTTCCTTGATCTCGATCTCGACGTTCTGCTGCCAGTAGCGGCGGACGACGGTTTCGGCGGCGCGGGCGGCGGCCAGCGCGGTTTCGAGGTATTGGCTCTGCATGACGCGTTCCTGGTTTTACTCTGGATTTCGTGCCGGATGCCGGCGTGATGGCGGGCATTGTATACGAGACACGCCTGCGTTCGGACGCAAAGCGGACCGAGTGTCAACGACGCATGCCGCGCAGCCACTTTACGAAAAGGTTTCTGACCCCTTTACCTTATAAAAACACCATTCCTCAACGCATACAAAAACCAAACTCTAGAATCACCATTCCATAAAATTTTGATATCAAAAGAAGAGGTGCCAACCTGAGAATAAACCTTTATCGGACACACACCCCAAACATACACCCCAGACTTGCCTTTTAAGTCCACCCCCTGAAAATCACATTCTCCCCGGAGGGAAACCTCATGTATTCGACCTACATTTATTCTCATGTAGTCGGAAAAAACCTCTGGGTCCGTGTCCATAGAATACAACAGCCAATCAGAGGAGTGATTCCTAATCGAATCAACGCTCCAATTGTCATCCGATATGTCTTTAAGAACATCGACCGCAAATTTCTCCCCGTCCGACAACACCATCGCGGACCTAATATGCAAGGAGGCCCAGTAAGCGATGATCATGATCACAATCAACAGAGTGATCACCTTGAATTTCCTTGACACGGAACATACCCCTTACAACTTAAATCTGATCAATCAAAGAAAATGCCAACAACCGGACATGGCAGTAAAGACAAACTTCGCAACGAGATAGATTAGGCAGCCTCCGCGGTATCCGTCGGTTGCGACTTGGCTATATCAACAGTCAAAGCTCCTTCTTCATCGTAGCAGTACGGCTTATCCATTTCATCTGACATATTCATGTCAATCCCTGTGAAGATATAAAATCAAAAATCAACGATTACGTGCGTGCAAAACAAGATCACGCAGGAATGCGAAATGCTGCCCTAGACACGCCCCGACCACACCAAAAATCACAACCCAGTAAAGCATTAGAAGTTCGGTAACTTCAGGCACGCAACCCATATACGTGCACTCACCAGTCACTGTCACCTCCGAGGTGAAAAAGCAAATCCAATACAGCCAGACAAAAAAAAACAAATTCAATGCCCACAAGATGAATCATCGCTCTACCGGTCGAAAATAGCAGAGCCCGCCCAACCCCAGAAAAAGGCGAACGCTCATGGTTGAAAAACAAGATAGCCACGGCAACCAAGTGTGCGAAAGAAAAGCCAATTGCAAAGAGGTACGGCATTTTCTCCCTCACAGCGAAGGCTAGATACGTATGACCTTGCGCAGCCGGAATGTTTTCAAAGATCCAATTCGTTGGAAGCTTCAACCAAACCGGCGGATCCCTCACGTCCATGCGATACAGCACGTACCAGAGCAGGATTTCCGGGAACACGGCCAAGCCGATCAGCCCCCAACGTACCCGACGCCAACGGCGGGTCTGGGCCTCCGTGGGGCCGGGCACGCTCTCCAGCCAGTCGATAATCGATTGCTTCATGCCCATGTCGGATTCCCTGCATAGCGGATGACCGACATAAGAAGACGTGTGGAAACGACGCGCAATGAGAGATTGCGACCCCACAACTGGAGCTCACCGGGTGGCGGCACGAGAAAAAGAGAAACATTGCGCGCGAACGCGCTCCGGGGGCGCTTGTCGTCCATCCGTGACAACCTCGTTCTGCATTCCATTGATGTTCGGTCGGTTTCAGATGACCAGATCGCGTACACGGGCGCAAGCGTGAATGGCTTTCCGGTTCCGCACGTCGTCGTGTCAGCGCCGCATGCCACGCAGCCACTTGAAGACGTTGATCAGCGAGGACAGCGCCTGGGCGACGTAGGTGAGCGCCGCCGCGCGCAGGATGCGTCGCGCGGGTCGGCGATCGGCGCGCTTCAACAATCCCGCCTCCTTGAGCATCGGCAGGGCGCGGTTGAAGCTGGCATCCAGTTCCGTGGGCAGGGTTGCCAGATGCGCGAACACCGGCACGGCCATGGTCATCACCCCGGCGGCGAACATCACCAGGCCGGCCAGCGGCCCCTTCTGGATCACCGAGACCACGGGGATCGCCACCAGGATCCAGCCGGCAATCCGCTGCGCCCACTGGGTGCGTTCGACCACCTCCTGGCGACGCAGAAACGGCGGGTACTGTTCGGCATCCTGCAGGGCGTGGCCGACCTCGTGGGCCGCCACCGTGATCGCGGTCAGCGACCGCCCGGCAAAGTGGGCCGGTGACAGGCGCACCGTGCGATCAGATGGGTCGTAGTGATCGCCCGTGTCGGTCTTCTCCACCTTGACGTACTCGAGGTGGTGCTGGTCGAGCAGGTAGCGGGCCAGGTCCGCCCCGCTGAAATCGAACCGATCGGCCGGCTCGCTGTGACGACGCATGACCCGCCCCACCCACCAGCCGGGCAGGTAGGACAGCGCGGCCATCAGACCCAGACCAATAAGCAACCCGATGCCCATCAATCCTCCGGTCGCCCACGGTCGATCTGGTAAATGAGGTCGCCGGACTGCGACTCGGCGCTACTGGACAACTCCAGGTGCAGAAACTTGTTGATGCGATAACGCGTGATCACTTCACCGACTCCATCGAAAACGCCCACGGCATAGCGGACCAGCAGATTCTCCCCGATACGCTTGCCGACGCTCAACTGCGTGCCGCCGACCCCGCCATCGGTGGTCAGGCCGATCTCGTCGAAGCCGAACACGCTGTTGACCTGCTGGGCGAGATCGTCGCCCTGGCGAATACCCAGCCCGGCGATCGCGTTGAGCAGCAGGGAGGCATCCGCATCGCTGCCGGCCGACAGGCGCCGCCCGGTGAGCAGCAGCGACAGGGCATCGCTGGGCGACGTCGGCGGTCGCGAGAACACCTCGGTCTCGGGTGATTCCAGCTCGCCGGCAATCGACAGGCCCACCACCGTGCCGGCCTCGTCGTCGATCTCGCGAGTGGCGACCACGTCCAGGCCCGGCGCGGTCAGCGGGCCGGTGAAGATCAACCGACCGCGTTCCACCGTCAACGTCTGGCCGTAGGCCTCGTAACGACCGTCTTCCAGGCGAATCTCGCCGAACGCCCCCGGCGATTCCCCCGGACGCAACTGCATCTCCAACCCACCCGTCAGGCGTGTGGCGAAACCCTGACCACGCAGAGTGACCTGGTCGCCGAGAATCACCTCGATATCACCGCTCAACGGGTAGCCCCCGCCGCGCTCCTCGGGCTCCTGGCCGACAATCACCAGGTCCTCGGAGTTGCCACGGGCGCTCTCCGGCAGCTCGCCGAGATTGGCGATCGCCAGGGGGACGTGAATCGCCCCGTCGAGTTGACCGCCGTCCGGCGCCAGGTCGATCGAGATCGCCGGGCGCGCATCCACCGCCAGCGTCGGCAGACGCAGTATCGGCAGGGCCTCGCCGCCCAGTCCCGCCTCCAGCCACCAGTCATCCAGCGCCGTCACCTGACCGCTGCCGTCCAGTCGGATGCGCCCGCGGCTGCGGGGCGATTCGACCTCGTCGACACGGCGGGCCGTGAACACCGGTCGTGGCGGGGTTTCGGCCTCGCCCAGCAACTCCCCGGTGAGGCGCAGTGTCCCGTCGGGCTCGACCGACAGGTCCAGGCGGCCATCGCGGTAATCCGTGCCCGTGGGCAGGGAGGCGAACCCCAGATCCTCGGCCAACAGCCGCCCCGACAGCCGGGGGGCATCCAGCCGCCCCGAAACTGCCAGCCGGCCACTCAATGCCCCGGCCAGATCGGTGATCGGCAAATCGAGCGGACCGAACAGACGGTCGACCAGGTCGAACAACCGGGCCAGATCGGCCTCCTGAAGCGAGAGCGCCCCATCAAGCGCACCATCCTCCAGACCAGCTTCGGCCTGCCCGTCGAACACCAGCCAGTCCTCGAGCCCGCCCCGCAGGGATGCCTCGAGACGCTCGCCAGCAAGATCGGCCGTCAGGCGGGTCTCGGGATAGGCAATCACCTGGCCATCCGCGTCGGTCTCGATCTCATCGCGGCCGGTAAACCGGATCTCGCTGGCCGGCAGGCGCAGGTCCACGTTCGCCGAGCGAGAGGCCCCGTCCAGCCGAGCCTTGGCCGCGATCGAGACACGCCCCGGCCATTCGACCGCGGCCGCCTTGTGCCCGGGCCATTGCTGCCACAACGCCTGCAGCGCCAGATCCCCGTCCACTTGCGCCGAGAGCACCTCCCCGGCACGCTCCCCCGACAGGCACAGCGAGCCGACATCCCCGGCGGCCGGTCCCGGGACGTCCGGCTGCAGGCAGAGCATCCCGAGTCGCTGTGATGCCGGCGCGACGAACAGATCAGCCGGCGCCCGCAGCCGCCAGGGGTGCCCGTCGCGCCACCCCAGCTCCAGGCGGGTCAATTGCCCCTGCCAACCCATCTCGTCCGCGCCCGCCCCTTCTGCGGTCTCCTGCCAACCGCCTCGCGCGCCCAGTCGCCCCTCCACCGGACCGTCGACCTCCAGGGTGGCGCGATGCGCGGATGGACTCCCCTCCGCGGTGAATGCCAGTCGATCGAACAGCGCCTCGCCGGTGTCCGCGGCAAGCGCACCGGCATCCAGCGATATCCGCATGCGCCGCTCCGCCAACGGGGTCGCATCAACGGCGGGGTCGATCACCGCTGTCGCACGGGCCCGATCGAGGGCATAGCCCGCCAGTCGCAACCCGTCGACACGCGCTTCCAGCTCGCCCTGTGGGGCGAGTATCGGCCCGGAGGCATCGACCTCGACGTGGATTGCTCCGCGGGCGGCGGCGGGTTGCAGGGGCGCCAAATCCACCCCGGGCAGCCGCTCGATCAGATCCCAGGGCAAGGCCGCCACGTTTGGGACCGCGAGCTTGCCCTGCACGCCATCGAGTTGCCATTGCGCCCAATCGGGATCGAGCTCCAGCGCCCCGGATGCCTCGAGGTTGGCGCCGGGCCCGTCGAGGGCGAGCCGCTCGATTGCCAGGCGACCGGCTTGCAGCTCACCGCCCACCTCGAGGATCACGGCCCGTCGCTGGCCGGCATCACGGCGCTCGACCAGCTCCAGCCGGCCATCCTCGACACGCGCCCGGAGGGCCGACAGCCACTCGGCATCACTCAAGGACCGATTCCAGTCCGGCAGCTCGACATCGAGTCGGCCGCGACTGGCCAGGTGTACCGGATAGCCCCCTTCCACCCCGCCGGCGAGCGGCAGCGCATCGATCTGCCAGTCCGCGCGCAGATGCCTCTCGGCATCGAGACGCCCATCCACGCGCAACTCGCCACCGCCGGCCTGGCCCGAGACCCGCGCCTCGGCCTGGGTGTCGTCGAGAAGCAGGTCGATATCGACGGCCTGGATCGACTCGCCGGCCAGGTCACCCGACAGGCCGACCACCGATAACGATCCTGCCACCGGCAACCAGCCATCGGCCGCCGCCAGCTCGGTATCGAAATCGAACGAGAGCGATCCCGGGGTCCCCGGTGAGGCCCAGGCCGGGTTCAGCGACTCGCCGTGACCGGTCAACTCGACCCGTCCGGTCGGCGACCATCCCGCCGTGCCGGAGAGCGCCAACCGACCACCGAGCAGATCCGCGACCAGGTGCTCGATGGTCAACCTCTCTTGCTCGAGACGCAGGCGACCACAGAGCGCGGCCGGCAGGCCGTCCGCCCCCATCCAGGCCAGCCGGGGGCGCAGGTTCAGCTCCCCCAGCAAATCGCCATCGGCATCGATCTGGCCGGAGAGCCAGCCCTGCGGGTGATCGAGCAGCAAATCGACCTGCCCGATCAAGGGCATGTCACCGGCCGGCTCCAGCGCGACGGCCGCGCGGGCATCCAGCCGAATGCCGTCAGGCAGGCGCAGGGCCAGTTCGTCGAGATCCATTTCCAGTCGCGGCCGCTCGACGCGGGCATCCAGCAGGGCCGACAGCCGACCACGCGACACCGCGTAGCGCCGACCGCCCTGCTCGATCACGAGTTGGTCCACCACCAGGCGCTCGACCGCCAGCGACACCGGCGGCAGGGAGAGCTCGGCCGGATCGAACGGCTCGCCGGGCGGGGCCGACGGATCAGGCGGCGGCAGCTCGATGCGGGCCTCGCGCACGACAAGTGCCGGAATACGCAGCCCACTGCGCCACAAGGCCGCCGGATCGATCTGCAAGCGGGCCTGGGCAACACGGGCGCTCACGCCCTGCTCGGGTGCCCACTCGACCTGCTCGAGCTCCAACCCGCGCCAGAGGGTGCCGCGCGACTCGCCTATCGACAGCGCCGGCAACTGCCGCTCGGCCTGTGTCAGTGCCCAGTTCACCCCGCCGGGGGTGGCGGTAAGCCACCAGCCGGCAACGACCGCCAGGATGGCCAACAGCACGACGGACCAGCCGGCGACCAGCACCAGTCGCCGCAGCCAGACCAGCGATGTCAGGAAAGCCGACGCCGCACTCAAAATGCGGCCCCCAGCCCGAGATGCAGCATCGGCAGGCCATCACTGCCGTCCAGCGGCTGGGCGATATCGACGCGGAGGATGCCCACCGGCGATCGCCAGCGCACCCCCACCCCGGCACCGGTCTTGAGCTCGGCCTCGGGATCGGTGTAGGCATTGCCGCTATCGACGAAGGCGGCGAGGTACCAGTCATCCTCGACCACCGGGAACATCGCTTCGAGACTGCCCACCAGCAGGTACTTGCCGCCGGTACGCGTGCCGTCCTCGTCGCGGGGGGAGAGCGACTCGTACTCGTAACCCCGCACCGAACGGTCACCACCGGTGAAAAAGCGCAGCGACCGTGGCATCTTGTCGAACTGGTCGGTCACGATCACGCCCGCCTCGGCGCGGCCGGAGAAGATCCACTTGCCCACCGGCAGGTAGCCACCGGCGAAGGCCCGGCCACGGACGAAACTGGCCGCCGAGGCGACCGGCTCGGCCGCGCCCTGCAATGAGACATCGAACACGACGCCCTCGGTCGGGAAGAGTGCGTCATCGAGTCCCTGGTAGCCCAGTCGCCCGCCGAGGATGGCAAAGCCGTTGGACTCGGCCGGCTCATCGCCGTAGCGGGTCCGATCGAGCAGGTACTCGGTGAACAGCGAGCGTGTCCAGCGGTCGGCCTCGCGCACCCACTGCACGCCACTGGCCGCCGCGGTGGTGACGATGTCGTTGTTGTCCTCGCGGGTGACCCGGGCGTAGATGTCATAGCGCTCGCGCAACGGATCGGCCGCCCGCGGGATGGTGTAACTGGTCTCCAGTCGCTGCTCGATTGCCGAAAGCTCGGTGCGGGCCGACCACTGGTGACCCCGCTTGTTGACGTAGCGACGCTTGACGCCGGCGCCCACGCGCGGCCCGACATCGGTGGCGTAGCCGGCGCGCAATTCGTAGGAGGTGCGCGGGTTGGGATAGGTGGTGATCTCGACCGGCACCTCGAGATTCTCGCGCTGGTCGAGCATCGGGCGCACCGAGACCGACTCGAAGTACTCGGTACCGGTCAGGTTGCGGTTCATCGCCAACAGATCACGGCTGGTGTAGGCCGCGCCGGGCGGCACTCCCGTCAGGCGGCGGGCGAGCTCGGGCTCGAGAATGGACTGCTCGATCACCACCTCGCCGAAGCGATAGCGCGACCCCGGCGCCAGCGCCAGGGCGATGCGCGCCGACTGCGTGGCCGGGTCAACCACCAGTTCGCGTCGGGTGAAGCGTGCGTCGAGGTAACCCAGTTTCTGCACGCGAGAGAGAATGCCATCGCGGAGGGCGTCATAGGCGGCCTGGTCGAGCGGCGCGCCCACCGAGGGACGCTGCTCGGCCACGAACGCGCGCACCGAATCGATCTCGCGGATCGGCTCGGGCAGATCGATGCTCACCGCCTCGATGGTGGTGACCGGACCGGCCTCGATATCCAGCGCCGGATCGCGGCATTCGGCTCGCCGCTGAATCGACGGGCGGATGCGGGCATTGAAGTACCCGTAGGCCTGCAATGCCTCTTCGGCCGCCTCGCTGGCGGCATCCAGGTAACGGCGGATGTGGGCGGTGCTCGCCTGACAGGAAAAGCCCACCCGAGGCATGGACAGCCCGACATTGGTGATCAGGCGGCTATCGGACAGACCGGTCAGCTGCAACTGTGGGGTCGGTGCGGCCATCGCCGTCGTCGTCCCGAGCAGCAAGGCGGCGCCAAGCCGGGCCGCGCCTAGACGCGGCATGGCCAATTACACCACCTCGGCGAGGTCGCCATTTCGCTCCAGCCACGCGCGGCGGTCAGCGGCACGCTTCTTGGCGAGCAGCATGTCGAACACCTCGATGGTGTCGTCGCCCTCCACTTTCAGCTGGACCAGGCGACGGGTGGCCGGGGCAAGTGTCGATTCGCGCAGCTGGATCGGGTTCATCTCGCCCAGGCCCTTGAAGCGGGTGACCTGGATCTTGCCGCGGCGCTTTTCCGCCTCGATGCGATCGATGATGCCGTCACGCTCGTGCTCGTCGAGGGCGTAGAAGGTCTCCTTGCCGATATCGACGCGATAAAGCGGCGGCATGGCGACGAACACGTGACCGGCATCCACCAGCGCGGGGAAATGCCGCAGGAACAGCGCGGAGAGCAGGGTCGCGATGTGCAGGCCGTCGGAATCGGCATCGGCGAGGATGCAGACCTTGCCGTAGCGCAGCTTGGTGAGGTCGTTCGAGCCGGGCTCGAGACCCAGGGCCACGGCGATATCGTGCACTTCCTGGCTGGCGAGCACCTGGGCGGGGTCGGTCTCCCAGGTGTTCAGGATCTTGCCGCGCAGCGGCATGATCGCCTGGAAGTCGCGCTCGCGGGCCTGCTTGGCCGAGCCGCCGGCCGAGTCGCCCTCGACCAGGAACAGCTCGGTGCGCGAGAGATCCGTCGAGGAGCAGTCGGCCAGCTTGCCCGGCAGCGCCGGACCACTGGTCACCCGCTTGCGTGCCACCTTCTTCTCGCTCTTGATGCGATGCTGGGCCGATTCGATCGCGATCTGCGCGATCGTCTCGCCCACGTCCGCGTGCTGGTTGAGATAGAGCGAGAGGGCGTCCTTGACCACGCCACTGATGAAGCTGGCCGACTCGCGCGAGGAGAGGCGCTCCTTGGTCTGGCCGGCGAACTGCGGATCGTGCAGCTTGGCCGAGAGCACGAAGCGCACCCGCTCGAAGACGTCTTCGGGTGACAGGCGCACACCGCGCGGCAAGAGATTACGGAATTCGCAGAACTCGCGGATCGCCTCGGTCAGGCCCTGGCGCAGGCCATTGACGTGGGTGCCGCCCTGCAGGGTCGGGATCAGGTTGACGTAGCTCTCGGTCAGCCCCTCGCCCGGTTCGGTCGCCCAGACCACCGCCCAGGCGACTTCCTGGGCCCGCCCGCCGTCCGGGGCCTTCATGTGACCGACAAAGCCCCCCGGCGGCAGCACCTCCTGGTCGGCGACGCTTTCGAGCAGGTAGTCGCGCAGGCCGTCGGCGTAGCACCAGTCTTCGCGCTCGCCGCTGGCCGCGTCGGTCAGGCTGACCTTGAGCCCCGGGCAGAGTACGGCCTTGGCCCGCAGCACGTGACGCAGCCGGGCCATGTTCATCCGCGGCTGGTCGAAGTAGCTGGTATCCGGCCAGAAGGTGAGCGTCGTGCCCGTATTGCGCTTGCCGACGGTGTCGATCACCTCCAGGGGGCGGGTGAGTTCACCATGGGCGAACTCGATCCGGTGCAGCTTGCCATCGCGCTTGATATCGACCACCAGCCGGTTCGACAGGGCATTGACCACCGAGACGCCCACCCCGTGCAGGCCGCCGGAGAACTGGTAGGACTTGTCGGAAAACTTCCCGCCGGCATGCAGCCGTGTGAGGATCAGCTCCACGCCGGAGATGCCGTGCTCGGGGTGCACGTCCACGGGCATGCCGCGGCCGTCGTCGGAGACGGACAGGGCACCATCCTCGTGCATCACCACGTCGATCGAGCTGGCGTAGCCACTGATCGCCTCGTCGACGCTGTTGTCGATCACCTCCTGGGCGAGGTGATTCGGCCGGGTGGTGTCGGTGTACATGCCCGGGCGCTTTCTCACCGGGTCGAGACCGGTGAGCACCTCGATCGAGCCGGCGTTGTATTCGGATCGTTCAGCCATAATCAACCGTGCATTCCCTGGATTATCGGTGCCGCCGGGGCCGGAATGGCCGTCCGCTAGGGAACCTCTGCACGAATCGATGGCGCCTCTGGCTTGCGGGTTTTTTCGCAATCAAGGCGCCGTGCCGAAGGCGGGCTCATTGCCCGTCGAGGGACGGCAACGCCGAGTGCGGGCAAACCCGCAAGCCCCGCAGAGACACTATCGATTCGTGCAGAGGTTCCCTACACCGAGAGCCGGCCATCGCGGCCCGCTGCAAAGTGTACACGCCCACCCGGGACCTGACACCGACCTTGAAAACCCGCCTGGCGGTCACCATGTCGGGCCGCAGTCGTTCACCCATCCACGAGGACACCCCGACCATGAGCGAGAGCGCGCACGTCTTTTCCGTCACCGCCCAGGAATTTCACGATCACGTGGTCGAGGCCTCCCGGGAAACCCCCGTGCTGGTGGACTTCTGGGCGGAATGGTGTGGCCCCTGCCGCCAGCTGATGCCGCTGCTCGCCCAGGTCGTCGAGGGCATGGACGGCCAGGTGAAACTGGCCAAGGTCGATACCGAGGCCGAGCAGGCGCTCGCGCAGCAATTCGGCGTGCGCAGCCTGCCGACGGTGATGATGTTCGTCGGCGGCCGGCCGGTCGACCAGTTCCAGGGCGCGCTGCCCGAGGGCCAGATTCGCGAATTCATCAGTCGCCACGTGCTCTCCGAGATTGACAAGCTGCGCCGCGAGGCCCAGCAGGTGCGTGCCGCCGGCGCCACCGAACAGGCCATGGATCTGCTCCGACAGGCCAACCAGCAGGAACCGGGCAACGTCGAGGTGCTGCTGGACATCGCCGACCTGATCGCCGAGCAGGGCGATCTCGATCAGGCCTGGCAGATCCTCGAGTCCCTGCCCGCGGACACGGCGATGCGCGACGACGTGAAGGAATTCAAGGCCCGCATCGGCATGGCGCGGGCGGCCCAGTCCGGTCCGCCCGAGGACGAACTGCGCGCGCGCATCGAGACCGACCCGAAAGACTGCGAGGCCCGCGAGGCGCTCGCCGCCAAGCTCGCGATCCGCAACGACATCGAGGGGGCGCTGGAGCAGAACTACCAGATCATGCTGCGTGATCGGTCGTACAACGAGGACGCCGGTCGTCGCGGGTTGATCGACCTGTTCGAGATGCTCGGCGACAGCCACCCGCTCACCCGCCAGTACCGTCGCAAGATGTTCGGCCTGTTGCATTGAGGCTGCAGGGAGATCAAGACAACGGACAGCAACCGACGGGCGCGTAGGCTCGCGCCTGACGGCGCCCCGACGGGATACCGGGCCCCAACGCGGCGGGCGGGGTTTCCACGCCCCCGACGCCCATTCTCTTCGAGCGGCCAGCTGTCAGCCTCAAGCCCCGCCCTCGCTGACTGCTAAGGTTCAGCCATGCCCGCCCATCACCACCATGACGTCACCGATGCCGCCGGCCGGGCGCTGGGGATCGGCATTGTCCTGAACCTCGCCTTCGTCGTCATCGAGGCGGTGGCCGGGGTGCTCGGGCACTCCATGGCCCTGCTGGCGGATGCGGCGCACAATCTCGGCGACGTACTGGGGCTGCTGCTTGCCTGGGGGGCCAACCGCCTGACTCGACGCCTCGCCTCGCGCCAGTTCAGTTACGGCCTGGGCAGCAGCACACTGCTCGCCGCGCTGATCAATGGCGTCACGTTGGCGCTGGTCTCGCTATGGATCCTCTGGGAGGCCGGCATGCGGCTGGCCGATCCGCCCGCCGTCCACGGGCTGCTGGTGATCGTAGTGGCGCTCGCCGGTGTGGTGGTCAACACCGCCACCGCCTGGCTGCTCGTTTCGGGCCAGAAGCACGATCTCAACCTGCGCGGCGCCTTCCTGCACATGGCCGCCGATGCGGCCGTGTCGGTGGCCGTCGCGGTGTCCGGCCTGATCGTGCTGCTGACCGGATTCGCGCAGGTCGATCCGCTATTGAGCATCCTGGTCAGCCTGGTCATCCTCGTCCCGGCGGTCGGCCTGGTGCGCCGCTCGCTGCAGTTGGTGCTGCACGGCGTGCCCGAGGAGGTCGATCTCGCCCAGGTCGAGCGCCATCTCGCCGCCCAGCCCGGCGTGACCGATCACCACCATCTGCATGTCTGGGCGCTGTCCACCCGCGAGACCGCGTTGAGCGTGCACCTGGTGATGCCCGATCCACCCGATGACAGCGACGCGTTCCTGCACGAACTCCAGACCGACCTGCGACAGCGCTTCGGGATCCAGCACGCCACGGTGCAGATCGAGCGGGGCAACTGTCCCTGCCCGATCGACGGCTAGCAAACGTCAGCGCAGTTGCAATCGGTCGAAGAAGGCCTCCAGCGCCTCACGGGCACAGGCAGCATCCTTGTCGCCTCCCGGCGCACCGCTCACCCCGAGCGCGCCGATGGTCGAGCCGGCCGACTCGATCGCCACCGCCCCGTCGAGCACGAGAATGCCGTCGACGTGGTTCATCTCCATGCGAATGTCCTCGCGGTTGGCGCGAAAGGCCCCCGAGTCGATCCCGGCCAGAATCACCGCACGCGCCTTGTCGGTGGCGATCTGGCGGGTAAAGCGCGGCGCATGGGTCGCGCGCATCATCACCTGCGGATCGCCGGACGGATCGACCACCACCGCGGTGACCGCATAGCCGTCCCGGGTGCAGGCGGCGACCGCCTGCTCGGCGATATCCGCGGCCAGCCCCATGCCGATCCGGTCGCTGGTGACCACGTCGCCGACACCATCCGCGTTCTCCTCGGCCGACACACCCACGGCCGCCAGCATCAACACCGGCGCCAGCACTCGTCCAATCGACACTCCCCTCATGGCAAAACCTCCGCTATGGTTGGGCACAACACATGGGTTTCAGCATAGCCGTCCAGCGCAACCCCGGAGTAACCATGGGCGATCCCGATCCGACCGACCTCTCAGAAGCCGCCCGCGAGGCTTTCGATGCCCTGCGCGAAATCGCGCCGTTCGACCGCATCGATCCGAGCATCCTCGCCGATGCGATGCAGGAGGGGCGCATCCGCCGGCTCGAGCAAGGCGAGGTATTGCTCGAGCCGCGCATGGGTCCGCCGGCGACGTTCTTCGTGCTGCTCTCCGGCCGCGTGGACGGCCTGGTCGAGGGCTCGGACGGTCACCCGGTCTGGTCGCTGAGCCGAGGCGACAGCTTCCCGCTGGGCGCCCTGATGGAAGACCGCCCGGTCAGCACTCGCCAGCAGGTCGCCGAACCGGGCAAGGCCGTCACGCTGCCGGCCAAGGCCTTCGCGCAGTTGCGGCGCGAAAGCGAGGCCTTTGACGACTTCTGCACCCGGCGCATCGGCCACCTGCTCACCCGCGGGCCGGCCGCCGAGGAAATCGACGACGGGGCCGGCCCCTCCGGCGCGCTGCTCGATCCCGCCACGCCGGTCCGCGCCCGGATGGAGTCGCGCACGCTGGCGCTCGACGGGGACACGACACTCGCCCAAGCCGCTCGCGAGCTCGAGGCCCACGGCGGCGAGGCGATCCTGGTCCACCTGCCCGACGGCTTTGGCATCGCCACACTGCGGGATCTCGCCTTCCGCGGGCTGACCCGGCCGGCCGATACCACGCTCGCCGACATCGCCACACGCGACCCGGTCGGCATCGATGCCGACACCTCGCTGCTCGAGGCGGCCGTGGCGCTGGCCGAGCACGGCTTTCATCACCTGCTGGTCACCGAGCGGGGCCGCGATGAACCGCTGGGCGTGCTGGACGAGGCCGCGCTCTATCGCGTCAATGCGATGACCCCGGGCCTGCTGCACCAGCGGATCGGCCGGGCACGAGATATCGAGGCACTGGCCGTCATCCGCCACGAGGTACCGGGCATCGTCGGCGCGCTGCTCGAATCCGGCTCGGAGTTCGCCCCGATCAGCCGGATCGTCAGCGGCATCAACGATGCGATCACCCGACGCGTGATCGGGCTGACGTTCGAGGACGCCCCCCTGCCCGCCGAGCTGGAGTGGTGCTGGCTCACCTTCGGCAGCGAGGCGCGCTCGGAGCAGACCCTGGCCACCGACCAGGACAACGGACTGGTCTTCAGCGGGCCGATCGAGCCCCAGGCGGCCCGGGATCATCTGCTGCCATTGGCCCGCCGGGTCAACGAGGCCCTCGATCAACTGGGCTATCCGCTGTGCCCCGGCAACATCATGGCCAGCAATCCGGACCTTTGCCTATCGGTCGATGAGTGGAACAAACGCTTTCGTGACTGGATCGACCAGGGCACGCCCGAGCACCTGCTCAAGGCCAGCATCTTCTTCGACGCACGCGGGCTGGCCGGGAGCGAATCGTTGTTCGAGCAATGGGCAAACGCCTGGCGCGAGCCGGCCAAGAAGAACAGCCGCTTCCGCCGCCAGCTTGCCGCCAACGCCCTGCGCAATCAGCCGCCACTGACCCTGTTCGGCGGCTTTCGCACCCGTTCTCGCGGCGGCCAACGCGGCATCGACATCAAGCTCGACGGCGCCACGCCATTCGTCGATGCTGCTCGTATCGAGGCACTGTCGCAGGGCTCGGCCGCCACGCGCACCGACCAGCGACTGGCCCTAGTGCCCGAACGCGCCCTGCCGGCCGAGGATCTGACCGCGGCCTACGACTTCATCCAGCGGCTGCGGCTGCGCCACCAGTACGCGCAGATCCAGCGCGGCGAGTCGCCGGACAACCTGATCGACCCGGACCGGCTCGACGGGCTCACCCAGCGATTGCTCAAGGAGTCCTTTCGCATCGCCCGCAAGTTTCAGCAGCATCTGTCCATCGCGTATCAACTCTGATGATGGGCGGTCAATAAACCGAGGTTCCCTTTCCCCCCACGGTTCCAGTAGGCTTACCGTGCTCCGAGGTGGGGGTGTGGTGGGGGCTTGATACCCGCCAGACCCCACCTCGGCTGGTAGGGAACCTCTGCACGAATGCCATGCCACTCTGGCTTGGCATTCGTGCAGAGGTTCCCAAGGAAGACATAAAAATGTTCGGACTCAACCGAAACTCGAGGAGCCACTTATGGAGCAACGTTCCAATCGCGCTAATTACTGGCGTGCCAACCTGAAGGTACTGTTCGGCTGTCTGGCCGTCTGGTTCCTGGTGTCCTACGTATTCGGCATTCTGCTGGTCGATACGCTCAACCAGATTCACCTGGGCGGTTATCCGCTGGGCTTCTGGTTCGCGCAGCAAGGCTCGATCTTCACCTTCGTGGTGCTGATCTTCTTTTACGCCTGGCGCATGAACGCCATCGACAAGAAATTCGGCGTCGCCGAAGACTGATAACGCAGGAGCCCAAGACACATGGAACTACAGACCCTGATTTACCTGGTGGTTGGCGCCACCTTCTTGCTTTACTTCGTCCTCGCGATCGTCGCCCGAGCCGGCACCACCAGCGAGTTCTACGTCGCCGGCAAGGGGATCAACCCTGTCCTCAACGGCATGGCAACCGCCGCCGACTGGATGTCCGCCGCGTCGTTCATCTCGATGGCGGGCCTGATCGCCTTCAACGGCTACTCGGCCTCCGCCTACCTGATGGGCTGGACCGGCGGCTACGTGCTGCTGGCGATGCTGCTCGCGCCGTACCTGCGCAAGTTCGGCAAGTTCACGGTGCCGGAATTCATCGGTGACCGCTTCTACTCGAACACCGCACGCGTTATCGCCGTCATTGCCCTGCTGGTCATCTCGCTGACCTACGTCATCGGTCAGATGAAGGGCGTCGGCGTGGCGTTCTCGCGCTTTTTGGAGACCTCGGTCGAGGTCGGCCTGTTCGCGGGCATGGGCATCGTGTTCGTCTACGCGGTACTCGGCGGCATGAAGGGGATCACCTACACGCAGATCGCGCAGTACGTGATCATGATCTTCGCCTACACCGTCCCGGCGATCTTCATCTCCCTGCAGCTGACCGGCCACTTCCTGCCGCAGACCGGCACGGGCGCCGAACTGGTCAACGGCTCGAACCAGTACCTGCTGCAGAAGCTGGACATGGTCCTGGTCGACCTGGGCTTTGCCGAGTACACCGGCACCCCGGACCTGATGAACACCTTCCTGCTGACGCTCGCGCTGATGATCGGTACCGCCGGTCTGCCGCACGTGCTGGTGCGGTTCTTCACCGTGCCGCGTGTCCGTGACGCCCGCAAGTCCGCCGGCTGGACCCTGCTGTTCATCGCGATCCTCTACACCACCGCCCCGGCCGTGGGTGCGATGGCGATGTGGAACACGCTCAAGACCGTGCAGGACACCGACCAGATCGGTGCACCGGAAGGCAACCTGCTCTACGCCGAGCGTCCGGACTGGATGAAGAGCTGGGAAACCACCGGCCTGCTGCAGTTCGAGGACAAGAACGGCGACGGCCGCATCCAGTACTACAACGACAAGAACGAAGACTTCGCGGCCATGGCCGAGGAAGAATTCGGCTGGGAAGGCAGCGAACTGTATGTCGATCGCGACATCATGGTGCTGGCCAACCCGGAGATCGCGAACTTGCCGAACTGGGTTATCGCGTTGATCGCCGCTGGTGGTATCGCCGCCGCGCTGTCGACCGCTGCGGGCCTGCTGCTGGCGATCTCGTCGGCCATCTCGCACGATCTTCTCAAGGGCGTGTTCATGCCGAACATCTCCGAGAAGAACGAGCTGATGGCCGGTCGGATCTCGATGACCGTCGCGATCATCATTGCCGGCTACCTGGGCCTTAACCCGCCGGGCTTTGCCGCCCAGGTGGTGGCGCTGGCCTTCGGTCTGGCCGCAAGCTCCCTGTTCCCGGCGCTGATGATGGGGATCTTCTCCAAGCGCATGAACAAGCAGGGCGCGATCGCGGGCATGCTGGCCGGTCTGACCATCACCCTGCTGTACATCTTCATGTACAAGGGCTGGTTCTTCATCCCGGGCACCAACCCGCTGCCGGACAACGCCGAGAACTGGCTGTTCGGCATCAACCCGACCTCGTTCGGTGCCATCGGTGCGGCAATCAACTTCATCGTAGCGATCCTGGTCGCGAAGATGACCACTCCGCCGCCGGCAGAGATCCAGGAGCTGGTCGAGGACGTCCGCGTCCCGCGCGCCAGCTGATCACCCGACCGGCAACCGCCGGTCCGAACGAACAAAACCCCGGGCAAGGCCCGGGGTTTTTTTGTGTCTGCTCGGTGCCTGACGTGGGTGAGGAAGATCAGCGCCCGCCGGCAATCACCCAGCCGGTAATCCCGGCAAACATCAGGATCACGCCCGCTGGCGCGAGCATCAACAGATTCATGAACTGGAGCTTGTCCTCCTCGCTGGTGAACACGATCGGCCCGAGCCCACCGATTACGCCCACCGCCGACATGATCGCGCCGATGACCAGCATGGCCTTTGATACCCGGGCAAAGCCGGGCTGACGCGACGGCGCCTCGAAACGGTAGGGATCACCAATACCCGGCTCGAACTCGTCGTCCGGGTGGTCGGTCGGTTTCTTCTCGGAAGGATCGGTCATCGTGGCACCCTGGTGCAGCGTTATGGAATATCCATGCAGAGACGTTGACGTTCGACGCAGCGCCTCGGCTGGAAAACGAAATCCTAGCAGGGGCGGACCAATGCACCGAGCCTCGGCGGGCAAAAACGGGCTTTTTGCTAGACTGGCCAGCGATATTGCCGGATTGGCCCAGTTGAACCGATACCCAAACCGGCCGGGACAACCCCCGCTCCCGTTCATCGCACATCAGACACGAGGAAGAACACCGTGCTCGAATTCTCCGTAAAGAGTGGCGCCCCGGAAAAGCAGCGTACCGCCTGCCTGATCGTCGGCGTCTTCGAATCCCGTCGGCTGACGGCAGCGGCGGAGACCATCGACCGGGTCAGTGACGGCTTTGTCTCGGCGATCACCCGGCGTGGCGACATGGATGGTGAACTGGGGGACACCCTGCTGCTGCACGGCGTCCCCAATGTGCAGGCCGACCGGGTGATGCTCGTTGGCCTGGGCAAGGAACGCGAACTCGATACGCGCGGACTGGTCAAGGCCACCCGGGCCGCCGTCGAGGCGCTGCATCACCGCGGCACGGCCGAATGCGTCAGTCACCTTTCCGAGATCGACGTGCGCGGCGTCAGCATGGAGCAGGTGCTGCGCCAGAGCATCGTCGCCATCGACGATGCCCTGTATCGATTCGACGAACTCAAGACCGACCGGGACCTGGGGCCGCGCCGCCCGCTGCGCAAGGTGACCTTCATCCTGCCAACCCGTCGGGAGCTGATGGAGGCCGAGCGCTACGTGCGCGAAGCCACCGCCATCAGCAACGGCATGCGAATGGCCAAAAATCTCGCGAACATGCCCGCCAACCTGCTCACCCCCACCACCATGGCCGAGCACGCGCGCAAGATGACCGAGACCCACCTGCACCTGTCGGTCGAGGTGCTCGATGCCTCGCGCATGGAGTCGCTGGGGATGAACGCGCTGCTGGCGGTGGCAAAGGGAAGCAGCGAGCCGCCCAAGATGATCGTGATGGAACACATGGGGGCAGACGCCGACACCCCGCCGATCGTGCTGGTCGGCAAGGGCGTGACCTTCGACACCGGGGGCATTTCGCTCAAGCCCGGCCCGGACATGGATCAGATGAAATTCGACATGGGCGGTGCGGCGGCCACCATTGGCGTAATGTCCGCCGTGGCGGAGATGCAGCTGCCGATCAACGTGGTCGGCATCGTTCCCACCGTGGAAAACATGCCCGACGGCGCGGCACTCAAGCCGGGCGACGTGATCCGCAGCATGTCCGGCCAGACCATCGAGGTGCTCAATACCGACGCCGAGGGCCGACTGATCCTCTGCGATGCCCTGACCTATGCCGCGCGCTACAAGCCGGCGGCGATCGTCGACATCGCCACCCTGACCGGGGCCGTCATCGTCGCCTTGGGTCGCCATCCGAGCGGCCTCTTGTCCAACCACGATCCCTTGGCCAAGGAACTGCTGCGGGCCGGCGAGGCGGCCAACGACCGCGCCTGGCAGCTGCCGCTGTGGGACGAATATCAGGACCAGCTCAAGAGCAATTTCGCCGACATGGCCAACATCGGCGGGCGCGAGGGCGGCAGCATCACCGCCGCCGCCTTCCTGTCACGTTTCGTCAAGGAACACCACTGGGCGCACCTCGACATCGCGGGGACGGCCTGGAAGGTCGGCGATGCCAAGGGTGCGACGGGCCGACCGGTCCCGCTGTTGGCCGAGTTCCTGATGCAGCGGGCCAGCCAGCAGCAGGACGGCAACGGCGGCGGGGCCGCCTGAACCCGACAAGGCCCGCCAGACGCAGAACGCCCCCGGCATGGACACGCCATGACCGGGGGCGTTTCGTTTCCGCCGAGAAAATCGTAGCCAGCGGCGCGGCCGGGAAAGCTCAGCCCTCGGCCGCGGCCCGCTCGAGGTTACGTCGGCGCTGCTGACGCTTCTTTTCCGGCAGGTTATCGAACAAGCGATCGCGCAAGGCGATGAAAAACCGCTCCACGTCCGGGATGCTCACGCCCGGCACATCGATCTCGGCAAAGGTACGGGCATAGAGCTTCTCGGCGCTGGC
Organism: Guyparkeria halophila; assembly: GCF_034479635.1. Classification (NCBI taxonomy): domain Bacteria; kingdom Pseudomonadati; phylum Pseudomonadota; class Gammaproteobacteria; order Chromatiales; family Thioalkalibacteraceae; genus Guyparkeria; species Guyparkeria halophila. The sequence continues at coordinate 2,142,890 of NZ_CP140153.1, forward strand.
GCGAATCTCGTCGATCAGCGGCAATGCACGCTCGGTCAGACGGATGATCTTGCAGCGACGGTCCGTGCCGCACTGGACCCGCTCGACCCATTCGTCACGCGACAATCGGTCGATCATCGCGACCAGCGAGGGTCCCTCGATACCCAGCTCCTCGGCCAGTTCCGACTGGATCAACCCCTCCGGGTACAGCGACAGAATGGCCATGGTGCGCCACTTGGCCTGGCTCAGACCGTGATGGGAAAGCTCGTGATCGAGCAACTGGCGCCAGAGTTGGTCAACACGGTGCAGCAGCACCGGCACGCGATCCTCGGCACAGATGTCGAATTCCGTTTTCGTATCGGTCATGCGAAGCCCCTTGGTTACCTCGCCGATCTCGTTCAACCGGCATCAGCCCGTATTTTGCCAGCCCCGCCGACGACCTCCAACTATTAGCCAGTCAATACATCGCCCTGCCCAGATACAAAAAGACCGCCCACGGCCAGACGGCCGGGGCGGTCAGGATCACGGAGCGGCGCCGGATCAGGCGCAAGATGTTGTCACTCGCTGAAAATCACGTCCGACGTCACTCCCTCGTTGGCAGCAAACTGTTTGAGCCGACGCACCGCCTCGAGCTGGATCTGGCGCACGCGCTCGCGGGTGCAGCCCAGCAGGCTACCGACCTGCTCCAGGGTCGCCGGCTCGTGACCTCGCAGCCCATAGCGGCGCATCAGCACCTCGCGCTGCTTGCCCTCCAGCTTGTCGATCAACCGGTCGAGCAACTGCATGACGCCGTCGTCCTGCAGCTCGTCTTCCGGCAGCTGGCTGTTTTCGTCGGGCACCATATCAAGCAGGGAAAACTCGCCGTCACCCTTGAGGGGACTGTCGAACGAGGATTCCCGTTCGTTGTAGGACATCACCTTGAGCACGTCCTTGACCGGCTTGTCCAGATGCTCGGCGATCTGTTCGGGGCGGACATCGCCGTTCTGGCTCTGCGAAATCTTGCGGGCCGCGCGATTGTAGGAGTGCACTTCCTTGACCACGTGCACCGGCAGCCGAACGGTGCGGGCCTGGTTCATCAGCGCCCGCTCGATCGTCTGACGAATCCACCAGGTGGCATAGGTCGAAAAGCGAAAACCGCGTTCGGGGTCGAACTTCTCCACCGCTCGCATCAAACCGAGATTGCCCTCCTCGATCAGGTCCAGCAGGTCGAGGCCACGGTTGATGTAGCGGCGCGCCAGCTTGATCACCAGTCGCAGGTTGCAGACGATCATCTTCTGGCGGGCCCATTCCTCGCCGGCCTGCGCTCGACGGGAAAAGTCGATTTCCTCGGCGGGGGTCAGCAGACGCTCGGTCTCGACGTCCTTGAGGTACAGGCGAACCGGGTCGGGGGCCTCGGAATCCGCCACGCTGAAGTTGCGCGCGAACTCCGACGATTCGGCGGCAGCCGGCTTGCGAGCCACGCGAGGATCGACCGCGGCTTCGGCCGGATCGGCGGCCAGCTCGTCCACCTTGGCGGGTTCGACCTGGGTCATGCTGTCGTGAACGATTGCCTGTGCCATGTCTTATCCCTCGCTTGATTGCGATTGTCGTTGACTCAATCTGTGTACAACCTTTGCACAATCAATTGGGGCGATCAATCCCTACCGAATCGAATAAAACAACATTTCAGTTTCGATATATTGAAACTTGTACCGGGGAAGCACCTCTTCCGGTCGCGCGCAAGCGTGCTTTGCGCTGACGATCCGGCGAATATGTGTACAAGACATATACAACCATCCCGCGGTGATCAATCGCCGTCCCTGACAACTGCGACATGGGAATCGTCTGGAAGTTTTCAAGCGCACAGGCGTTGCCGGCCGCGCAGGCAACGAACCGACAACGGGAGAGACAAAAGGAAAGGATCGAGCGGGGAAAACGCGAGGGGGCCGCCGCCTCGCATCGGCTGATCCGGGCTGAGACGGGCGACGCCAAACACCCACGCGGGCGATGTCCGGCACGGCCGGTTATGGCAGATAGCGCTCCGGGTCGACCGGCTTGCCCTGGCGCCGGATCTGGAACAAGAGGTGGCCGCCCTGATCCGGCTTGCGGTGATCGCGAGGCCCGACTCGGGCAATGGTCTGCCCCACGCGGACCTGCTGCCCTTCCGAGACGGTCAGGCTCTTGTTGTAGGCATAGGCCGAGAGCCATTGGGCGTTGTGCTTGACGATGACGAGGTTGCCGTAGCCCGGCAAGCCATCGCCGGAATACACCACCTTGCCGCCAGCGGCCGCACGCACCGGGGTGCCGATGGCAGCGGCGAGGATCACGCCTTTCTGGGCGGGAGCGCCCTCGGGGAAGCGATGCAATACCCGCCCCTCCAAGGGCCACTTCCAGTCCACCGGCGAGGCGGCCGGCACGGCCCGGGAGGACCGTGAGCCACTGGATGCCGTTTTCTCCGGGCGGCTTGCGCTCGGCGCCTTGCTGGTCCGCCCAACGCTCGTCCCGCCGCCCGGCGAGCTGAGACGCAGACGCTGGCCAATCTTGAGGTGACGTGGGTTGGAAATACCGTTCCAGCGAGCCAGACGCTGCCAGTCCAGATCGTTGGCGACGGCAATCGAATAGAGGGTATCGCCGCCCTTGACGTAGTACACCGGCTGGCCACGCTCCCAGCTGCGGTAGTCGGTGGGGGTGGCGCAGCCGCTCAACACAAACAGTCCGGACAGCAAGCCGGCCACCAGCAGCCGGCGCAAACGAGACGAGACGAGAAGGGGCGGCTGGATACGCATGGGCTACATCAGCTGCCAGGCACCGATGGCAATCAGCAACAGGGCGACAAACAGCCACCCCAGCCATTCGATATAACGGCGCAGCGTCGGGGCGACGCGGGGCCCGGCCCAGGCCACCAGCCCCGACACGAGAAAAAAGCGCGCACCGCGGCCGACGAACGAGGCAACCACGAAGCCGAGCGGATTCATCGTCAACGCCCCGGCGGCAATGGTGAACACCTTGTAGGGAATCGGCGAGAAGCCGGCAACCAGCACCGCCCAGAACCCCCAATCAGCAAACCAGTCGCGGGCGCGCTCGAACCCTTCGGCGTAATGCGACTGGGTCAACCACGGTTCGATCGCCTCGATCGCCCAGAACCCGATCAGGTAGCCCAACACCCCACCGAGCACACTCCCCAGCGTCGCGATCAACGCAAAGCCCCACCAGCAGCGCGGCCGGGCCAGCGCCATGGGCATGAGCATGACGTCCGGGGGTATCGGGAAGAACGAGGACTCGGCAAAGCTCAGTGCCCCGAGCAAGGCTGGCCCACGGCGATGGGCCGACCAGGCCAGGACACGGTCATACAGTGGGCCGAACAGCCTCATGGGCACCTCATGCCGGCAGGTTCATGTCAGGGACCGTCACGCAAGGGATCCTGGCAAAAGTGGAACGAACGAGACCAGATCGTACCAGCGCGTCTGGTACTCGTTGTCGGCCAGCCGCGTGATCACGGTCAGCTTCTGCCCGCCACCCTGCGCCCCGACCGGGATCACCAGCCGCCCGCCGACGGCGAGCTGCTCCTTGAGTTCCGGGGGCACGGCGTCCGGGGCCGCGGTCACCACGATGGCCTCGAACGGCGCCTGCGAAGGCCAGCCCTTGAAGCCATCGCGATGCATGTAGCGGATATTGAGCAATCCCAACGCACGATGTCGGGCCTTGGCCTGGTCGAGAAAGGCGCCGATACGCTCGACGGTGAACACCGACTGGCATAACTGGGCTAGTACCGCGGCCTGGTAACCCGAGCCGGTCCCGACCTCGAGCACGCGACTCAATCGCCGCTCGCCTGACATGACCAGCTCGGTCATCCGGGCGACGATGTAGGGCTGCGACAGGGTCTGCCCCTGTCCGATCGGCAGCGAACAGTCTTCGTAGGCGCGCACGCTCTGCACCTCGTCGACAAAGGCCTCGCGCGGGACGGCGGCCATCGCGTCGAGCACCGGCTGCGCACGGACCCCCTGCGACACCAGCCGCTCGAGCATGGTCTGGCGCGCCCATTGGTAGTTGCGTCGGATCACCGGCCGCCCCTCAGGTCAGCCATTGCTCGAGCGACGGCATCGCCTCGTGACGGGTCATGTCGAAATGGATCGGCGTGACCGATACCCAACCGCCCAACAAGGCATGAAAGTCCGTGCCCTCGCCGGCATCCTCGGCCTCGCCGGCGGCCCCGATCCAGACGATCTCGCGTCCGCGCGGATCGGTGTCCCGGACCAGCTGGCCGGAGGGATGGCGCCGCCCCAGGCGCGTGGCGCGCACACCGCCGATCTGATCGAGCGGCGCGTCCGGCACATTGACGTTGAGCAGGGTATAAGCCGGCAGCGGGTGATTGTCGAGCCGACGAATCAGCCATTCGACCCAGTGCGCCGCCGACTCCAGGTACTCCGGGGCGAACGACTGGCAGGAGACCGCGATGGCCGGCAGACCCAGCGCTCGGCCTTCACTGGCCGCGGCGACGGTGCCGGAATAGAGCACGTCGTCACCCAGGTTGGCACCGTGGTTGATGCCCGAGACCACCAGGTCGGGCATTTCGGGCAGCAGCCCCTTGATGCCCAGATGCACGCAATCCGACGGCGTGCCGTCGATGACCCAGAGTCGCTCTTCGAGTTGGCGCGGACGCAGCGGGCGGGAGAGCGTCAGGCTGTTGGACGCCCCGCTGCGATCACGGTCCGGGGCGACAATGGTCACGGTGGCAAATCGGGCCAGGCGCTCGGCGAGGATGTTCAGCCCCGGTGAGAGATAGCCGTCGTCGTTACTTAAGAGAATATGCATGGATTGCTCGTTTCGATTCCGTAAGCCACGCCCCCACCGGGGCGCGACGGGATGGTCTCGCAAGGATACCGCCTGCGGGGCGGCAATTCAGCCCGTGCGATGGCACCGACCGGGACCGGGGCGCTATCATGCGCCCATGAATGACGAGTCACGCATCGACCCCGAGGATCGCGCGCTGTTCCTCGACGCCGTTGGCCCGGTGGAGCCGGTCGAGGACGAGCGCGTCGAACCCGAACGGCCCCGCGTCAGCGCCCGCCCTCGGCGGGATCCGGGCTTCGACGAGATGGTCGACGCGTTTGCCGTCAGCGACCTCGCGGACGCCCCCGAGCAGGGCGAACAGGTACAGTACCTGCGCCCCGGGGTACAGAAGGCCATCCTGCGCAAGCTCAAGCGCGGCGGCTACAGTGTCTCGGCGTCACTCGACCTGCACGGCCTGACCGTCGACCGCGCCCGCAACGAGGTGGCCGCCTTCATCCGCAGCGAACGCGGTGAGATGCGTCGCTGCGTGCGCATCGTCCATGGCAAGGGCTACCGATCCGCGGACGGCCAGCCGGTACTCAAGACCCTGCTCAATCGCTGGCTGCCCCAGCGCGACGATGTGGTCGCCTTCTGCTCCGCCCCGCCGCACGACGGCGGCACGGGCGCGCTCTACGTCCTGTTGCGGCGCCTCGGACCGGGCGACTGAGATTCCGAGGGAATCTCTGCACGAATCGATAGTGCCTCTGCGGGACCGCCAAGGGGCCAGATGCAAGGCGCGGTGCGCAGTGAATGGCCGTAGCCATTGGCAAGCGCCGCGTTGAGGCAGGTGGTCCCTTGGCGGCCCGCCCTGGCGGGGATTGCCAGAGCCACCATCGATTCGTGCAGAGGTGCCCTAGTCACCCCGTGGACGGGATCGATCGACACTGAACGGCAGCCGCACCAGGTACGCACCCGCCGTGCTGTGAATGCTCAGGTTGGCGCGCCAGTCGCTGCGATCGGTCGTGCAGACCGGCAGGATGACCGCTTCACGGTAGCTGCCGTCGGCCAGCCGGTCCAACCGGTAGGCGTTGATGCCCATGTCCATGCCGACCATCTCGAAGTCGACCCGGATCTCGCCAACCGCCTTGGCCGCCTCGCCCTGGGGCACGACGCGGAAGACCACCTTCTCCAGCGGCACGACCGTCTCGGGCAGGCGCACGAGGAACGAACCCAGCCCGTCGATGGCGATCTCGCAGCCTTCGCCCTTGAGTTCGCAATCCGCCGGCGCGGGCACTTCGTTAAGCGAGCCGCTCACCGGCGTATCGGTGGTCAGCTTGTCCGGCGCCCGCCCCCAGAGGTAGGTGAGCACACCCAACACCAGCAGCGTGGCCACCATCCATTTCGCTTGTTTCATGCTCATTCGTCGTTCCTCCAGACCGGGGCGCCTTCACCAGAAGGCCGAAATCGAGGCCACACCGAAGCCCCCCCGACGCCAAATGCGCGGCAGGTCCCCCACCACCACGCCGCCCAGCGCATAGACCGGCATGGCGGCGGCCTCGGCCAGCTCGGCAAACGCCGCCCAGCCCATGCCGCGGGCGCCGGGATGCGTTGCGGTGGCCCGGACAGGCGACACGGTCACCAGGTCGGCGGCCAGTTCGACCGCCCGCTCAAGGGTGGCCTGATCGTGCACGGCCGCGGTCACCAGATGACCACGCGCCTGCCAGTCCCGCACCTGCCCGGCGGACATCGACATGAGCCGGGCATGATTGAGATGCAGGCCGACCCGGGGGTCGAGCCCCTCCGGCCAGGACCGGTCGGCGGGCGGGTTGACCACCGGCCAGTGACCGGCGGCAAGTACCGCCCGGGCGAGCGCGGGCCACGGCACGCTCGCCTGCCCAACCGCCGGACCGGGGCGCAGGTTGACGAGCATCGGCGCGGGCAGCGAATGCAGCCGCGATTCGAGGCGCGCCTGCCAGCCGGTCAGCCCGTCGGCACGGACCGGCGGCGTAATTGCCAGGCAGCGCGGCAACACCAGCGCGTTGACCAGGCCGCGGTTGGCCGGCGGCATCGCGGCCAGCCAGTCGGCCCGGGCGTCCCGGTCGAGCGGTTCGGCCGCGAGCGCCTGCCCCTCCCCGGAGCGGGGCACGCCTACCCAATCGGTGACCTCGAAACCGATCAGCCGCAGACGGCGATCGGGATAATCCCAGTTGAGCGTGATCACCCGCCGGGCGCGCCGCACCCGGATACCGATCTCCTCGTCCAGCTCGCGTGCCAGCGCCTGGCGCAGGGTTTCGTCGTCCCGACGCTTGCCGCCGGGAAAGGCGCGCAGCCCCGCCAGATGCTTGCCATCGGGGCGGATCTCCGCCCAGACGCGACCATTCGGCTCGCGCAGCAGTCCCAGGACGATGTCGGTACGCGGCCGATCCATCGCGCTCAGGAACGGTACTCGGCGTTGATCTTGACGTAGTCGTAGGAGAAATCGCAGGTCCAGACCTGGTCGACAGCCGAACCCCGGCCAAGATCGATATGCATGGTGATTTCGGGCTCGGCCATCACCGCGGCCGCCTGGGCCTCGACGTAATGCGGGTCGCGGCCGCCATCGACCACCACGCGCACGTCGCCCAGCCACAAGCTGACATTGCCGACGTCGAGGTCGTCGATACCGGCGTAACCCACGGCCGCAAGGATCCGCCCGAGATTGGGGTCGGAGGCGAACAGGGCCGTCTTGACCAAGGGACTGTGCGCAATGGCCTTGCCCACCAGCCGGCACTCGGCACGGTCGCGTCCGCCGCTGACCTCGATGGTGACGAACTTGGTCGCCCCCTCGCCGTCACGCGCCAGGGCCTGGGCCAGGAACACGGCCACCTCGGCGACGGCATCGCGCAGCGGCGCGTAGTTCGGGTCGTCGGTGCCGGACACCTCGAGGCTGCCCGGCCGACCGTTGGCGATCAGCATGAAGGCATCATTGGTGGAGGTGTCGCCGTCGACGGTCACCCGGTTGAAACTTTCCTGGGTGACCTCGTCGAGCATCGCCTGCAGCACGGGCTTGGGCACCTGCGCATCGATACCCATGTAGCCGAGCATGGTCGCCATGTTGGGATGGATCATCCCCGAGCCCTTGGCGATCCCGGTGATGGTCACCGACGCGCCGCCGATCACGCGGGTCAGCGAGCGCCCCTTGGGGATGGTGTCGGTGGTCATGATCGCGGAGGCCGCCCGCAACCAGTTGTCCTCGACCGCCTCGGCGACCGCCGCGGGCAGCGCGGCGATGATCTTCTCCGACGGCAGGGTTTCCATGATCACCCCGGTGGAGAACGGCCAAACGGCCCGGTCGTCGCAACCCAGCCGGTGGGCCAGCGTGTGGCAGACCGACTCGGCGCGGCTCATACCGTCACGGCCGGTGCCGGCATTGGCATTGCCGGTATTGATCACCAGCGCCCGCGGGGCAACATCACTCGCGCGCCGGTCGCGGCACATGATGACCGGGGCAGCACAGTAGCGGTTCTGCGTGAACACACCGGCCATGGTCGCGCCTTCCGGCAACAGCATCACGGCCAGGTCGTCGCGATCGGCCTTGCGCACACCCGCCTGGGTGATCCCGATGCGGATGCCGGGAATGGGTTGCAATTCCCCGGCTGCCGGGGCGGTCAATCCAACGCTCATACCTTGAATGCTCCTCCCGCTCAGCCGCCGAACGCCATATTCAGCAATTGATTGGCCGACGTGCCGTTGAGCTGGAGATTGCCCTGTCGGAAGTCGATGGTGGTAGTGACCACGCCATCCTCGACACTGACCCAGCCCTGGGCAACCAACGGAGCAAGTTGCTCCTCGACGATCCCGACACGCTGCCCACGGGCCGCCGCGGACTTCTCGAGCAAGGCCAGCGGCATCTCGAGGCTGCCCTCGATCACCAGCGCACTGAGCATCGCCATCCACATCATCGGGTTGGGCTCGCCCTTGCTCACGCCGGCCGGCAATTCGGCGGCAAGCGTGATCTCGGTGTCACCCTCGGCGGTGGTGGCACGCAACGGCTCGATGGCGATGCGCGGCCCATGGCTCAGCAGGGCGGGCAGTTCGGCAACCACGGCATCGGTGAGGGCCTGGTCGATCGATGCCCCGCGCGCCGCAAGCTCTTGCAAGGTCTCCATCCGTTCGACCAGCGCACGCACCGCGGCGGCGTCCAGACGATCGACCGCGAGCCGCATCTCGGCATCACGGAATGCCTCGCCCTCGACCACGGCCTCGCCGACCTCGTAGGCAACGGCAAAGCCCCACTGAGCCTCGTCACGCGCCGAATCGAACCGCAGGATGAAATCCTCGACCCGACCCTGTCCGGTCGCCTCGGCAATCTCGAGGCGATCGATCTCGAACCGACCTTCACTGTCCCAGACGAATCCATCGTCGGCGACCTGCCCGGAGGCAATCAGGCGCAGCCCCTCGGTAACCACGGCCGAGCCGGACTCGACGCCATCCGCCTTGTCATCGACGGCCAACCGCTCGCCGTCGAGGCGATAGTCGAAGTGACCAGCGGCCGTCGTGTCGAGTGCGATGTCCGCCCCGGAAAAGTCGACGCCATCGCGCTTGACCGCCGGGATGCGACCAGTCGAATGGCTGGCACCGGTCGGGTACAGGGCGGTAGCCAGGGTGAAGTCGGCATCGTCACCGAACACCTCGGCCAAGGAATCGCGGAGCTCGGGGTCGGTCGGCTCCCATGTGGTATGAACGGTGGCGTACCGCCCGTCGATGCCCGGCATCTGGTCGATGCGATGCGTAAGCGTCACGCGCACCGGCTCCTGTTCGGGCAGGCGCAGCAGCAGCTCGGACTCGGCCCGGGATTCGAGATAACCGCGCTGATAGTCGGTCACCTCCAGTTCCATCGCATCACGCGTGCCCGGGAAGCCCTCGACCTCGGCCAGGGTGCGTTCCATCACATGTCCGGTAACGAACGGGGCGGCGGCAAGGATGGCCGCGACCACGACCACCACGGCAAGAATCAGACGTTTCATTCCCTGTCTCCTGATCAGATATTTCTCGGCGGGTAAAACCGCCCTCAGAGCTTGCCGCAGCAGTGCTTGTACTTCTTGCCCGAACCACAGTGACACGGGTCGTTACGGCCGATCTTCGGGTTCTCGCGACGCACCGGACGGGTGGGTGTCTCGCCGCCGGCCTCGTCCTGTCCCGACGGGCGGGCCGGGGCGGCCGGCTCTTCCGGCTCAGCGAACGTGGAGACCGACTCGTGGCGGGTACGCAACTGGCTCGGGTCGACGCGCGGGTTGTCGACCAACTCGTCGAGCATGGAGGTGATGTCGTCCTGCTCCATGCCCTCGGGCGCGGCGATCTGCAGGCGGGTCAGCGTGCGGACGATCTCGTAGTTCATGTCGTCGAGCATCTTGCCGAACATCTCGAACGCCTCGCGCTTGTACTCCTGCGTCGGGTTCTTCTGCGCGTAGCCGCGCAGGCCGATGCTCTGGCGCAGGTAGTCCATCGCCGCCAGGTGATCCTTCCATTGCGCGTCGAGCACCTGCAGCAGCACGCCCTTCTCGAACTGGCGCAGATTGTCCTCGCCCACCAGCTTTTCCTTCGCCTGGTAGTGACGCTGGGCGGTGTCGATAATCTTCTCCAGCAGCGTCTCGTCGTGGAGGTCGTCATCCTCGTCGAGCCATTTCTGGATCGGCAAATCGAGGCCGAAGTCCTCCTTCAGGTGGGCGGTCAGGCCCTCGACATCCCACATTTCCTCGAGCGCACCGAACGGCACGTAACGGCGGAACCGGTCGGCAAGCACCTCGCGGCGCATCGACTCGATGATCGGGCTGGTGTCGGTGGTCGCCATGACGGCACGGCGCTGCTCGTAGATGACCTTGCGTTGCTCGTTGGCAACGTTGTCGTAATCGAGCAGGTGCTTGCGCATGTCGAAGTTGTGGCCCTCGACCTTGCGCTGGGCATTCTCGATGGCGCGCGAGACCCAGGGGTGCTCGATCGCCTCGCCCGATTTCATGCCCAGCTTTTTCATCAGCCCGGAGACGCGGTCGGAGGCGAACACCCGCATCAGATTGTCTTCCAGGGAGAGGAAGAACCGGGTCGAGCCCGGGTCGCCCTGACGACCGGCGCGACCACGCAGCTGGTTGTCGACCCGGCGGGATTCGTGACGCTCGGTGCCGACCACGTGCAGGCCGCCGGATTCGAGCACCGCCTCGTGGCGCTGCTGCCACGAGGCCTCGACCTCGTGCTGCGCTTCCTCGCTGGCATCCGGCCCGAGATCGTGGAGTTCCTGCTCGAGGTTGCCGCCCAGCACGATGTCGGTGCCGCGGCCGGCCATGTTCGTGGCGATGGTCACCGCCCCCGGACGCCCGGCCTCGGCAATGATCTCCGCTTCGCTCAGGTGATTCTTGGCGTTGAGGACGTTATGCGGGATGCCGGCCTGCTGCAGCGCCTCGGATACGATCTCGGAGGCGTCGATGGAGGCGGTGCCCACCAGGGTGGGCTGACCGCGGTCGCGGGCCGCCTGCACGTCCTTGGTGATGGCCCCGTATTTCTCCTCGGCGGTGAGGAAGACCAGGTCACCGTGGTCGATCCGCTGGATCGGACGGTTGGTCGGGATCTGGATCACGTCCAGGCCGTAGATCTCGCCCAGCTCGCGCGCCTCGGTAATCGCCGTGCCGGTCATGCCGGCCAGCTTGGGGTAGAGACGGAAGTAGTTCTGGAAGGTGATCGAGGCGAGCGTCTGGTTCTCGGGCTTGATCGTCACCCCTTCCTTCGCCTCGACGGCCTGGTGCAGGCCTTCCGACCAGCGACGACCGGCCAGCGTCCGGCCGGTGAACTCGTCGACGATGATCACGTCGTCGCCCTTGACGATGTAGTCGACGTTGCGCTTGTAGATCGCATGCGCGCGCAGGGCCGAGGTCAGGTGCGAGAGCAGCATGATGTTGTGCGAGTCGTACAGCGACTCGCCTTCCTCGAGCAGACCGGCCTGGATCAGCAATTCCTCGGCCTTGTCGAAGCCCTGCTCGGTGAGGAAGGCCTGCTTGTTCTTCTCGTCGACGGTGAAGTCGCCACGCTCCTCGTCGGTCAGCGGCGGCTCGTCGTCCTTGGGCTCTTCACGTGCCTGACGCTTGAGCTCGGGGATCAGGCCGTTGATGGTGTGGTAGGTCTCGGAGGAGTCGGCGGCGGGGCCGGAGATGATCAACGGCGTGCGCGCCTCGTCGATCAGGATCGAGTCGACCTCGTCGACGATCGCGAAGACCGGCTCGCGCTGCATGATCTGCTCGGCGGAGAAGGCCATGTTGTCGCGCAGGTAGTCGAAGCCGAGCTCGTTGTTGGTCGCATAGGTGACGTCGCAGTAATAGGCGTCGCGCTTGGCGCGTGCGTCCATCCCGGGCACGACCGTACCCACGGTCAGGCCCAGCGCGGTATAGACGCGCCCCATCCATTCGGCATCGCGCTTGGCCAGGTAGTCGTTGACCGTCACCACGTGCACGCCCTTTTTCGTGATGGCGTTGAGGTAGACGGCCAGGGTCGCGACCAGGGTCTTGCCCTCACCGGTCTTCATCTCGGCGACCTTGCCCTCGTGGAGCACCATGCCGCCGATCAGCTGCACGTCGAAGTGGCGCATGCCCATCACGCGCCGACTCATCTCGCGGCAGACGGCAAAGGCCTCGGGCAGCAGGGAATCGAGGCTCTCGCCATCGGCCCAGCGCTGGTGGAACTCCTCGGTACGTCCTTTCAGCTCATCGTCGGATAGCGCTTGGGTCGCCTCCTCGAGGGCATTGATCTCCGTGACGCGTTTCCTGAGCTTCTTGACCTGACGGTCATTGCGCGTACCGAAAACCTTGGCTGCAAGCGATCCAATCATGTCCTATCCCGTGTTTCGACAAACCACGCCAATGCGGCGCGCGAAAAATGAGGAACCACCGTGGTCGCCGAGCGCCCCGACGGCGCTGCGAAACGCGACCGGTCCGAGGGCTCGGCGTGCCGAAAAAGCGGCGGAGCGGATCCGCGGGCAGTTCCTTGGCAAATGCGCTGAATCTTACGGCAGATGCGTGGATAATGATAGGCGGCGAGCCGTGCCCCACGCCCGGCCCCGCGCCCGTCACAACCCCGTCACGAAAGGCCGCGCGATGAATCTGGAACGCTACCGCCTGAACAACCCCACGCTGGCCGGCATTCTCGACCGGGTGGCCCTGATCCGGGGCTACCAGGCAATCGTCGACGGCCTGGTGCCGGGCCGTTCCGGAATGAGCGTGCAGGTGCTCAATGTCAACGAACAGACGCTGACCATCGGCGTGCCCAGCGCGGCGGTCGCCAGCCGGCTGCGTTTCGAGGCCCCCGATCTGCTTGCCCGATTGCACAAGGCACTCGAGGCACACCCCGGCGCCCCGCGACCGGCGAGCATCCGGGTGCGCATCACCTCCGGCCGCCCCCCGATGAGACCGAAGCCTCGCGACCATGATCGACCCGCCTCGCAGGCGGGCAGCCAGGCACTGCACTACCTGGCGGAGGCGCAGTCGGGCAGTGACCTTTCGCGGGCATTGGAGCGGCTTTCCCAGGCGATCAAGCCGACGCAGGATTAATCGACGGCCAAGGCAATGATCGTGGCTGGCACGACCGCCCTGCCCCGCGACAATGCTCAGAGCATCTGGGGCAAGAACTGGTCTCGGCGGTCAATGGTCTGACCGGAAACCATGAACACGCCGTCACCGGTGTAGTGGAGGGTCTCCGGATAGACCGGCTCGGGGGCAACGCGGGCGAGGACGACCTCGAAGACGAAGAAGTTGCGGTCTTCCACCAGCCGATCGTCGACCAGCCGGCATTCGAAATTGGCGTGGCATTCGGCCACACGGGGCACCGCCACGGACCCACCCGGTTCGGCGGTCAGATGGAAACGCTCGAACTTGTCGATCAGCTCACCGCTGGTATTGCCGACACCGATGACCTCGTCGATCAGGTCCGCCGTCGGCAGGTTGATCACGCATTCGCCGGAGCGGCGAACCAGGTCGAAGCTGTGGTTGCCTGCGGCAATCACGCAGCCGACCGTGGAGGGCGAGAACGCCATCACGGTATGCCAGCCCAGGGTCATGATGTCGCGCTCGCCGTCACAGGCCGAGGAAACCAGCACCACGGGACCGGGTTCGAGGTAGCGGCGGACCTTCTCCACCGGGAAATCGACTTTTGACGGCCTGTCCATGCCCGGACCTTAGATCAGGCAGGAGACACCTGCCCCGCGCCCAGCCTGATCCTCAGAGGGCGTGCCAGTCGAAGGCGGACGGCTTGGACCGGGCCGGCAGCCGCCCGCGGCGCACCAGTCCCTCGATACGCGTGAAGACGTCGGCGCGACCAAAGGGCTTTTTCATGAAGTCGTCCGAGCCGAGCCGGTCGAGCACCATGCGGGCCATCGACTGCTCGTCGCCACTGATCATGATGACCGGCACCTTGGCGGTCGCCGGATCCTGGCGCAGGCGGCGCAGGGCGGCAAAGCCGTTCATGCCGGGAAGCAGGATATCGAGGAAGATCAGGTCCGGTGGGTACTGGCGCGCCAGCTGCAGACCCGATTCGGCATCGCCGGCGGCGATCGGTTCATACTCGTTCTGGCTGAGCATCCGGCTCAGGATCTTGACCACGGTCTTGGAGTCATCGATCACCAGGATGCGGCATCCTCGCGGCGCCTCGTAACGGCGCGCCCGACGACGATCCCCAGATTTCCGCAGCCCCAACAGGCCGCTCATGCGACGCATGTAGCCCATGACACATCTCCTTGTGGTTGGTTGATCGCACCGGCCTTCCCGGCCGGCGCACGTTCGACGATCCTGTCGAAACAAATCGCGACGTAGTGTTACCCACGCCGCCGCTGCTGTCCACCGGGCAGCCATCTCCGGTCGCCAGCAAAAGGAAGACCCGGCGCAAACCGGGTCTTGTCAGTCCCTATCCTTACTCGGCGATCTGGGCCGCCGGGCGGGAGAACGACACCGGGGGCGGCTCCTCGTTCTCGAAGGTCACCACCTCGTAGGCCGACTCCTTCGCCAACAGCGCCCGCAGCAGCTGGTTGTTCAGCGCATGGCCCGACTTGTGACCGGTGAAACTGCCGATCACGCTGCAGCCGAGCAGATAGAGATCGCCGATGGCATCGAGGATCTTGTGCTTGACGAACTCGTCGCCGTAGCGCAGCCCGTCCTCGTTGAGGATGTGCTCCTCGCCGACGACGATGGCGTTGTCCACCGAGCCGCCCAGCGCGAGATTGCGCGAGCGCATCATCTCCAGATCGCTCATGAAGCCGAAGGTCCGTGCCCGGGCCACTTCCTTGACGAAGGAGGTCGAGGAGAAATCGATCTCGGCCAAGCGCGCCGACTTGTCGAGCACCGGGTGGTTGAAGTCGATCGACATCGCGACGCGAAAGCCCTCGTGCGGGTCAAAGCGCACCCAGCGATCACCGTCGATCACCTCGACCGGCTCGAGGATGCGGATGAAACGCTTGTGGGCGTCCTGCTCCTCGATGCCTGCCGACTGGATCAGGAAGACAAACGGGCTGGCGCTGCCGTCCATGATCGGCATTTCCGGGCCGTCGATCTCGACCACGCAGTTGTCGATACCCAAACCGGCCAGCGCCGACATCAGGTGCTCGACCGTGGATATCTTCACACCGTCCTTGACCAGGGTGGTGGACAGCTGGGTCTCGCCGACATTGAAGGCGTGCCCCGGAATGGTCGCATCGTTCCCGAGGTCCACTCGGTGAAAGACGATACCGCTGTCCACGGGCGCCGGGCGCAGCGTCAGGCGGACCTGCTCGCCGGTGTGCAGGCCGATCCCCGTGGCGCGAATGGTGTTGCGGAGTGTGCGTTGCTGAACCAAGATCGAAGAACCCAAGCTGGTAAATCGGGTAATTATCGCACGCTAATGGATGCGAAAAAACACGGCATGACCGCGGATTTACCCCCATTGCGACCGACCGTCCCAAAAGAAAGACCCCCGGGGGTGCCGGGGGGTCCGTCTGATGGCATTCACTGATTGGTTGGACCGTCAGGCGAGCAGACGGTTCAACCGGCTGACAAAGTCGGCCGAGTCGCCCAGCTTGCCGCCCTCGGCCAGCATCGCCTGGCCGTAGAGCACATGGGCGATGTCGGCGAAGCGCGCCTCGTCGGCCTCACCCTCGGCCTGCTTGAGCAGACGGTGATCCGGGTTGATCTCGAGGATCGGCTTGCTCTCGGGCATCGCCTGACCGGCCTGCTCGAGGATGCGCTGCAGGTGCAGGCTGACATCGCCCTCGTCGGTCACGAGGCAGGCCGGGGATTCGACCAGGCGCCGCGAACGACGCACGTCCTTGACCTCCTCGCCCAGGGTGTCCTTGAGACGCTTGATCAGCGCCTCGTGCTCCTGCTTCTCTTCCTCGGACTCGTCCTCTTCCTCCTCGTCGACGTCGATCTTGGCCTTGGTGACCGACTTGAGCGTCTTGCCCTCGAATTCGGTCAGGTGGGCCATGACCCACTCGTCGACGCGATCGGAGAGCAGCAGCACCTCGATGCCCTTCTTGCGAAAGATCTCCAGGTGCGGCGAGGCGAGCGCCGCCTGGTAGGAGTCGGCGATGATGTAGTAGATCTCGTCCTGGCCCTCGGGCATCCGCTCGATGTAGTCGGCCAAGGAGACCGTCTCCTCGTCGCCCTCTCCTTTCGTGGAGGCGAAACGCAGCAGGCCGGCAATCTTCTCCTTGTTGGCAGCATCCTCGCCGACGCCCTCTTTCAGCACGCGGCCGAAGGTCTGCCAGAACTCGGCATACTTCTCGGCCTCGTTTTTGGCCATCTTCTCCAGCAGCGAGAGCACGCGCTTGACCGACCCTGAACGGATGGTGTCGAGCACGCGATTGGACTGCAGGATCTCGCGCGAGACGTTCAGCGGCAGGTCGGCCGAGTCGATCACGCCGCGAACGAAGCGCAGGTAGCGCGGCATCAGCTTGTCGGCGTCGTCCATGATGAACACGCGCTTGACGTACAGCTTCACACCATGGCTCTGCTCGGGCTCGAACAGGTCGAACGGCGCGCGCTTGGGGACATAGAGCAGCGAGGTGTATTCGACCTTGCCCTCGACCTGGTTGTGCGCCCAGGTCAGCGGCGGCTCCCAGTCGTGCGAGACGTGCTTGTAGAACTCGGTGTACTCCTCGTCCGTGATCTCGCTCTTGGGGCGGGTCCACAGTGCGTTGGCATCATTCACCGTCTCCCAGCGACCCGGGATCTCGGTCTCGTTGCCCTCATCGTCCTTCTCGGTCTTGGGCGCCACCCACATCTGGACGGGGAAGTTGATGTGGTCGGAGTACTTGCGGATCACCGAGCGCAGACGGAAGTCGTCGGCGAATTCCTGCTGGTCCTCGCGCAGATGCAAGACGATGCGGGTGCCGCGCTCGGGCTTGTCGACCGTCTCGATGGTGTACTCACCCTCGCCGCTGGAGGTCCAGCGCACGCCGTGCTCGGCGCCGACGCCCGCGCGGCGGGTGGTCAGCTCGACGTGGTCGGCGACGATGAAGGCCGAGTAGAAGCCCACGCCGAACTGGCCGATCTGCTGGAGATCCTGCTTCTTGCCGGCCTCGAGCTGCTCGAGGAACGCCTTGGTGCCCGAGTGGGCAATGGTGCCGATGTGCTCGACCACCTCCTCGTGGTTCATGCCGATGCCGTTGTCGTCGATCGTGACGGTCTTGGCCTCGCTGTCGAAGGTCACCCGAACGCGCAGGTCCTTGTCGTCTTCGTAGAGGCCATCGTCGGCAAGGGCCTCGAAACGCAGCTTGTCGCAGGCATCCGATGCATTCGAGATCAGCTCGCGGAGGAACACCTCCGGGTTGGAGTACAGCGAATGGATCATCAGGCGAAGCAGCTGCTTCACCTCGGTCTGGAAGGCATGCGTCTGGGCTTGACTCATGGAAGCGGGTCTCCGTCTTGTCACTCGGATTGGGTTCGGTACGACAGCGGCCGGCAAGGGGCCGGGCGCCATCAACGCCGTGGAGATAGGGACATCGGGCGGGATTTCAAGTCCCAGGGGAAAGCCGCCCGACGCATGCGGATCAGAAGGTAATCCGCATCGGCAGGCCGCAGGCATCCAGCGGTGGCTCGGATGGCAGACACACGCCGTTGCCGCTCGCCCAGCGATGCGCGCTCCAGAGCACGGCAAAGGCATCGAGCATGTCGTCCTCCTTGACCCGGGTACCGGCCAGCTGGGCCACCGCGGACTCGACCGCCGCCATGCCGAACGCATCGGCCACCAGATCACGCCGGCGATAGATGCCGTCGATACGGTGCTTGGAGGCGGGCAAAGGGACACCCTCGTTCATGGCGAGAAACGAAAGCTCGGGATGCACCTCGACCAGCCGCTCGCGCCAGACCTCCTGTTCGCCCAGGAACGCATCGACCTCGCGCACCCGGGGAAATAGATTCCAGGCCTGCACGGAGATCCCCCGACCGCTGACGCGCCGGGAGAGGTCGGATGCCTCGGCATGAGTCGCCGCGGCCAACGCGGGACGCAACGGTGCCGGAAACACCGACGCCCGCCTTGCACCCAACCGGTCGCGCGCCGTCAGGTCGCAATCGCGGGGCTCCCCCTCGGACAGGCCGATGGGCATATCGATGCTCGCGAGCCGAATGTCACCGAAAGAGGCCAGCACGCCCTCGAGGTCCGGAGCCACCATCGCCCGCACCTCGTCAGCCACACCGGGGTGTTCCGGCTGGGCTACCGCCACCCAGCCACCCAGCCACCCGGGCAGCCGTCGATGCCGACGATCCAGTGCGCGCTCATGGCATTTCTCCCCGGCGCTTCCCGTTTTTGCACCATCCCACAAAAAGCGAAACCCCCGTCACCGAAGGTGCGGGGGTTCGTTTCGTCGACCGGGGCCGAATCAGCCCAGACGCTCGCGGATGCGGGCGGCCTTGCCGGTACGACCACGGAGGTAGTACAGCTTGGCACGACGAACGTCACCGCGACGCTTGACGTTGATCGCGGCGATCTGCGGGCTGTAGGTCTGGAAGACGCGCTCCAGGCCCTCGCCGTAGGAGATCTTGCGCAGGGTGAACGACGAGTTCAGGCCGCGGTTGCGCATGGCAATCACGACACCCTCGAACGCCTGCAGACGCTCGCGGTCACCTTCCTTTACCCGTACGTCGACGGAAACCGTGTCGCCGGGGCCGAATTCCGGCACCTCGCGGGTCATTTGCTCGGCTTCGATTTTCTGGATGATCTCGCTCATTTTCCGCCACCTGTTATCAATCGCGTGTCTGTTGGCTGCCCGGGGTTGTCATTGCTGCCCGCGAGCCAGTGTCTTTCCAGTGCCGCCCGTTCGTTGTCGGTCGGCCCGTGTTGCAAAAATAGGTCCGGTCGTCGCCGGGCCGTGGTCATCAGCGCCTGCTCCGATCGCCACTCGGCGATCCGCCGATGGTCGCCGCTGGAGAGCACCGCGGGCACCCCGCGTCCTTCCCACTCCGGCGGCCGCGTGTAGTGCGGGTGGTCCAGCCGGTCGGCCTCGAAGGAGTCTTCGACCACCGACTGGGCGTCCCCGACCACGTCGGGCAGGCGCCTGGCAATCGCGTCCACGACCACCATCGCCGCCAGCTCGCCACCCGAGAGCACCAGGTCGCCGAGGGAATACTCGACGTCCACCCGGGAGTCGAGCAGGCGCTGATCAAAGCCCTCGTAACGACCGCAGACAAGCACCAGCGGCTGTTCACGCTCGGCCCAATCGGCAATCACGTGCCTGTCGAGCCTTTGACCCTGCGGCGAGAGGGCCACGACCAGCGGTCGCGTCCCCCCGTCCTCGTCGACGGCAGCGTCGATCGCGCCGCTGATCGGCCCGGGCTGCAACAGCATCCCCGGCCCGCCCCCGAAGGGACGGTCGTCGACCCGACGATTGCGGTCCGCCGACCAGTCGCGCGGATTGTAGCCCGCCACGGTCAGGCGCCCTTTCTCGATCGCGGCGCGGACCATGCCGCAGCGGTTCCCCGCGCTCACCAGTTCGGGGAACAGGGTCACCACCGAAATCTGCATCAGAAATCGGGGTCCCAGTCGACCTCGATTCGACGGGCATCGAGATCGACACCCCGGATGACCTCGTCAGGAAGGAAGGGAATCAAGCGTTCCCGATCTCCCTGCACGACCAGCACGTCATTCGCCCCGGTCTCCATGATGTCTCGCACCTCGCCCAGCACCTGGCCGGAGAGATGCACCACCTCGCAACCCATCAGGTCACGCCAGTAGTATTCGTTCGGGCCGGCCGGCGGCAGCGCGTCGCGCCCCACCAGCATCTCGGCCCGGGCCAGCGATTCGATTGCCGTACGGTCGTCGACCCCGGCCAGCTTGATGGTCACTCCCTTGGGATGGACCGTCAGCTTCTCGATCTGCGCCGGGCGCGTTTCGCCGCGCTCGGTGCGCAGGTAGACGTCACGGTAACGCTGGATGTTCTCGATCGGCCGAGTGAACACCTGCAGCCATATCCAGCCCTTGATCCCGTAGGGACGACCCAGCTGGGCAATGACGACCGGATCGACCGGCCCCGTCGACGCCGTCACCGCTTACTCGGCGGCGGCCGTCGCCTGCTTCTTGCTCTGGCGAACCAGGGAAGCGACGCGCTCGCTGGTCTGGGCACCACGCTCCTGCCAGAAGGCCAGGCGATCGAGGTCCAGGCGCAGGCGCTCTTCCTGACCACGGGCTACCGGGTTGAAGAACCCGAGACGCTCGACGTACGAGCCGCTGTCACGCGCGTTGCGCTTGTCGGTGACGACGACGTGGTAGAAGGGCTTCTTTTTGGCACCAGTACGAGCCAGACGAATCTTGACCATAACGCTTAACGATTCCTGTTGGAGTAGTGACTGCCAGACTGCGTCGACAACGACGCCGACCATGCATTTGGTCGATCTCGCAGCCTCGGCAATTCACCGAGGGAAATTCAAGTGGCGCGATTTTACGGATTTTTACGCAGAAATAAAGACCTGCGACCCACCGATTTTAGGGTGGGCACCTCGAATCGCGATGGGGCGGACGTGATTAGGCGTCGTAGGGATCCCGCAGGACGATGGTTTCCTCGCGGTCCGGGCCGGTCGAAATCAGGTCGACCGGCGTGCCGGTCAACTCCTCGATACGACGGATGTAGGCCCGCGCCTCTTCCGGCAGGCCATCGACATCCTTCACGCCGACAGTGGTTTGCTGCCAACCGGGCATCGACTCGTAAATGGGCACGCAGCGCGAGTAGGTGTCGGCCGAGAACGGCGCACTCTCGATGCGTTGGCCGTCGATCTCGTAGCCGATGCAGATCCGCACCTCTTCCATGCCGTCGAGCACGTCGAGCTTGGTCAGACACAGGCCCGACAGGCTGTTGATCTGGACCGCGCGACGCAGGGCGACGGCATCGAACCAGCCGCAGCGACGCGCCCGGCCGGTGGTCGAGCCGAATTCGTGACCACGCTCGGCCAGCCGCTCGCCGATGGCATCCTCCAGCTCGGTCGGAAACGGCCCGCCACCCACGCGCGTGGTGTAGGCCTTGGTGATACCCAACACGTAGTCGAGCTCCAGCGGCCCCACGCCGCTACCGGTGGAGGCCCCGCCGGCCGTGGTGTTGGACGAGGTCACGTACGGGTAGGTGCCGTGATCGATGTCCAGCAGCGTGCCCTGGGCCCCCTCGAACATCAGGTTGCGGCCCTCGGCACGCATTCTCGCGAGCGTGCCCGGCACATCACCCACCATCGGCGCCAGGATCTCGGCCTGGGCCAGCAGCCGATCGAGCGTCTGCTGGAAGTCGATCGGCTCGGCGCCGAAGTACTGGCGCAACACGAAGTTGTGATAGTCGAGCACCTCGCCGAGCTTCGCGGCCAGGCGCTCGCGGTGGAAGATGTCCTCCAGCCGGATGCCGCGACGGGCAACCTTGTCCTCGTACGCCGGACCGATACCGCGGCCGGTGGTACCGATCTTCTGCTCGCCGCGGGCATGCTCGCGCGCCTTATCCAGGGCGACGTGATGCGGCAGGATCAGCGGGCAGGCCTCCGAGAGCATCAGGCGATCGGAGGCCGGCACGCCGCGCGACTCGAGCTGCTCGATCTCCTCGATCAACGCATCCGGGGCGAGCACCACGCCATTGCCGATCAGGCACTTGACGCCTTCGCGCAGGATGCCCGAGGGGATCAGGTGCAGGACGGTCTTCTCGCCGTCGATCACCAGCGTGTGACCGGCGTTATGCCCGCCCTGGAAGCGCACGACGGCGCCAACGTTTTCCGTCAGCAGGTCGACGACCTTGCCCTTGCCCTCGTCGCCCCACTGGGACCCGAGGACGACCACACTCTTACCCATGGTCCAATTCACCCGTTAGCTGCCAAGTTTGTGTCTGTCCGTCACCGACGGCGGCCAGTCGTGGCGCACCCTCGGGAATCGATTTCGTCGTGATCACGCGATAGCCCTGCTCACGCAGCTCGCCCACGGCCCGGTCGAGGGCCATGTCGTTGAGTCGTGCCGGCGCGTAGACCACTTGCCGCGCGGGCGCCTCGTCATCACTCTGACCCAGGAGGTCACGCAGATCGAGGGAGAACCCCAGCGCCGGGCGCGATCGCCCGAACACCCGGCCGATGTCGTCGTAGCGACCGCCGCGGGCGATCTCTCGCCCCATGCGCGGCGAGTAGGCCGCGTAGACCAGTCCGGTCTGGTAGTGATAGCCATGCAGTTCGGAAAGGTCGACCAGCACCTCGCCGGCGACCCGCGCCTCAATGGCCTCGGCCACCGTCGCCAGCCGCTCGAGCGCTGCCTGCCCCTCGGCATCCAGCAAGCCATTCAAGCGCTGCTTGGCCTGATCGATCGTCGCCTGCCAAGGACCGTGCAGGTCGCACAACGCCTCGATTGCCTCGGCCAGCGCCGCGTCGAGCGACCAGTCGACCAACGTCTGGCGGATTTCGGGAATCGCCTTGCGGGTAAGCGCGTCACGCAGCTGATCCTCGCGCCCCCCGTCGAGTCCAGCGGCGCGCACCAGCGCCCGGAAGACCCCCACGTGACCCAGGTCGAGCGTGATTGCCTCGCAACCACCCACCGCCAGCGCCTCGGTCATCAGCGAGATGACCTCGACGTCCGCCTCCGGCCCGTCGCTACCGAACAGCTCGGCGCCCACCTGCATCGGCGCTCGCGAACCACCCAGCCCGTCGGTCTTGGCCCGAATCACGGTGCCGATGTAACACAGCCGGCGTTCGTCGACCGACGGCAGGCTGTGGGCATCCATGCGCGCGACCTGCGGCGTCATGTCGGCACGCACGCCCAACTGGCGCCCCGAGAGGCCATCGGTGACCTTGAGGGTCTCGAGATCGAGATCCTCGCCGGTACCGACCAGCAGGGTGTCGATGAATTCCACCATCGGGGGCACTACCAGCTCGTACCCCCAACGATCGAAGGTTTCGAGCATCCGGGTGCGGACGCGCTCAATGCGGCATGCCTGCAGCGGCAGGACCTCGTCGATGCCGGCCGGCAGAATCCAGGGGGACTGATTGCTCATGTTGTTGCAGGTATACGCGTGTGTCGTGAACGAAAGGCCGAGGCGGGCACGGCACGGGGCAAAACCCGCGTATTGTAAACGCCGCACACAAAAAACCCCAGCCCGGGCTGGGGTTCTTGATTCGAGATGGTTTCGGCAACGCGCCCCGGGCGCTAGCCCCAGACCCAGAACGCCAACCCGATCAGCAGCATCACCAGCGCGATCCCGCGCATGCGTGAGTCCGGCGTCAGGGCGATCTGCGCGACCGCCTGGCGATAGGTGCGCGGGCTGATGAACGGCAGCAGCGCCTCGATGATCAGCACCAGGCCGAGCACCCGCAGCAGGTCGTCCATCATGCCGGACGACCCCTATCGTGCCGGCAGCGCGTCGCCACCTGCCGAGGCGGCTGACGATCCGCCCTTGCCATCCGGTGATTGGCCATCCGGTGACTGGAAGTAGCGGAAGAACGGGCTGTCCGGGCTGAGCACGAAGGTGTCGCTACCGTTGGCAAAGGCCTTCTGGTAGGCCTGAATGCTGCGATAGAAGGCGAAGAACTCCTCGTCCTGACCGAAGGATTCGGCATAGAGTTTCGCCGCCCGGGCATCACCCTCACCGCGGATCTCGTCGGCCTCGCGCTCCGCCTCGGAGACGATCACGACGCGCTGGCGATCGGCATCCGACGAGATGCGCTTGGCCTGCTCCTCACCTCGCGAACGGATCGCCTTGGCAACCGTCGAGCGCTCCTTCTCCATGCGCGAATACACCGACTCGCGCACTTCCTGCGGCAGCTCGATGCGCATGATGCGCACGTCGACGATCTCCAGACCCAGCCCCGAGATGTCCTCGTTGGTGGTCTCGATGACGTTGCGCATGAACAGGTCGCGATCCCCGGAAACCACCTCGGCGATGGTCCGACTCGAGATCTGACTCTTCATGCTGTCTTTCACGATCTGGTTCAGGCGGCTCTCGGCCACGGCCTCGCGGCCGCGGGTCGCCCGGTAGAAGTCCGCCGGATTCGTGATGCGCCACTTGATGTAGTAGTCGACGATCAGGTTCTTCTTCTCGCTGGTCAGAAACCGCTCCGGCGGCGTGGACAACGAGAGGATGCGCGTATCGAACAGGCGCACGGAGTTCACGAACGGCAGCTTGAAGTGCAGGCCAGGCTCGAAGTCGGTCTCGATGATCTCACCCAGACGGAACTTCACGCCCTCCTGGTATTCGGCCACCTGGAAGGTCGCGGTCGCGTAGAGAAACACGACCACGACGATGATCGGCAGCAGCAGGCGCGTCACCCAGTTCATTCGGACCCCCTGGTACGCAGACCGGAACGGTTGTTGTTGGAGCCGCCCGAATTGCCTTCGAACGATGTGCTGGTCGACAGCGACGGTACTGCCAGCGGCGCACCGCTGCGCAGGTCGGCATCCTGCATGACGTTGCCCTTGGTGCCCGACGGGAGGTTCAGGATGTTGTTGGCATTGTCCGGATCGACCAGGATCTTGTTGCCCTTGGCGTAGATCTCGCCGAGCGTGTCGATGTAGATCCGCTCGCGGATGATCGACGGGGCAAGCTTGTAGGAGGCGAGCAATGCATCGAAACGCGCGACCTCACCCTGAGCCTGGTTGATCACACGGGACTGGTAGCCCTTGGCCTGCTCGAGGATCTGGGCGGCGTCACCACGGGCACGCGGCACCACCTGGTTGGCGTAGGCCAGCGCCTCGTTGATGTAGCGCTGCTCATCCTCTCGGGCCCGGATGGCATCCTCGAAGGCCGGCTGGACCGGCTCCGGCGGCTGGACGTCCTGCAGGTTGACCGAGCGCACGTTCAGGCCGGTCTTGTAGGACTCAAGCAACTCCTGCATCCGGGAACGGACCGCGTCGACAATCTCGACACGGCCGTCGGTCAGGACGTAGTCCATGCGGCTCGAGCCGATGACCTCGCGGATCGCGCTCTGCATGACGTCCTGCAGCGTGCCGTTGGGATCACGGACGTTGAACAGGAACTCGACCGGATCGCGAACGGTGAACTGGCTGGAGAGGTCGACGTCGACGATGTTCTCGTCGTTGGTCAGCACGGTCATGCTCAGTTCACGATCACGGTATTCATCGACGTTGACCGTGATCACGTCCGAAATCGGATACGGCGGATGCCAGTGCGGGCCGGGACCGGCGGTACTGGTGTACTTGCCGAAGGTCAGCACGACGCCGCGCTGGCCTTCGTCAACGATGTAGATACCGGAAATCAGCCAACCGATCAGCACGATGCCGATGATCGCCAGGATCCCCTTCGACCCGCCGGCGTTACCCATGCCGCCGCCACCGCCGAAGCGGTCCTTCAGGCGTCCGAGGGCATCGTCGATGTTGGGCGGCTTTCCGCCCCGGCCGCGCGGATTCGACCAGGGATCTTTACCGCCACCCGGCTCGTTCCAGGCCATGGGCTTCTCCAGTGATTGCCGCCGGAGAATCCGGCGGACATGGGTATTCGTTTCGTTCGGGACATCCATTCCGCCCGACGGGCGGAAAGCAGCGCCAAAGTGTAGTGGCCGTGGCCGGACGTGGCAACCGCCGCCGCGCCTGCGGCCAGGTCAGTGACGAGGGTCGCGCGCGGCGAGGATCTCTTCGAAGGGCTCGGGCGGGGTCGGCTCTGGACCGTCAACCACCATGTCGGCCAGCGTCGGCTCCTTTTTCAGCAACTGCCCCCAGCGAGCCACCGGCAGGTTGATCTGCAGGTGCCAGCCGCTTTCGTCGACCTCTTCTTCCAGCACGGCACCCTCACCCTGCAGCTGGGCGTATAGCCGCCCATCGGCCATGGGGATGAACAGGCGACGCGTGACGCTGCTGGGTTCGAGCCGTTCGGCAAGCGCCTCGCGCAGCTCGTCCAGGCCGCGGCCATCCTTCGCCGACACCCAGACGCGGGCGGGCAAGTCGCTGGCATCGCGGTCGATGCGTACCGCGCCGTCCTCGAGCTGGTCGATCTTGTTCATGACGGTCAGCCGCGGCATTTTCCCCGCACCAATCTCCTCGAGCACCACCTCGACATCCTCGATCTGCCGGTCGCGCTCGGGTGAGGCGGCATCCACCACGTGCAGCAGCAAGTCCGCCTCGAGCGTCTCTTCCAACGTGGAACGGAATGCCGACACCAGTTCGTGCGGCAGGTGACGGATAAAACCGACGGTGTCGGCGAACACCACGGTCAGCTGCGGGTTCATCTCGACGCGTCGCAGGGTGGTATCGAGCGTCGCGAACAGTTGATCCGCGGCGAAGGACTCGGTCACCGTCAGGGCATTGAACAAGGTCGACTTGCCGGCGTTGGTATAGCCGACCAGGGCCACGGTCGGCACGTCGGACTGCTGGCGACCCTTGCGACCTTCGGCGCGTTGCCGGCGAACCCGGGCGATACGCTCCTTGAGCTGCTTGATGCGGCCACCAAGCAGGCGGCGGTCCATCTCGAGCTGGGTTTCACCCGGACCGCGCAGGCCGATCGAGCCACCGCGCTGGCGTTCGAGGTGAGTCCAGCCTCGCACCAGCCGGGTCGCGAGGTGGTTCAGCTGGGCCAGTTCGACCTGCAGCTTGCCCTCGTGCGAGCGGGCGCGCTGGGCAAAGATATCGAGGATCAGTCCGGTGCGATCCAGCACGCGACACTTGACCAGCCGCTCGAGGTTGCGCTCCTGAGAGGGCGAGAGCTGGGCGTTGACGATCACCAGTTCCGCCTCGTGAGCGGCGACCAACTCGGCCAGCTCCTCGGCCTTGCCCTTGCCGATAAACAGGCGCGGGTCGGGCGTCTGGCGGTTGACCGCGCTCTCGACAAGGATCTCGGCCCCGGCGGAGCGGGCCAGCTCGCGAAATTCGGACAGGTCCTCGTTGGAATCCACCGCCCGCTGCTCGACGTGCAGCAGCACGGCCCGTTCACCGCCCTGGTGGCGCTCGAAAAACTCCATCGGGCTTATTCGTCGCCCCCGCCGTCACGTCCCTCGCCCTTGGGCTCGGGGTCAATGTTCACCGGCCGAGTCGGCACGATCGTGCTGATCGCGTGCTTGTAGACCAGTTGGCTGACGTTGTTCTTGAGCAGCACGACGAAGTTGTCGAACGAGTCGATCTGCCCCTGCAGCTTGATGCCGTTGCGCAGGTAGATGGAGACCGGGATGTGCTCGCGACGCAGGGTGTTGAGAAACGGTTCTTGCAGTGACTGGCTTTTGGCCATGGTGATTCCTCTTGTTGGTTGTCCGGCCTCTCGGGCCGGTCGGCCGTTCTCGGCGGCCTGTGCCCCGCGGTGTGACGGCCGCCGCGACGAGCGGGCAATGGCCGAAACGATGGGGATGCCTGTCGGCAATTCAATCTGTGGGAAGTGTAGGGGAATTCCCCGCCAGCGGCAGGCCGGCTCACCGCACCGATCGACGCCTCGGCTCCGGATGCCGTTCGCACGACCTATTCAAGATGCCGAGACGTCGACAAAGTTCATTATGCGCGATTCGATCCGATCGGCCGCCTGGGCATCCATCGCCTCCCAGTTGGGCGCCGAACGCAGCCAGGTGCGCTGGCGCTTGGCCAATTGGCGTGTGGCGGTGATGGCCCGCTCGCGCATGGTCTCGAAATCACAGTCCCCGGCCAGGTGCGCCCAGGCCTGCCGGTAGCCGACCGCTCGCATCGATGGCAGCCCGGGGTGCAGATCACCCCGGGCATACAGCCGCTCGACCTCGTCGAGAAACCCCGCCTCGAGCATGGCATCGAAACGCTCGGCGACCGCCTGGCGCGTGTGCGCGGTGCTGCGCGGCCAGAGCGCGACTGCCAGTAGTTGCTCGCCGGCCAACGGAGAGACGGGCGGATGCTCACGTTGCCAGTCGCTCAGGCTCTTGCCGGTGGCACGAAAGACCTCCAGCGCCCGGCCGATGCGCTGCGGGTCGGTGGCGTGGATACGCCCCCCCGCCACCGGGTCGACCTCGATCAATTCCCGGTGCATGGCGGGCCAGCCGACCGCAGCTGCCTCGGCCTGCACCGCTTCGCGGATGGCGGGGTCGGTCGATGGCAGGCGGGAAAGCCCCTGCAGCAGGGCCTGAAAATACATCATCGTCCCGCCCACGAGCAGCGGCACCCGCCCATCGGCGCGGGCCGCGGCGATCGCGGCCAGGGCATCGCGGCAGAACTGCTCGACGCTGTAGGTCTCGGCCGGATCACGGATATCAACGAGGGCATGCGGGTAGCGCACCAGCAGGTCGGCAGGGGGCTTGGCCGTGCCGATATCCATGCCGCGGTAGATCATCACCGAATCGACCGAGATGATCGACACCGGCAGCCGATCGGCGAGCCGCATGGCAAGCGCGGTCTTGCCCGAGGCGGTCGGCCCGGCAAGGGCCACGATGGGCGGGGCGCTCAAGACCACCATCACTGCCCCCGCATGAACCAGCGATCGAGTTCCTCGATCGTCAGTCGACGCCAGGTCGGGCGACCGTGATTGCACTGGTCACTGCGCTCGGTGCGCTCCATGTCGCGCAACAGGGCGTTCATCTCGGCGACCGTCAGGCGCCGGTTCGCCCGCACCGAGCCGTGACAAGCCATGGTGGAAAGGATCTCGTCGATCCGATCGTCGACCACCGCGCGGGGCACGTCACCGCCGGCCAGCGGCACGCGGCGCATCTCGGCCAGCATCTCGCGCACCAGGGTCTCGATGTCCGCCTCGCGCAACATCACCGGCACCTCACGCACCCGCACCCGCTCGGGCCCGATCCGATCCAGCACCACCCCCGCCGCGGCGAAGGCCTCCTGCCAGGTCTCGAAGGCCTCCGCCTCGACAGGCGACACCCCGAGATCCACCGGCAACAGCAGCGGCGCGGCCGAGAGCGCCTGCTGGCGATAGCTCTGCTTGAGGCGCTCGTAGGTGACCCGCTCGGCCGCAGCGTGGGCATCCACGATGACCAGCCCGTCGCGATTGCGCGCCAGGATGTAGATCTCGCCCAGGTGGGCGATGGCATACCCCAGCGGGGGAATTTCTGCATCCTCGGGCAGCGGCTCGGCGACTCGACCGCCCTCGCCCTCCGCGGCCCGGCCCTGTTCGAGCAGGGAGAAGTAGCCCTGCGCCGAACGTCCACCCCCCATGGTCGCCGTACCCATGGTCACCGTACCCATGGCGGGGCGCGCCGCCTCCCCAGCGAACGGCATGCCGGGCGCCGCCGAGCCGGCCAATCCCGGCTCGACGGCGCTGGATGACGAGGCGCCACCCGGCGTCGCCAGGGCCCGATGCACCGATTGGAACAGGAAGTCGTGTACCCCGCGGGCGTCGCGGAAACGCACCTCGGCCTTGGTGGGGTGGACGTTGACGTCGACTGCGGCCGGATCAAGGTGCAGTGACAGCACGTAGGCCGGGTGCCGGCCGTGGTGCAACACGTCACTGTAGGCGCGACGGATCGCGTGGGCGATCAGCCGATCGCGCACCACCCGCCCGTTGACGAAAAACAACTGCTGATCGGTCGAGGCGCGGGCGTACTGCGGGCTGGCCACCAGACCCTGCAGCGAAAACCCGGAGGCCGAGGCATCGATCTCGCGGGCCTGTTCCAGAAAGCCCTGGCCAAGCACGGCGGCAATGCGCTGGTCGAGTGTCTCGAGCGTCACCGCCGACAGGTCGAGCACCGGTCGGTCGTTGTGAATCAGGCGAAAGGCCACGTCCGGATTGGCGAGCGCGAGCTTGCGCATCAGCTGATCGACGTGACCGAACTCGGTACGCTCGGTGCGCAGGAACTTGCGCCGCGCGGGCACGTTGAAGAACAGGTCGCGCACGTCGACCAGAGTGCCGGCCTTCGCCGGCGTGGGTCGCGGTTCGTCGAAGACCCCGGGGGCAAGCTCCCAGCCGTGATCGGCATCAGCGGTCCGGGAGACCAGCCGCAGGCGGGAAATCGACTGGATGCTCGCCAGCGCCTCGCCGCGAAAGCCGAAGCTCGCCACCGCCTCGAGGTCGTCGAGGTCACGGATCTTGCTGGTGGCGTGCGGCGAGATCGCCAAGGGAAGCTGCTCGGGGCCCATGCCGTGGCCGTTGTCACGCACCGACAGTTGCTTGACCCCGCCGGCGACCACCTGAACCTCGATCCGATCGGCGCCGGCATCGAGCGCATTCTCCACCAACTCCTTGATCACGCTGGCGGGGCGTTCGACCACCTCGCCGGCGGCGATCTGGTTGACCAGCGACTGTGGCAGTTGGCGGATTTCGGCCATGGGGCTCCGGGCAAAACCGCCATTGTCACCCGCTCGCCGCCGGGGTGACAAGCGCCGCCTCGGCCGGTGGCCGAAGCGGTCAGAGCATGGCGTAGCGGGTGCCCTGCGGGGCGTGCGCCGTGTAATAGCTGTGCACACCCTCGAGGATCGACTGCGCAATCTGACGCTGGTAGCTCGAGGAACGCAGTCGCTGCTCTTCCTGCGGGTTACTGATGAAAGCGCTCTCCACCAGGATCGAGGGGATGTCCGGCGACTTGAGTACGGCGAAACCGGCCTGCTGGACATCGTGCTTGTGGAGCTTGGCGATATTGCCGATACGGCCCAGCACACGATCGGCGAAGTCCAGGCTCGACTCGAGTGTCTTGGTCTGGGCCAGGTCGAGCAGCACCGAGGCGACGTCCTCGTCGTGACCGGACAGCGAGGCGCCACCGACGAAATCGGCGCTGTTTTCCTTGGCCGCCAACCAGCGCGCCGCCTCGGAACTGGCGCCGTTCTGGCTCAGGCAGTAGACCGAGGCGCCCTTCGCCGAAGCGAGACGGAAGGCATCGGCGTGCACCGAGATGAACAGGTCGGCCTCGTGCCGACGCGCGATCTCGGTGCGCTGGCGCAGCGGGATGAAGCGGTCGTCCTCGCGGGTCATCACCGGCGTGAGCCCGGGCGTCGCGGCAATCAGGTCGCGCAGCTGCAACCCGATATTGAGCACGATGTCCTTCTCGCGCGTGCCGCGACGGCCGATGGCGCCGGGATCCTTGCCGCCGTGGCCGGGATCGATCGCCACCACCAGGTCACGGAAGGCACCGGAACCGGATCGCAGCGCGGATTCCTGACGCGGGACGTCGGGGCGTTCGGCGATCACGGTATCCGCGCCACCCCCGTGGGGCAGGTCGATGACCAGCCGGTGGGAGCCACCACCCGTGGGCGGCAGGATGATGATCTGCGGGCGTGCCCGTTTCTTGAGGTCGAACACCAGACGCAGATCATGGCCGTTGCGCACACCGACACGCAGCCCCTTGACCACCGGCGAATCCGGTGTCGATGGCAGGGCGACATCCTGCAACCGCGTCGAGCGGATGTCGATGACCGCACGCGCCGGGTTGTCCAGCAATAGCGTATCGAAATCGACCGGATCGGAGATGGCGAAGACGTAGCGGGTAAAGCCGTCGTGGCGCCCTGCTTCGACACGGGAAACGTTGACGGCCCGACCGGCCAGCGCCGGCCCGGCCAGGGGAAGACCGAAGGCCGCCACCCCGGTACCGACCGCCGTGCGCAAAAAGCGGCGGCGCTCGGCATTCAGCAAGGCAAGCGCGTCACGGGCAGATTGGGATGAATTGTTCATGCTCCACCTCTGGCAACACAGCCCCAAGAACGTGTCATGCAACACGGTCACTACAGTGTGCGCCAAAAAGGGAATTTTTCAACAATTGCAAGAAGATAGCGCGTACTTCTTAACCCGATGCGAGACATCGGCTCACCAAATGTGGCGGGGCAGTCTGCCGATAGGCACAAGATGATGTGGTTTGGGCCGACGTTGAAAAAACACCACACTCGGCCGTGCAAGGGGCTCAGGCGGCGGCAAGACGCGCCAACCAGGCCTCGCCCAGCGGGCTTGACGCCCGGCAGACGAGATCGCGCTGTTCGGGCCGATCGATGCATCCCGCCAGGGAGATTTCCAGATCGGCAACCAATTCGCCATGGGCCTGACTCAACCACTCCACCAGGAACAGTGCGTGATCCGCTTCGTCACGCACCCCGAGGTAGTCGAGCTCCTCGGGGTCGGCCAGTCGGTAGAGATCGAGATGCAGGACGCGGCCCGGACCGCCAGACGGGGGCGTCACATCGTAGGGCTCGACCAAGGTGTAGGTGGGGCTGCGAATGGTGCCGGTCACGCCCAGGGCGCGCAGAAACGCCC
Organism: Guyparkeria halophila; assembly: GCF_034479635.1. Lineage (NCBI taxonomy): Bacteria > Pseudomonadati > Pseudomonadota > Gammaproteobacteria > Chromatiales > Thioalkalibacteraceae > Guyparkeria > Guyparkeria halophila. The sequence continues at coordinate 2,175,180 of NZ_CP140153.1, forward strand.
GGGCGAAGGTGGACTTGCCCGCCCCCAGCTCGCCGCGCAGCGACAGCAGGCCGGCCGCCGGTGCCACGACAGCCAGCTCGGCGGCCAATGACTCGACCTCGGGCTGGTCGAGCGCGCGATAGCGGCGTTCGGTCACAACGCCCGTCATCGCCCTGCTCCCGGCACGGAATCATCCTGAGCGGACAGATCGCTGGATGAGCCGGACCGACACCAGCCCGTGCCGCCCGTGTCGCACCGCTCGACCTGGCCGTTGAGTCGGGCGCGGATCACCCCGAACAAATCGCTGGCCGCCATCCCCCACTCGCCGTGCGTTCCGGCCTCGATCTCGCCGGCCTCGGCATGCAGGCAGACCCCGAGCTCCATGGCCGCAAGGCGTGACAAGCCCATGCCCAGCAGGGCCCCGAGCAGGCCGGCCAGCACATCGCCGGTGCCGGCCGTGGCCAAGGCCGGGCTCCCCCGCTGGCAGACCGCCAGACGATCGGCATCGGCCAGCACGCTGCCGGCGCCCTTGAGCACCACGCCGCAACCGAGCCGTTCGGCGAGCAAACGTGCCGAGCCGAGCCGGTCGGCGTTGATCGCGGCGGTGTCGCATTCGAGCAGCATGGCCGCCTCGCCGGGGTGAGGCGTGATCACCGCATCGCGCTCGCGCAACGAGTTCGGCCCCAGCAGCCGCAGGGCATCGGCATCCACCACCAGCGGCAACGGACAGTCTCGCAGGGCGCGCCAGACCGTTACCGCCCAGGGATCACGTCCCAGGCCCGGCCCGACCACCACGCTCGTCGCCTCGGCCGCCAGACGCAGCAGGTCGTGGGCCGTCTCGACCCCGTGCACGATCAGCTCGGGCCGGCCGATATTGAGCGTCGCGGCATGATCGGGATGGGTGGCAACGATCACCTTGCCCGCCCCCGCGCGCAGGGCGGCCTCGGCCGCCAGTCGCGCGGCACCGGGCATGCCACGATTGCCGGCGGCAACCAGCACCGTACCGAATCGCCCCTTGTGCCCATCACGAGGGCGGGGCGCGAACCGCAGGCCGCCGTGCAGCAGTTCGATGCTCGTCTCGTCCGCAGCCGGCGGGAAACCGAGATCGGCCAGTACCCGCTCACCACAGGCGGCCACGGCAGGGCCGGTCGTCAATCCATGCTTGATGCCGAGAAAGGTCACGGTGCAGTCGGCCGCCGGGGTGAGCGGATCGACCGCGCCGGTATTCGCATCCACGCCGGAGGGCAGGTCCACCGCCAGCACACCGGGTCGTTCGGCACGCGAGGAGAGCGCCACCTCGAGGCGACGCAGAAACGCCGCTGCCTCCCCCTCGATCGCCCGGGACAGGCCAATGCCGAACAGGGCATCGACCACCACCTCGGCCGCTTGCAGGGCCTCGTCGACGGCCGCCGGCTCGGTCTGCACCTCGACGGCAGGCTCCACTGACGCCAGTGCCGTCCAGGCATGCGCGGCACTGGCCTGGAAGGTCGGGCGAGACCAGCCGAGCAGGTCGACCGTCAGGCCGGCCTGATGTGCCAGACGGGCGATCACCAGCCCGTCACCGCCGTTCTGCCCCGGTCCGACCAGCACGGCGAGGCGCCGGGCCGACGGCCAGCGATCGCGCAATACGGCAAACGCCGCCCCACCGGCCCGCTCCATCAGCCCGTAGGCATCCACGCCCCCCGCAAACAAGGCGCGTTCGTGGGCCTGGATCGCTTCCACCGACCAGGCTCGCGCCAGGCCCGGATCAACGAGGGGACGAATCAGCGCTGGGGCGTTGGTCGGCATGGATCCGTTAACCGAGGATGTCGGGGCGCGGCAGAAAACCGAGTGCGTCAAAGGTGCGCTGGAGCGTCGGCCGAGCCCGCTCGGCGGCGCGCTCGGCGCCCTTGGCGAGGATGGCATCCAGCCCCGCCTCGTCGGCCCGGATCTCGCGGTAGCGGGCCGTGATCGGCTCGAGATGGGCGATGACCGCCTCGCCGGTCTCGACCTTGAGCTTGCCGTAGCCCTCGCCCGACAGGCGACTCTCGATCGACTCGATCGACTCGTCGCCGAAGATCGACAGCAGCGTCATGAGATTCGAGATACCCGGCTTGTTCTCGGGATCGAAGCGGATGTCCATGTCCGAGTCGGTCACCGCCTTCTTGAACTTCTTGAGGATCTTCTTCGGCTCGTCGAGCAGGCCCACGTAGCTGGCCTCGCTGGGATCGGACTTCGACATCTTCGTGGTCGGGTCCTGCAGCGACATCACGCGCGCGCCCGCCTTGGGGATGAACGGCTCGGGCACGGTGAAGACATCGCCGTAGAGCTTGTTGAAGCGCATGGCCAGATCGCGGGTCAGCTCGAGGTGCTGCTTCTGGTCGGCGCCGACCGGCACGTGGGTGGCCTGATAGAGCAGGATATCGGCGGCCATCAGCACGGGGTAGTCGAACAGGCCGGCGTTGATGTTGGCCTGGTGACGCTGCGACTTGTCCTTGAACTGGGTCATGCGCTCGAGCTCACCCATGTAGGTGTAGCAGTTGAGCACCCAGCCGAGCTCGGCATGCGCCGGGACGTGCGACTGGACGAACAGGGTGCTCTTGTCCGGGTCGAGTCCGCAGGCGAGATACAGGGCGAGGAAGTCATAGCAGCGCGAGCGGAACTCGGCCGGATCCTGGCGCACGGTGATCGCATGCAGGTCGACCAGCATGAACAGCGCATCGTGCGTGTCCTGCATGGTCACCCAGTTGCGGATCGCGCCGACGTAGTGACTGATCAGCAACTGGCCGGAGGGCTGGATGCCGGAGAGCACCACCGGCGGCTTGTCGTTCTTGGACATAGATGTGACTTCTTGAATCGGGTGAGTACGGCATGTTCCGGGCCGGAGCGGATGGTTTTCCCCGCCCGGCCGGGCAAAGGCGGGTCATCATAGCAAAGGCCCGGCAAGGGTCATCGGACGCCGCCCCTGCTATACAGAGAGGCAGGCCACGGGCAGAAGACAACGGATAGATCAACGATGCAGGCGATCCTCTTCGACATGGACGGCGTGCTCTACGTCGGCGACCGGCCCATCGACGGCGCGGCCGCGACCCTCGAATGGTGTCGCCGCCGGGCGATTCCGTTCCGTTTCGTCACCAACACCACCTCCCGCCCCCGGGTCGCGCTGGTCGAGAAACTGCAGGGAATGGGCATCGAGGCGAGCGAAGAGGAGATCGTCACGCCACCGATCGTTGCCAGACGTTGGTTGACACAGCAAGCCGACGGGCCGGTCGGTCTGTTCGTCCCCGCGCCCACCGAACAGGATTTTGCCGCACTCAGACACGCCCGCTCGGAGGAGGACCCCGTCTCGGCCGTCGTCCTGGGGGATCTGGGCGATGGCTGGGACTTTGCCACCTACAACCGGGCGTTCCGCTGGCTGAAGAAAAACCCCGACGCGGCGTTGGTGGCACTGGGTATGACACGCTTCTGGGAAGCCGAAGACGGCCCCCGGCTGGACGTCGGCCCGTTCGTGCGCGGGCTCGAATACGCGCTCGACCGGAAGGCGGTGGTGCTGGGCAAGCCCAGCGCCTCGTTCTTTCGGCTGGCCATCGAGGAGATGGGCGCCCGTGTCGATCAGGCAGCGATGATCGGTGACGACATCATGGGTGACATCGACGGCGCCCAGCAGGCCGGGCTGCGAGCAGTGCAGGTGCGTACCGGCAAGTTTCGCCCGCAAGACCTCGAACGAGGCATCTCGCCCGACGGGGTGATCGACTCGATCGCGGACCTGCCAGCGTGGTGGCAGCACGAGTCGAGCCGATGACCGGGGATCAGATACTGCTGTTCGTCATTCTCGGTCTGACGCTGGCCGGTTTCGCGTGGGGGCGGCTGCGTTACGACGTAGTCGCGCTGCTCGCGCTGCTGGCGACCGGGCTGACCGGACTCGTCCCGCCCGGGGCGATGTTCAGCGGGCTCTCCCACCCGGCCGTCGTCACCGTGGCGGCCGTACTCATCCTGAGCCGGGCGCTGCTGAACGCGGGCGTCATCGACGTACTGGCCCGGCGACTGACCCGGGTCGGCGACCGCCCGATGGTCCAGGTGATCACGCTGACCAGCGTCGTCGCCCTGAGCTCGGGCTTTATCAACAACGTTGGCGCCCTGGCGCTGTTTATGCCGGTGGCCGTGTGGATGGCGCGACATGCCGGGCGCTCGCCGTCGTTCCTGCTGATGCCCCTGGCCTTCGGCTCGCTGCTCGGTGGCACCCTGACCCTGATCGGCACCCCACCCAACATCATCATCGCCGCCTACCGGTCCGACACCGGCACGTCGGCCTTCGGCATGTTCGACTTCCTGCCGGTCGGGCTGGCCATCACGCTCGTCGGGGTCGCCTTCATCGCGTTGATCGGCTGGCGCCTGACGCCACGTCGCGACCAGCCGAACGATGGCGACGGCCTGTTCGAGATCGAGAACTACCTGACGGAGCTGCGCGTCCCCGAATCAAGTGCCTACGCGGGGCGTAGCGTGCACGAACTGATCGAATCGGTCGCCGACGACACCGACGTGATGGTCACCGCCCTGCTGCGCGAGGACGAGCGCCGCCGGCTGCCCTCGACCTACGAGGTGCTCAAGCCCGGCGACATCCTGCTGATCGAGGCCGACTCCGACGGACTCGAGGCCCTGATCGAGGTCACCGGGCTGGAGCTCGCCGCCGGCGAATCGAGCGAATCATCGCAGGAAACCGACAAAACGGCCGGCGAGTTGACCATGGCGGAGGCGATCGTCGCCCCCAATTCGCGACTGATTGGCACGTCGGCGGGCGCGCTGGACCTGCGCGAGCGCTACGGGGTGAACGTGCTGGCCGTCGCCCGACAGGGCAAGCGACTGAAACAGCGCATCAGCCATATCCGCTTTCTTCCCGGCGACATCCTGCTGCTGCAGGGGCGCGAGGAGAACCTGCCCGGTGCGATGAGCCGACTCGGCTGCCTGCCGCTGGCCTCGCGCGGCCTGAACATTGCCCGCCCGCGCCGCGTCGCCCTGGGGGCGGGCATCTTCGCGGCCGGCCTGGCGTTGGTCGCCTTCGATCTGCTGCCGGTCACCACCGCGCTCGTCGGCGCGGCCGTGGCGATGGTGATCGCCGGGCTGCTGCCCTCCGACGATGCCTACCGGGCCATCGACATGCCGGTGATCGTGCTGCTCGCCGCCATGCTGCCGGTGGGCCAGGCCCTGGAAACCACCGGCGGCTCGGCCATGATCGCGGCGTCCCTGCTCGGCATGGCCGACCACCTGCCGGCCTTCCTGACGCTCGCCCTGCTCATCATCGCCGTCATGCTGCTCTCGAACATCGTCAACAACGCCGCCGCCGCGGTACTTGCCGCCCCGATCGCCATCCAAGTCGCACAAGGCATGAACGCCTCGGCCGACCCGTTCCTGATGGCGGTGGCCATCGGCGCCTCCTGCGCCTTCCTCACGCCGATCGGCCACCAATCCAATACCCTGGTCATGGCGCCGGGCGGCTACCACTTCGGTGATTACTGGCGTATGGGATTGCCACTGTCGCTACTGGTGGTGATCGTTGCCGTGCCCATGATCCTGTGGGTGTGGCCGCTGGCCGGCTGAAGCAACCGACCGACGCCCCGCCACCACCCCTCTCAAGCCGCGAGCACGGTATTGCATTCGTGCAGGCCTTCACTTATCCTACGCGGCCTTTGAATTGACCCGCCCGCGTGCCGGCCGCCGGAATGGCTCCGATCCCTCGGTACGCGCGCAAACAGACGAGTCGCTCAGGAGACAATCATGGCCCGAGTTTGCCAAGTAACCGGGAAGCGCCCGGCGGTCGGTAACAACGTATCGCACGCGAACAACAAGACCCGGCGTCGCTTCCTGCCGAACCTGCACAAGAAGCGGTTCTGGGTAGAGAGCGAGCAGCGCTTTGTCAGCCTGCGTGTTTCCAGCCACGGCCTGCGCACGATCGACAAGGTCGGCATCGAGACGGTCATCGCCGAGATGCGTGCACGCGGCGAGAAGGTCTGAAACACCGCTCACCACCATATTTCGACAGGTAATACGACATGCGCGACAAGATCCGACTGGTATCCAGTGCCGGCACCGGCCACTTCTATACCACCGACAAGAACAAGCGGAACATGCCGGAAAAGATGCAGATCAAAAAGTATGATCCGGTAGTCCGCAAGCACGTCATGTACAAGGAAGCCAAGATCAAGTAAGGCGCTTGGCCGTCGCCAGACGGCCAGCCCTCTCTTGACGGCCCTTGATGGACCCCGCAGGGATGCCTCGCGGGGTTTCTTCGTGTCATGCCCGAACTCCCTGAAGTCGAGACCACCCGCCGCGGCATCGAGCCGTTCGTCGTTGGTCACCGCATCGCGGGCGTCACCGTGCGCGACCCGCGACTGCGCTGGCCGGTGCGCGAGGATCTGGCCGACTTTCTCAGCGGCCGCCCGATTCAAGCGGTCGAGCGCCGCGCGAAATACCTGCTGCTGCGCCTCGATGACGACGACCGGGTGCTGATCCACCTGGGCATGTCGGGCAGCCTGCGCCTGGATGATCCGAGCAACCCGCCACGCAAGCACGATCACGTTGAATGGCATCTCGACAACGGACGGGTTCTGCGCCTGCATGACCCGCGGCGATTCGGCGCCGTGCTGACCGACCGGGTCGAGGCACCGCACCAGCGTCTGCAAAAACTCGGCCCCGAACCACTCGATCCGGGTTTCGATGGGGACTATCTCGCCACCCGACTCGCCGGCCGGCGCGTAGCCGTCAAGCAGGCCATCATGAACGCCGACATCGTGGTGGGCGTGGGCAACATCTACGCCTCCGAGGCGCTGTTTCTCGCCGGCATTCATCCCATGACCCCGGCGGGCCGCCTCGACCACGACCAGTGCCGCAGCCTTACCGCCGCCATCCGGCAGGTGCTCGCCGCGGCCATCGACCAGGGCGGCACGACGCTGCGCGACTTCCTCGCCCCGTCGGGCAACCCCGGCTACTTCCGCCAGACACTCAATGTCTACGAGCGCACCGGTCAGCCCTGCCGACGCTGCGGCACGCCGGTCGAGCGCATCGTAATGGGCCAGCGATCGACCTGGTTCTGCCCGGCGTGTCAGCCTGAGAGCGAATAGCTGGAAGCAATGGTTGCCGCGACATCGGCGGCCGTGCCCCCCCCCTGCAGCCCTCTTTGAGCCATCGCGGCTTAAGCCGCTCCTACGCACCCTCTTCACGCTTCAAGGGGTCAGCGTCGAACTCATTCCACCTCGATCTCCAGCAGTTCCCGCACGATCGCATCGACCTCTTCGGTATCCCAGATAATGCCCGCGTTCACCGAGTAGTGAATGCGGCCGTCGGCGGCCACCAGGAACGAGGAAGGAAAGGCGAAGGCATCGTATTTCGCCGCCACCTGGCCGTCGGGGTCGACCGGCACCGGAAAGGAAACGTCAAAGTCCTGCATGAACTCGCGCAGGTGATCGGGCGACTGCTTGAACGCGATCGCGTAGATCTTCAGTTGGTCGGGATACCGACTGGCCAGCCGCTCCATCGACGGAATCTCCTCGACGCAGGCCGGACACCAGGTCGCCCAGAAGTTGACGATCTGCACCCCGTCGAAGTCGGGATCGAGGCCCTGGGGGTTGCCCTCGAGATCGGTTAGCTCGAAATCCGGCGCCTCCTGCGGCTCGACCGGCTGCAACCCGGTCTGGCGATCCACGGGCGTGGTCCGTTCGGGGTCGATCGGACGCACCGTGCTCGGATGATCGGCCCCCGCCAGCAGGGGTATCGACCGCAGGATGTCGCCGGGCAGTGCCTGGACGGCACGGGCCTCGGCCGGGTCCTCCATGACCGTCGCGAGCTGATCGAGCGAATCAAGCTGCGGCTGCTCGAGGTGCATGTGGTAGTAGTCCCGCACGCCCGGGATCACCTGGACGAACAGATCGCTGCCCGCCTGGAGGAAGCGTTCACGCAGGTCGAGCAACCGATGCCGATACACCCCCCGCTCCGGCTGGAACAGCATCACCGGCAGGTTGGTGGCATCGATGATCGAGAACAGCTCCGGCTCCTCACCGGCCACCGGCGCCCCTCGATACAGGCTGGGGAAGATCAGCACGGCGCCCGCGAGCGCGTCGGGATCATGCGTGCGCTCCTGCCACCAGCGCATCCCGCGCAGGGTCGGCACGGCCATCCGGTCGGCCGCCACCACCACGGTGGGACGGTCTTCCTCAATGGCCCGTTGAATCAGGGACCCGACCGGTTTGCCATCGACGTTACGGACGTTGACGTCCGTGCGCGGCAGGAATAGCGAATCCATCACATCCACCATCCAGACGGTCGCGCCGCGCCGCGCCAGGGCATGGGCGACGCTGTCGGGGCCGGCCATGTCGCCGTACTGGTTGACGACCCAGAGCACCAGCGGGCCGTCGGCGGAGACGCCCTCGGGCGGCTCGATCACCCGCACGTCCAGCTGGTCGCCGCTCTCGCCCAGGGGGATCGCCAGCTCTGCCCGAGCCATGCCGGCCAACGCCAGCAACAGGGCAGCCAAAAGCCCGCCTTGCCACCACCCTGCCCACCACAGGCGAACACCCCACCTCATACTCGTACTCCAGGTCATTGCGCATCGCATCGTGCGGCGCGCTCTCGTACAATAAGGAACCTCTGCACAAATAGTAATACCGCTCTGCGCGCCTTGAGCCGGGCAGATGCAAGGCGCTCGTCCGCCGCGGAAGGGCGACTCCCTTTCCAAGGACGACAACGCCGCAGATGCCCGGCTCAAGGCGCGCCCGGCGGGGGCTTGCCGAGTCGTCCGCCCTCCGCGTTGCGCTGTCTTGACGTGGCCACCGGCACGCCGGCAACAGCGCGCCTTGATGGCGGACGACTCGGCAAGCCAGAGTGGCATTACTATTTGTGCAGAGGTTCCATAACCAACTGCCCGAAAACCTACCGGGCGGCAAATCCTTAGCATGCTAGCAGTTGAACGCCCATGACACACTCGGCCCCCGCCGTTTTCGAAACGCAAATCGACGCCCTGGAACTGATCCATCGCGGCAAGGTGCGTGACCTCTACCGCATCGACGACGAGCGGATGCTGATCGTCACCACCGACCGGGTTTCGGCCTTCGACGTGATCCTGCCCACGCCGATTCCCGACAAGGGCCGGGTGCTGACCGAGATCTCGCGCTTCTGGTTCGAGAAGAGCCGCGACCTGGTACCCAACCATCTCTGCGAGGCACAGGACCTCGCCGCGATCGTGCCGGACGAGGCGCAACGCGCGCAGCTCGAGGGCCGCAGCGTGATCGTGCGCAATCTCAAGGCCCTGCCGATCGAGGCGGTGGTGCGCGGCTACCTGATCGGCTCGGGCTACAAGGACTACCAGGCGACCGGCTCGGTCTGCGGCATCAAGCTGCCCGAAGGGCTGCAACTGGCCGACAAGCTGCCCGAGGCGATCTATACCCCGGCGACCAAGGCCGATGTCGGCGACCACGACGAGAACATCGATTTCGCCGAGACCGAGCGCCTGATCGGCCCGGACATGGCCGCCCAGGTGCGCGACACCGCCATGCGGTTGTATCGCCTGGCGGCGGACTATGCCGCCCGACGCGGCATCATCATCGCCGACACCAAGTTCGAGTTCGGCCTGGACGAGTACGGCACGCTGCACCTGATCGACGAGGCGCTCACCCCGGATTCCTCGCGCTTCTGGCCGGCGGACGAATACCGTCCGGGCATCAGCCCGCCGTCGTTCGACAAGCAGTTCATCCGCGACTGGCTGGAAACGCTCGACTGGGACAAGACCGCCCCCGGACCGGCCATTCCCGACGAGATCATCGCCCAGACCCGTGAGCGCTACCTGACCGCCTACCGTCGCCTGACCGGCGAGGACCTGCCCGGTATCGCATGAACCACGGGAACGCTCGGACGCCAGGGCACGACGCGCGCGGCTGGGTGGTGCTTGCCACCGACACCGGTGTGGGCAAGACCGTGGTTTCCTGCGCGCTCGCCCGCCTTCTGATCGACCATGGGCTGCTGCCGCGCGTGCGCAAGCCCGTGGAAACCGGTTGCAAGATCGTCCATGGCGAGCGACTGCCGGCAGACGGCATTGCCCTGCGCGAGGCCGCCGACGGGCGCGAATCCCTCGAGGCGATCTGCCCGATACGCTACCTGACCCCGGTTGCCGCCCCGGAGGCCGCCCGACGCGAGGGCGAGACACTGAGCTTCAAGCGCGACCTGGCCCCGATTCTCGACCGGTCGCTGGCCGACCTTCCCGCCCGGGAACGCGTGATTATCGAGAGTGCCGGCGGCCTGCTCTCGCCACTGGCAGACGATGCGCTGAATGTGCGCCTGGCCGAGTACGCCGACCTGCCGTCGATCCTGGTCACCCCCGATCGGCTCGGCACCCTCTCTTCTACGCTGACCGCCGTGGAATCGCTGCACCAGCGCCAACTTCCCATCGCCGCGATCATCCTCAACCGCCGCCCGAACGACCCCACAGGTCCGGATTGCCCGGACAACGCCGCCTCACTACGTGAGTGGCTCCCCCGCCTTGTCCCCACGCCCCCGCCGGTCATCGCCTTCCACGACCCGCAGCGCCCTGACGCCCTGCTTCCCCTGCTCGACCACTGACCCCCCCCGCTCGGCCGACACGGAAGCGATCGCAAGCCCCTCCCCCCCTGGATCAACGGCCCGAGCTTGTCATAAGCAGGGTTTATGTTGCATATTGCCAATGTGATAAGTACATTTAATCCCGCTATTACCCGGGAGCGAGTGCATTACTGCCTGCGCCAGGAAGGCAGCCGATCGAGGGGGAGACACCATGAACAGACAAATCAGCAAGGGCGCGATGGTCGCCCTAATGGTCGGTGGCACGGCCATGACCCTGCCGCTGTACGCGGAAACGACGACCACGGCCGATCCGAAGGGGCTGATGGCCGCGCAGACCTGTGCCGGCTGTCACGGCACCAAGGGTTACATCGAGGATTCGGCCTACGTGCCGCTTGCCGGCATGCCGCGCGAACGGTTCATCACGGCCATGGAATCGTTCGCGGACGGCTCACGGCCATCGACCCTGATGGGGCCGCTGGCCCGCGCCTTCACCGACGAAGAAATCGCCGCCATGGCCGACTACTTCGCCGCCCAGCCGAAGGGGCGTGCCCAGGCAATTGGCCAGGCAAAAGGTCAGACCGTCGAGCAGGGGGAGGACTGAGCCATGAATCGTCGCGACTTTCTCAAGATCCTCGGCGCCAGCGCCGCCGGCACATCCACACTGACCGCCCCGCTGGCACGTGCCGAACGCGCGCCTCGGGTGGTCATCATCGGCGGCGGTGTGGGTGGGGCCACCACCGCCAAGTACCTGAAGCTCTACGCCCCACAGACCCACGTCACCATCATCGAGCCCAAGCGCGAATACCAGCGCCCCTACGGCTCGTCCGAGGTGATCACCGGGCAGATCGAGCTCGAGGACATCGTCATCTCCTACGACGACCTCCAGACCCGGCATGGCGTGGAATTCGTCCATGAGGCGGTCGAGTCGATCGACTATGACGCCAGGCAGGTGCAGACGAACGGCGGCACGCGTCTCGACTACGACCGGCTGGTGGTCTCGCCGGGCGTATCGTTCGACTTCGACGCGATCGAGGGGCTGACCGCCGAGCTCGCCGAGACCAAGCTCCCGCATGCCTGGGATGCCGGCGATCAGCTGCTGGTGCTCAAGGAGCAGCTCGAGTCCCTGCCCGAGAACCCGACGGTGGTCATCGGGCCGCCGCCCAATCCCTACCGCTGCCCGCCGGGACCCTACGAGCGCGCCGGGCTGATCGCCCAGTGGCTGCTCGACCGCGGCGACACCGAGGCACGCGTGGTGATCCTCGACCCGAAGAACGGCTTTACCACCGACTACACCATGCTGCACGCCTGGAACGACCTCTACGACTTCAACCTGCCCGAACCGGCCCGTTCGAAGTACAGCGACGAGGAGTGGGCGCAGTTGACGGTCCACGAGAAGACCGGCCCGATCGAGTGGGTCATGGGCGAGCTGGGCGGACGCATCCTCTCCGTGGATGCCGAGGCCATGACCGTCGAGGCCGAGGCCGGCACCTTCAAGGCGGACATGATCAACATCATCCCGCCACTGAAGGCCGGCCAGATTGCCATCGACCAGGGCCTGGCCGACGACTCGGGCTGGTGCCCGGTCGATCAGCGCACCTTCGAGTCCACCCGTCACGCGAATGTCCACGTGATCGGCGACTCGTGCATCGCTGGCGCCATGCCCAAATCGGGTTACGCGGCCAACAGCCAGGCCAAGGTGCTCGCCATCCAGCTCAAGGCGCTGCTCGCGGGCAACGAGCCGGTCGAACCGGTATTCCAGAACACCTGTTACGCGCTGGCCGGCAACACCGACGTGGGCATGTTCGTCGCCGACGTGTTCCGCATGGACGGCGACACGATCGCCCGAGTGGAGGAGCAACGCTACCTGCCGTTCGATGCCACCGAAACGGAGTATCGACTCGCCGCGCTCTACCAGCACAACTGGATGAAGGCATTCACCGAGGACTGCTTCTCATGAATCGGCTCCACGCTCACAGGAGGATCCCGACATGGATCTGATCGGACTCTTTCCCACCTGGTACGAGCCGGCGATCGGCTCGGGCTGGGTAATCGGCCTGATCGCCACCATCCACGTGCTGTTCTCGCACACGGCGGTGGGCGCGGCGATCCTGTTCGCGGTGCTCGCCTATATCGGCATGCGCGACGACCGGCCGGAACTGATCGACTTCATCAAGAAGTACGGCCTGTTCCTGCTGGTCTTTTCCTACATCCTCGGCTCGATCACCGGGCCGGGGATCTGGTACTCGACCACGGTGGGCAGCCCGCGGGGCATCTCGGCACTGATCCACAACTTCGTCTGGAAGTGGGCCACCGAGTGGGTCTTCTTCGTGATCGAGGTGATCGGCGTCTACATGCTGGTGTATCTCGCCGGCAAGCTCGAGCGGCGCACCTACATGAAGGTGGCGGTGATCTTCGGCCTGACCTCCTACACCACCATGCTCGCGATCGTCGGCATCCTCTCGTTTATGATGATGCCGGGCCGCCCCGAGCAGTGGTTCGCCGAGGGCGGCTACCTGTACGGCTTCTACGGCCCGAACACCTTCGCCCAGTTGATGATCCGCACCGCCTTCATGTTCACCATGACGGCCGTGGTGGGCGGCATCGTCGCCGCCGGACTCAAGGACGAGGTCTTCAAGCGCTGGCTGCTCAGGCGCCTGGCCATCGTCGGCGGGCTGTCCGCGATTGTCGGCATCTCGCTGTACCCCTGGTACCTGGGGACCCTGCCGAGCATTGCTCACCTGGTGATGGAAAACCGCCTGCCGGACTACTTCACTCCGTCGATCCTGATCGTGCTCGGCGCGATGCTGGCCTACTTCGCGATGACCTTCTTCCGCCCGAAGCTGGTCACCGCCACCGTGGCCGGTTTCGCCACCCTGGCGATCCTGGTGCTCGGGTTGTGGCCGGGCGAGACCGTGCGCGAATCGGTACGCAAGCCCTACATCGCCGGGCAGTACCTGTACTCCAACCAGGTCATCGGCCATGACGTGCCGGGCATGGGCGTGAAATCGGAGATCCCGACGCTGGAGAAGGTGGGCTTTACCCACGCGCACGTCTTCTGGCCGGAATCGCAGAAGGAGATCACCCGCGAGAACACCATGGACGTGGGGCGCAATCTCGCCATCACGGCCTGCAGCAACTGCCACTCGCTTTCCGCCACAGGCATCCGCCCGCTGAAGAACTACTTCCCGCAGCAGGCGGACGTCGAGGGCATCAAGAAATACCTGCTGGGTGCGCTGGCGACCGGCAACACCATGTACATGCCGCAGATCCCGCTCAAGGACGATGAAGCCGAGGCCCTGGCCGTCTACATCGCCAGTCTCAATGACCCCGAGGCCGCCGCGGCGCACCTCGATGGCGACACGACGGCACTGCTCGACAACCCCAGCCGTGAGGAGGACCAGTAATGGATACCGCCATGCTCTACGCCCTGCGCGACCCGCTGGGCATCCCGGCCCACCCGCTGATCTTCCTGATCCTCGGGGTGGCCACCTGGGCGCTGCATATCGCCGCGGTCCACGTGCTGCTCGGCTCGTCCGCGCTGGCGATCCGCGGGGCCTTTTCCGGAAACGACCACTGGCGCCGCCTGGCCGACGCCATGGTCAACACCGCCAAGGTGGCCGTGTCGGTGGCCATCGTCATCGGCGTCGCGCCATTGCTGTTCGTCCAGGTCATCTACGACCCGTTCTGGTACACCTCCAACGTCCTCTCGGCGTGGTGGGTAATCGGGTTCATCTTCATCCTGATCGTGGCGACGCTCACGTTGTTCATCTTCTACGCGCTCAACCATGGCCTGCGCACCAACAAGACCCGTTGCCCCGGCTCGATGATCGTCGCGGTGCTCCTGTTCCTGGTGGTCGGTTTCATCATGCACGCGCTCTCGGTGCAGATGCTCGAACCGGACCAGTGGCAGGAGTGGTACGCGCCCAACGGCGTGATCGATGCCTCGGGCCGGTCGATTCATGCCTTCAACCTGTGGCGCTTCGGCTTTTTCATCGCGCTGTCGATCCCGGTCATCGGCATCTGGCTGTTCGGCTATCGGCGTTACCTGCAAGGGCGCAACGAGGAGGACTCGGGTTACCTCGAGTTCCTCAAACGCACCGGCACCCGCCTGGGCGCCATCGGCACCCTGATCGCCCTGGTCCTGCTGGTGGGCTGGATGCGCGGCCTGCCCGAGGACATCGCCGGATTCGCCACCGGCATCTGGCCGATCGCGGCAGCGGCCGCCCTGATCGTCGCCGCCGCCTTCCCATTGTTGCTGGGCAGGCGCCTCGATCAGGGGCTGTGGGGCTACGCGCCGATCCTCGTCGCGACCGTCGCCATGATCGTGGTCGCCACGATGCGCGAGGCGGTGCGCTGGGTGACCCTGTTCGGCGTCCATGGCTACAACCCGCTGGATTACAAGATCGCGATGGACTGGTACTCCACCGGCCTGTTCTTCCTCACCTTCGGCGTACTGGGCGGGGCGGTGGTCACCTACCTGCTCACCGTGGCCTGGCAGGCCGGGCAGACCGAAGGCACCTACACCCCGTCCCGGGCCGTCAACCGTATCGGCACCGCCGGCATCGTCTTGCTGCTGCTGTGGATTGCCCAGTACTTCGGTTTCGGTCTGTGGACCGCTTACGCTTGAGGAGGAGTCACGAGATGACACGCAACCATCCCACTCGGTGGGCCGCCGCGGCGCTCGCCGGTGCCCTTCTCGCCGGTCTGGCGATTGCCGGCGCGCAGGCCGCCGAGCCGTCGAACGACGTCGTCACGTGGTCGCCCGCGACCTGGCACCAGGCCATGCGCGACATGCCCAGCGGCGATACCGCCCGTGGCAAGGAACTGCACGACCAGCGCTTCTGCGCCTCGTGCCACGGTGAGCACGGCGAATCGCTGACCGGCAACTGGCCGCATCTGGCCGGTCAGCGCGCCGAATACACCTACAAGCAACTGGTGGACTACGCCGAGCATCGACGCCGCGAGGACAATCGCGCCCACCTCATGAATGTGGTCAGCGAGGGTCTGAGCGAGCAGGACATGGCCGACCTGGCGGCGTTCTACGAGGCACAAGGGCTGCCCGACAAGGCCAAGCCGGCGAAATCGCATCCGGCCGATCAACTGGTCAGCGTCGGCGATCCCAGCCGACTGATCACGCCCTGCGCGGCCTGTCACGGCAGCAACGGCTCCGGCGGCATCAACGAGTCACCCAGCCTGCGCGGCCAGCCGGTGGACTACTTCGTGCGCACCATGGAGCTGTTTCGTGATGGCAAACGCCACAACGACGTGGCCCACGGCATGTCGCAGTTCGCCGAGCCGCTGACCGACGAGGAGATCGCCGCACTGGCGGAATACTACGCGGTCGACTGACGGGGCAACCCTCACCCCGACCGGCTTTCGAGACCGCACCTTCGGGTGCGGTTTTTTTGTGCGCAACGCCCCGGACCGGGCCGGCAGATTCGCCCGCCCGACGTTCAGCCGGTCATCCGCAACGACTCGGCGCCCACGGGAACTCATTGAGCGACAACGAACTGGCAAAGAAAAAGGGCCGCGTCTCTGACGCGGCCCTCGTCGCCCCGGCAAGCGCCGAAGGGCGTCAGCGCACTACCAGCAACGGCACGTTGGCCTTCATGATCATCTTGGTGGTGGTGCTACCCAGCACCAGATAACGGATCGGGCTGTGACCATAGGCACCCATGGCCAGCAGGTCGATGTTCTTCTCCTCGATGTACATCGATACCGCCTCGTCCACCTTGCCCTGGCGGATCGCCACCTGGGTGTCGAAGCCGGCCTTCTGCAGCTTGGTGTTGGCCGCCTGGATCTTGTCCCAGTTGGTCTGCTTCTCCTCGCCGACCATCAGGATGTGCACCGGCAGGCCCTGCAGCAGCGGCGTGTTGGCCGCCATCTCGACGAGCTTGTAGGCCGAGGGACTGCCGTCGTAGGCGATCAGGAAACTCTCGGGCTGCTTGAATGCCAGCGGCGTGACCAGGGTAGGCTTGTGGATCATCGACAGGATGCTCGACAGGTGGCTGCCCACGTGCATGGCCTCCATGTCCCCGTCGCGGCCCTGCTTGCCGATCACCAGCATCTGCATGGCCTCCTGGAGCTCCAGGATCACCTCGGTGATATCACCGTTGCGCAGCAGCTCGGCCGGCTCATCGAAGCCGCGGTCACGCGCCCGCGAGAGCACGTCGGCCAGCAGGGCCCGACCGCGCTCTCGCTCGAGCTTGCCGCGCTTTTCCTCCAGCTCGACCATCTCCTCGAGCAGCTTCTCGCGCCCGCCCAGGGTCATGTTGCCGGAAAGATTGGTCTTGGATGGGGCATGCGGATTGTTGATCGCGTGCAGGAACGTCAGCGGTGCCTCGAGGGCCTGCGCCGCCCAGACGGCAAAGTCGGTGGCCGCCTCGGAGGAGCGCGAACCGTCGATGCAGGCGAGTACCTGGTCCTTGTTGTCGGTCATGTTCTCGTTTCCCATGTCAGTGCCCCATCAGCTTCTCGGCGGCGTCCGGATCGTTGTGCACGCCATGCTTGTCGACGATCGTGGCGGTCGCCTCGTTCATGCCGATGACCTCGACCTCGATGCCTTCCCGGCGGAAGTCGACCACGACCTTGTCGAGCGCGTGCACCGCGGTGATGTCCCAGAAGTGCGCCTTGGACAGGTCGATCGATACCTTATCCACGTCGTCCTTGAAATCAAACGACTCGAGGAATTTCTCGGTCGAAGCGAAGAACACCTGCCCGATCACCTCGTAGGTGCGATGACGTGGGTCGTTCTCGTCCTCGGACAGGCGCGAGGAGACGTGCATGAACTGGCCGACCTTGTTGGCGAAGAACATCGCCGCCAGCAGCACGCCGGTGAGCACGCCGTAGGCGAGATTGTGGGTGGCGACCGTGACGATCACGGTCATCACCATGACCACATTGGTGCTCATCGGGTGCTTCTTGAGATCGCGTATCGAGCCCCAGCTGAAGGTGCCGATCGAGACCATGATCATCACCGCCACCAGCGCGGCCATCGGGATCAGGGTGAGTACCGGCGCCAGGAAGACCACCAGGATCAGCAGGTAGATCCCGGCGAGGAAGGTCGACAGGCGTCCCCGACCGCCGGATTTGATGTTGATCACCGACTGGCCGACCATCGCGCAGCCGGCCATGCCACCCATCGAGCCGGAGACGATGTTGGCGATGCCCTGCCCCTTGCACTCGCGCGCCCTGCTGGTCTTGGTGTCGGTCAGCGTGTCGAGCAGGTTCTGCGTCATCAGCGACTCGAGCAGGCCGACCACCGCGATCGCCGCCGAGTACGGCAGGATGATCATCAGCGTCTCGAGATTGAGCGGGATGTCCGGCAGGAAGAACACCGGCAGGGTATCGGGCATCTCGCCCATGTCGCCCACCGTGCGCACGTCGATGTTCATCAGCCAGGCGATGATCGTGAGCACCACGATGGTCACCAGTGGCGAGGGAATCACGTTGGTGAGCTTCGGCAGGCCGTAGATGATCGCTAGCCCCGCGGCGGTCATGGCGTAGACATGCCAGGTGACGTTGGTCAGCTCGGGCAGTTGCGCCATGAAGATCAGGATGGCGAGCGCGTTGACGAAGCCGGTCATCACCGAGTTGGAGATGAACCGCATCAGCCGGTCGAGGCGGATGTAGCCGGCGCCGATCTGCAGCACCCCGGCGAGTATCGTGGCGGCCAGCAGGTATTCCAGCCCGTGGTCCTTGACCAGGGTAATCATCAACAGCGCCGTGGCCGCCGTGGCCGCCGAGATCATCCCCGGCCGTCCGCCGGTGAAGGCGATCACCACGGCGATGGCGAACGAGGCGTACAGGCCCACCTTGGGGTCGACGCCAGCGATGATCGAGAAGGCGATGGCCTCCGGAATCAGCGCCAGGGCGACGACCAACCCGGAAAGGGCATCCCCGCGCATGTTGGAAAACCATTCCTGCTTGATGCGGTACCAGTTCATCGTGACTCTCTGTCCAGCGGATTCGGATACGACAGGATCGCCACTCCGCCCGGACTCGCCCGGTTCACCTTTCGCGATGACGACACGATGCCCCGTTCCCGCCGTCGACGGGAAACGCCGCCCACCCGACGGCACCGGCGACGGTACCAGGCAGTGGGCGCCATTCCGTGGCGCAATCGGTTTCAAAAGGACGAGTCGGACGAACGGCGGGAGCGCCCTCGCGGGCAAGCCGGAAGGCGGCGCAGTCCTGCAGACAAGGGCGCGACTCTACCAGATCAGGGACTTGCCTTCACCCGGAGGGAGGACCAGCCCGGGCATTGGCGCCGGCATCAGAAGCGGCGCACCAGTTCCCAGTTGATCGAATAGGCGTCATAGCGACCGGTGGTCTGGGAGCGGTCGCTGTAGGACACGCCCAGCCGGCTGTACCAATCCCGGTAGATGCCGTTGATCAACTCGACCGAAACATCCGTGCCGAACTCGTACTGGGGCAGGCTGTCATCGGTGTGCCAGCCCGGGCTGAGCGAGACATTCAGTCCGTCATCATCGGAAAACTTCCAGTAGCCCACCGCCGTGAGCGCAAAGCGCCGGTAGTTCGACGGGTCGTAGTACCCGTTGTCGAGATCCTGGTCGTAATCCTGCCAGTGCGCCGAGACGCCCAGGTCCAGGTTGAAGCGCTCGGTACGCAGCATGGCCCGGTAGGGATTGACGAACAGCTCGTTGCGCCGATTACCGTCGTTGAGCCGGCCGTGGGCCACCTCGGCGTTGACGAAATGGCGCAATGTCGGCTGCCACTGAATGCGTGCGCGATGATCCCGTATCGCCAGCCCCAACGAGGCAGACCTGGGCGAGATGTCCCAGACGCGACGGGTGGCCGAGAGATCGACCCAGAGGTTATCCAGCGGGCGCAGGTCGGCATACAACCCGTACAGCCCCACATCACCACCCCCGCCGTCGATACTGGCCGCACCGACGTCCGCGCCGATTTCGAGCAACGGGCTGAAACGGTGGCGCGCTCCCACCCAGGCCTGTTCGATGTCGATCGAGGTATCGCCTTCCACCCCGACGAACGGGCTGCCGGCCTGCGCGCGGATATCACGGTGCTCGGCCCGACCGTAGAGGTAGGTTTCCGGGGTCAACGACCAGCGCCCCTTGACCGCGAAGCGACGCATGCTGATGTCGTCAGCGTCGTCGCGCCAGCCGGCCTCGATGCCGACGTTCGAGCGCAGGAAGGCATGCGTGCTACGGATCGCATCGAGCGTGTCCGTCGATTCCGGTCGCAGGCGCTTGAGGGGTTCGAGCGCCGCGATCGCCGCACTGTGACGCTTCTCGCCACGCAGTATCAGCATGCGGGTGTAGAGGTATTCGTAGTTGTCGGGCTCCGCGGCCAGCAGCTGCTCGTTGAGCGGCCGGGCCCGGCTGGGGCGATGTGCCCAGGCAAGCAGCCGCGCGCTGCGCGCGGCCCATTCGTCATCCTCGCCGTGCACCTCGCGATAGTGAGCGAGCGCATCGGCACCGTTGGCATAGTCGCCGCGCCAGGTCTGGATGGTGGCATAACCGAGCAGCGCCTCGGCATCATCCGGATGCGCCGCCAGGTACTCGTGGTACAGGGCGACCGACTCGTCGAGCTCGCCGGCACCGCCCAGCGCCCGGGCATAGGCCTTCAGATCCTCGGCATCCCCGCTGATGGCGTAGAGGCGTTCGCGCATCCGGACCACCGCCTGCGAGTCCCCCGCCCAGTTGGCCTGCTGGGCACAAGTGCGCAGCACCGAGGCATCATCCGGGCGCACATCGGCGGCGGCCTGGCAATGCTCGAGTGCTCGCCCCGGCTGCTCGGCCTGCGCCCAGGCGGCACTGGCCTCCAGGCGCAGGTCGGCATCGTCGGGCTCGGTCTCGACCGCCTGGTCCAGCGCCTCTGCAGCGGCGACCGGCTGATCGGCGGCGGCCAGCACGTCGGCCAGCCGGCGCCACAAGTCGGTGCGGTCCGGATCGGCCTCGAGCTCATCGCGATAGACCGCTGCGGCGGCCGACCAGTCCTGTTGCATTTCCGCGGCCAGGGCCGCTTCGGGAACCGCCTGGCCATCAACCTGGCCATCAACCTGGCCATCAACCTGGCCATCGACCTGGCCCTCTGCCTGGGCGAAGGCCGGCGGGGCAAGGGCCAGCGTGGCTATCAGCGCCAGGGCGCCGAGCAGGCCGGCCGAGTCCGACGGGCCGCGAAGGGGAAAACGAGTCATTTGTGCCATTTTCTGTTCCCCGTAATCCAGAGATCCGTGGCAAAGCGGCCGATGGTCACCAGGTCGTAGAGCAGGCTCGCGTAGCGGATCGGGGTCATCAGGATGCCCTGCAGGAAGGCCTTGAAGCGCCGCCCCTTGGAGATGTAGGTGAGGATGCCCACCGCGACGATCATTTCGGCGATCAGGGTGACGACCAAAGGCTCCCACAACTGCAGGAGGATCATGATCAGCAGGGCTGTCGGGAAGGCTACCTTCTCGAACGCGGCCAGGAACGGAATCCAGCCGGCAGGCCGTCCCTGCTCTTCGGTATAGACCACACCAAACGGCTGGCGATAGGGTTCCCGGATCTTGCGCTGGGCGACTAGTTTCCTGACCTCCGCATCGTGCTTTTCCCGGTACCGTTTCCGAATCCGGCGCAGGACCTTGAAGGGACTGCCCAGCAAACCGTCGAAGTAATAGCAGCTCTGCAGGAACGAGGACGACCACATGTAGATCTGGCGCGGCAGGTTGCGCATCTCGGGCTCCATCGAATGCGCGGTGACGTCCTGGAGCTGGATATTGCGGTAGCCCTCGTTCATCAGCGCAAAGCCGATAAAGATGTCCTCGGAGTTGGTCAGGTCGTCGCCCATGACCGGCTCGTACTTGTCGAACAGGTCCTTGATGAACTTGCGCCGGTAGGCGACCGCACAGCCCACCGGGTTGGTGATGCTGCCGAAGAACTTCATCTGGCCGACGTAAACGAATCGCTGCAGGAAGGTGTAGAGCTGCTGGCGATAGACCGCCGTAAGGTTGCGGTTGAGCCGGTGCCACCAGTTACCCAGTGGCTGATGAAGGTCCACCTCCTCCTTTGCATCCAGGAAGGCGCTAATCGCCGGCTCGTTGATACGCCGGCGACGATCCTTTTCCCGGGTGGGCAGGATGACGCCACAGGCGCTGGCGATGCCGGCACCCTTGTAGAGCTCCTCAACGGTGCGCGCGATGTAGTTGTCCGCATCGAGATAGGTATCGGCGTCGAGGATGAACTCGACATCCGCATCGTACTCGCGCGACTGGCGCTTGATCGTGGGGGTTTTACCGATGGGATGGTCACGCTGGATCACGGTCAGCGGCATGTCGTGATGCTCGGCGAAGGCACGGGCATACTCGATGGTGCGATCGCGACTGCCATCGTCGACGAGAATGATGTTGCGCGGCTGCTTGGTCTGCCGCCGCACCGACTCCAGTGCGAGCACCACGCTAGCCTGCTCGTTGAGCGCCGGGATCACGACATCGACCACCGCGTCACGCCAGTCCTCGGGGGGAGTGGGGTCGGTCTTGTCCGGCCCGCGAATCAGCCCGATGATGCTGAGCGCGGCGCTCGGACTCAGGACGAAATAAGGGGTGGTTGCCATGCGCCCTCCTCAGGAGGCTCCTTCTCTGTGCCGGACCCGAGCGATCAGATCGTCCAGGGTGGCGTCCAGTGTCCATTGTGGGCGGTATTCGATCAGTCCATGCAATCGGGTTAGATCCGGGCAGCGATGCGGGATGTCCACGTATTCCTGACCATAAGCCACCTCGTAGGGCAGATGCTCGACAGGGGAGCTCGAACCGGCTCGCTCGATCGCGCGCTCGGCCAGCTCATTGATGGAAATCTCGTGGTTGCCGCCGACATTGACGATCAGCCCGTCGGTGGTCGCGCACCCCGCCAGCTGGTCGAGCATCTGCACGGTATCGCGGACATCGGTGAACGAGCGGCTTTGCGTCCCGTCACCGAACACGGTCAGCGGGTCACCCGCCACGGCCTGGCTGACGAATCGCGGCACCACCATGCCGTAGCGCCCCCTCTGCCGCGGCCCGACGGTGTTGAACAGGCGCACCACCGTCACGGGAATCGCCTTCGTCCGCGCGTAGGACAGGGCGAAGGCCTCGTCGGCCAGCTTGCTGATGGCGTAATTCCAGCGCGGCGGGGCATCGGCCTGCACGATCAGATCCATGTCCTCGCGCAGGCATCCATCGACACGGGGACCGTAGACCTCGGAGCTGGACGCGAGCAGGACCTGTGGCCGCCAGCCGCAGTGATCGACGGCGCGCAATAACCGTTCGCTGCCCGCGATATTCGTGGCCATGACATCGATGGGACGTTCGAGCACCCGGAACACCCCCACCACGGCAGCAAGGTGATAAATCCGATCGGCCCAACCAACCGCTTCATCCAACGAGGGCCAAGTGACGATATCGGCCTCGGTAAAGTGGAAGTCGGCCCGATCGAGGTGCGAGGCCAAATTGTCCCGTGAGCCGGTACTGAGATTATCGACGACATGTACCTTGTCACCTCGACCAAGGTGAAGATCGACCAGGTGGGAACCGATGAATCCGGCACCGCCAGTGATCAGGACGTGCATGTCTAGCCTCCATTCGTACCCGATTGCCGGGCTAATGCGGACAGCAAACCTTGCCATCTCACTGAAAGTGTAGTCGAGCCCACCGCCGCCGTATGTCGTTCGTGCGCGACGGCAGCTATTCGCCTGCCGTGGCAGGTTCGTCCTGCTATCTTTATAACCACATGCCGCGTCAGTGCTGCCGAGACCGTCCGAGCCGCTTGAATCCAGCCGACTCCGGCGTGACGCGGCCAACCCGACTCGGGAGGAGCCTCCAATGACCGAACCGACCGTCAACCGCCCTGCCCTTGCGCTGTGGATGAGCGCCAGCCTGGCCGTGGCCGTCCTGCTGCTGTGGCTCGGCGCCGATCTTCATCCGCCCGGCGCCGCGAGCGCGCGCACGCTGCCCGCCTCCCCTCTGACCGGCGCCATGGGATTTGCCTTCCTGCTCGCCTGGGCGGCCTTTGCCTACGCCGCGTCGATCACCACCCCACACCGGGGAGCCGAACATGTCGGCCTGTGGGCCTCACTCCTCCTGCCGCTGGCCATCGTGGTGCTGCTCGGTGGCGGCCAGTCCCTGATTGCCCTGCTGCTCGCGATCGCCTGGCTGGCGACCTTGATCTGGACGGGTTGGCAACTCGCCCGCCGCGAGGCGCTTGCCGGGCTGATGATGTTGCCGGTAATCGGCAGTGCGATTGCCAGCATGCTGCTGTCGCTCACGCTTTGGGTACTTCCCTGACGCGCAACCGCCCGACTCGAACCGGTCCTCCAGACAGAGAAAGGCCGCCAGATCCCCGATCGGCGGCCTTCTTGATTTGCCGTTGGCGAACGGCTTCAGTCTTCTCGCCAGTGCAGGTCGATCCAACAGCGTGGCAATGGCTCGCCGGACGGAAACTCCAAATCTTCCTTCTCGAAGCGTTCCTCGTCCTGCATCTCCTCACCCGCATGTTGCCGCCCCATCACGCTCGGCAGGGCAGGGTCGGCGAGGGTTTCCAGATCGATGATCTCGATCATGTTGTCGTTATCCTTGCGCTTGAGAAACATGCGCCCCCCTCCTTGTTCGGGAAATTGTCTGTAGTCCGCTGTGAGCCCGACTCATAGGCGTTCCGGCAGGGCGGCACGGATTTCCTCGGGCGACCGGGCCGAGAAATCCTTGGCCTGATCGGCCACCAGTGCATCCTCCAACCCCTTGCCCATCGCTTCGCGCAACAGGCCGAGAAAGTCGGGCGCGGCCATCAGGTAGAACCGTTCCATCCGCCCCTTCTGCAGGGCTTGCTCGAGCTCGGTGCTTACCTCGCGGGCGAAGCGCTTGGCCTCCACGTCGCGCACACTGTTGGCCGGTTCGTAGGCATGCATCGCATCCCCCTTGCGATCGGCGGTCGAGCCCGGTCGATCCGTCTCCAGGTCCGCGTCCGACAACCGAGCCGCGGGGTTGGACAACGAGACCACCTCTTCGAGCGCCCCCTTGGGAGCGGGACGGCTGGAGGGATGCGCCTCGCTGCCGCGATAGGCCCCGCTGTTGTCACGCAGCGCGAAAAAACGCGCCCGGGCCTCATCGGCAACCACTACCCAGGTACTCATAGGCTCGACCTCCTTGGTGTGTCATGTTGACCTGTCCGGAGTGTATACGCTGATCCTGCCACCTGCCGCGGAAACCCACGGGCACGGCGATCTCGTGCCACGGTTGGATGCGGCCGACATCGATCAAAGACGCGGGCCGCCGAGTTCCGCCTCCCGATGAGCATCACCCATCACAAAAAACCCCGCCGGATGGCGGGGTTGGCGAATCATGACGCGTTGCTGGGCTCAGTAGAGCTGCGCCGGGTTGACCGAGGTGGCCCCGTCATCGACATACATGCCGTATTCCTTCATGGAACCGTCGTATAGAGAGACATCATCGTTACCCATGATCTCGCTCGCGACGAACCACACACCCGAGGCCAGGTTGCCCGAGTTGCAGTACGTGATCGCCGCACCGCTCGGATCGATGTCCTTGAACTCCATGATCGAACGATAGCTCGATGCCGGCAGGAAATTGGCCGCCGCGCCGTCGGCACGCACGAGCACGTCGGTCGGCAGGTTCTTCGCGCCGGGCAGGTGGCCAGGCACCGTCTTGGACTTGCTGAACACACCCAGGTACTGGTTCGGCGGACGGGCATCCAGCAGCTGGACCTTGCCATCCGAATCGACCGCCTCGCGCACCTCGGCGTATGTCGCGAGGATCTCGTCACGCTCGTCGGTGGCCATCCAGTCACCGGCCTCGATCTTCTCCGACTGACCCGTGCCGGCATCGAAGCCCGCCGCCAGCCAGTTGGCCAGGCCGCCGTCGAGCAGGGCCATGTCGTCGTGACCGAAGTACTTCATCTGCCAGTACAGGCGAGTGGCCTTGGTGTAATCCGAGCCGGACAGGCCCAGCGGCACGATCACCACCGTGTCGTCCTGATCCACGCCCAGGGCCTGGACGAAGGATTCGAAGTCGGCCTTTTCCGGGATCAGCTTGCCGACCTTCTTGCCGTTTTCCATGCGCTCGACGCGCACCTTGCCCCAGTCGACGAACTGCGCACCCGGCACGTGACCGGAGACGACGGAAACGACTTTCTTGCCCTCGACGGTCTCGTACTTCGGCGCCATGGCAAACGCCTTTTCCGACCCGGCAATCTGCAGAACCGTGACCTGTTCCAGGTTGTCATTCAGCCACTGCGGGTCGACCACCGGACCCGGCACATCCAGTGCCCAGGCCCCTTGCGCGACGGCCAGCGCGGCCGCCCCGGCGGGCACTGCGAGAAACCGCTTGAAATTCATATGACTCAACTCCTTCTTCGTGCATCAACAAACGGCGCCAGCCGGCGCCGGAAAAGCCGCCCTCAGCCGGGCGGGGAAATCAGTTGCGCTTGCATGTCCACGAGTCGCCGTGACCACGTGGCCAACACCGCGTCCATGTCCAGCGAACACTCGCTCAGGACATGCCGGTCGCGATCGGCCAGCACCTCCGGATCGGGCCAGTTGCCGGAATCGGTCGTCAAGGCACGATCGCGCGCCTCGAGCAAGTCGCGAATTTGCGGCATCAACAGGGCGACCAGGGCCGTCAACCAGCGCCCTACCAGCCACGACGGGCGAGCCCGGTTGATCTCGAACCCGTTGGGCAGCTGCGCCAGCAACGCCGCGGCGGGACGGACCGTTTCACCGGTCACCCAGCCATTGGTGGTGAACAGACGCTGCGCACGCCCCTGGCTGTCCATAGACACCGCGACCACATGCGTAAAGCCCGGCTCGTCCTCGTCGGCAACGAACAGGTGGAAGTGGCCGTGTTCGTTCGAGGTCCACTCGGCCGGATCATGCGCGTGATAATAAAAACGGGCCCCACTGACCGGATCCCGGGCGTCGTCCCCGGGAAAGTGCGCCCAGTAGTCGAAGCCCTCTTCCGGGTGATCCCGGAACAGTTCGGTGAGCACGGTCTGGTTATCGGCGGCCAGCGCCGACTGGATCGAGCGCCATTCATCACCGGCTGCCAGACCGGCATCAAGCCAGTCGTCGGGCACGGAATGGAACGGCACGTCACTCATCGAGACAACTCAGACCGTGCGCAATGCTCGGTCACTGACCGCCCGGGGCACAGGGATTGGCGCCGCGAGCCGACGGGGCACAGGGGTTGCCACCACGGGCCGAGGGCGCACAGGGATTACCGCCACGAGCGGATGGCGCGCAGGGGTTGCCGCCCCGAGCCGAGGGCGCACACGGATTACCGCCACGAGCCGATGGCGCGCAGGGATTGCCGCCCCGAGCCGATGGTGCACATGGATTACCGCCACGAGCCGATGGCGCGCAGGGGTTGCCGCCGCGGGAAGACGGGGCACAGGGGTTGCCACCGCGCGCGGACGGGGCACAGGGATTCCCGCCGCGGGTCTGCGCGGCGGCCGACAGCGGCACCATCGTGGTCGCGGCAAGCGAGGCACCCACGGTGAACGCCATTGCCGGCATAGACAACTTAAGCGCGCGGCGGGCGCGCGCCTGTCGGGCGACCTTCTTCGATTCCATCTAATCCACTCTCCTCTGACAAGGGCGGGCGGCCGGAAAGCCAGCCCGCAAAATCACGCGGTGCTCTCCGCTCAATCGGCGTCGGTGCGGCGCGCGGCGCTGGCCTCTCGACCCAGGTCGCGACCGAGTTCATCACTCTCGCCGGGGTCACGCCCTTCGGTGATGTCCTCGGCGCTGTAGACACCGTGACTGCGCTGCTCGAGTGCGCGACCGGCAAAGAAGCCGCCCGCCAGCACCAGGAGCATCGCGGTCACGACCAGCCACGGCGAGACGCCCAGCAATTCCGGCACGGTGCGGGCCGATACCTGCGCCCCGGTAACCGCGGCCTGAATGAAATCGCTGTCATAGACGCCGGCGAAGGCCCAGACACCGATGACCATGCCGAGCATGAATACCAACCCGTCGATCCGGCCGCTGCCCAGCCCGACCACGGAGGTGCCGGGACAGTAGCCACCAATGGCAAAACCGGCCCCGATCAGCACCGCGCCAAGCACGGTGCCCCAGAGATACATCTCGGACACGTAGAACCCTTGTGCTCCGAAGGTGTTGTTCACCTGCAGCAAGAGTATGCCGATCGCCGCGACAATGATGGCCGAGAACATGACCTTGAATACCGACCAGTCCGTCAGGCGAAACTGGGCGGTGAGTTTGCAGGGGGAGCCAAAGCCGGCCTGCTCGAGCACGAAACCGAACAACAGGCCAGTGGCCAGTGCGGTACCCGCGGTGCCGTAATCCATTACCAGACCCTCCGCATCAACAGACTGATCAGAATCCCGACCACGAAGAACACGATCAGGAAGACGAAACCGGCCACGCCCAGCATGGCCGTGTTGGAAAGGCCCACGCCGCTGGTGCAACCGGCCGCCAGCCGCGAACCGAAGCCCGCCAGCAGGCCGCCACCCAACGCGAGCAGCAGGCGCGGTGCGACACCGATGCGCCCCGAGCCACGATCGACCTTGACCCGGAAGCGCCCGGAGGAAACCGCCGCGAGGATCGCGCCAATCAGGGTGCCGATCGCGGCGACCACGATCCACGCCGCGAGCGGATTGCCCTGGGCCATGCCACCGAGATAGGCGTTCTCACGGGTGGCTTCGGGCGCAACCTGAAGTCCGACCTCGGTGGCCACGCGGGCGAAGGCACCGGACGAACCCATGCCGTTGCCCACCAGCACGAAGGTGAGCAAGACGACCAGGCCGAGCACGATGCCGGCGATAAAGGGGGGCCATAACGGCCGAACTTGGCAAGACATTCCCTGCTGGACCTCCTGGAATCAGCAATTGAAGAAAACATTCCTTTAAGGCCCGCCAACCCGGCGGGCCTGTCGACATCAACGCTCAGTGGGCGGGGGCTCTCCCCCGCCATCGCGACCCGTTAAAAGGCGGCCGCTTCGGCCTCGAGAAACGCGAGCGAGGCGTACTTGCCGATATTCTCGTCGAAACCGTTGGTCACGCGGGCGTAGTACTGCACCCGTTCGTCCTCCAGTGCATAGGCCTTCGCTGCGCTCGGCGCGGCCATGTCGGCCACGGCCTTCTCCGCCGCCTCGTAGATCCCCTGGAAGAAGATCCGGTTGTGCTCGATCAGGTCGTTGGCCGGGAAACCGTGCGCCGGGATCCAGTAGGCACCCGGCACGCTCTGCTCCAATGCATCAAACGCCTTGAACGTGCCGAGGAAACTGCCGTCGTCCATGAAGGCGATGCGGTTGTTCATCGCGATATCGCCGACATGCACGATCTTCTTCTCTACCAGCTCGAGGCTGATGTCCGACGGGGTGTGTGCGGTGCCATAGAAGTGAACGCGCACCGTAAGATCACCGAAGTCGAATTCATCGCCGTGACCGACCACCTTGTTCGGCGGCGTCACCACCGTGCCCTCGATCGCGTTGCCCGTGGAGCGCTCCATCAGGCTGACCCAGAACTCGCCCTGATTGGTGCGAATCGCCGAAGCGGTCTTCTCGTGCGCGTAAATCGGCACGTCCGGATTCTCGTTGACGAAGGCGTGGTTACCCAGCCAGTGATCGCCGTGATAGTGCGTGTTGAAGACCGCCACGATGGGCTTTTCGGTGATTTCGCGGATCTGGCGCAAGGCCATGCGACCGATCTGCAAGGAGGCGCCGCTGTCGATCACCACGACGCCCTTTTCCGTGACCGCGAAGGTGACGTTGCTCATCATCCCCTGATTGTCCTCGGAGGGAAATCCCCAGGGTGAGACGATCACGTAAACGTTCTCGGTAATCTCGGTGGCCGGGATATCCGGCATGGGCGGCCCTTCGATCACCAGTTCTTCCTCGGCGAACACACGCGAGGACCACGCCAGAGGCGCGGCGGCCAGGCCCGCGGTAACCCCGATGTTGCGCAAAAAGCGGCGGCGCGTTGCCAGGAACTGCTCTTTGAATTCCATTGCCTTCTCCTCCAATGTGCCCGCTTTCGCCATCGGGGGACTCCACGCCGGACCGGCCATTCGATCGGACCGGTCCGGGGGCGAGCAGGCCATGTTTATTAGCTGTCTCTAAATAATGATCGCCGTGCCCCGAAATTTCAACGTTGTGGCGATCGACATTGTTGATCCGACGTCAGGTTTGCTTCTGTCCAGGATGCCGGGCAACTACACTATGATGCCTCATTGATTACTGGATAGCGGCGAATTCATGTCCTGCGCGAATCACGACCATTGCATCGACGATGCCCTCGCCCGCGCCGAGGCGATCTGCGCTCGATCCGGCGCGCGCCTGACCCCGATCCGGCGCGACGTGCTGCGCGAGGTCTGGTCCAGCCACGAGGCCACCAAGGCCTACGACCTGATCGAGCGCCTCTCGAGGCACGGCGAACAGGTCAAACCCCCCACGGTCTACCGGGCGCTCGACTTCCTGCTCGAACAGGGCCTGATCCACCGCATCGAAAGCCTCAATGCGTTCGTCGGCTGCGAACACCCACAGGAGCCGCACCAGGCCATCCTCATGATCTGTGAGCGCTGCGGCGACATCCGCGAGGAAGACGACCCGGCCGTGCATGCGGCATTGAGCGACCTCGCCAACCAGACGGGTTTCACCCCCCGTTCGGCGGTCATCGAGCTGCGCGGCCTGTGCCGGGTCTGCCGCACCGCCCATTAATCCCCTGTCACACCCCATCAAGCGATCCCACCGCATGAGTCCAGCACCCAACGCCAAAGCCATCGCCACCCTGCGTCGCGACCAGATCATCGACTGCGAACTGCTCGGCCAGCGTCTGACCCTGCATTCCACCTGGGGACTGTTCTCCCCGCGGGAGATCGACGCCGGCACGCGCCTGCTGCTCGAACACACCCCGATACCGCCGGCCGGCAGCAGCATCGTCGATCTGGGGTGTGGCTACGGCCCCATCGGGGCCAGCATGGCCAAGGCCTGCGCGGATAGCCGCGTGATCTTGCTGGACAAGGACTTCGTCGCGATCGACTACGCCCAGGGCAACCTGGGTCGCAACCGATTGGAGAACGCCGAGGCCCGGTTGTCGAACGGCCTGTCGGCGGTGGATGGCGAGGGGTTCGACCGGCTCTACTCGAACGTCCCCGCCAAGGTGGGCAAGGAGATGTGGCAGATCATGCTGTTCGACACCTGGCGGGGCCTCAACCGCGGCGGCGAGGTCTGGTTCGTGTCGATCAACGGCCTGCGCGAGTACTTCAAGCGGACGATGAAGGAGCAGTTCGGCAACTACGACAAGGTCAAGCAGGGCAAGACCTACACCGTTCATCGCGCCGTGAAGACATAAAACCGACCCAAGAGCATCTTGAGAAACGGCCTGAGCCGCGGCGCGCCCTCCCGGCGGGCTTCAAACCACCCGTTTGCGGATGCGATAGATGGCGTGCTCGCCGAACCAGTTGGGCAGCGCGCGCAGCAGCGGCGAGCTGCGGCGATTCTGATCGACCACCGCGCGGTCGAGTATCTCGATGCCCAGCCCGTCGCAGAGCGACTCGAAGTCGCGCAGGGTACAGAGGTGGATATTGGGCGTGTTGTACCAGGGATTGGGCAGTGCCTTGGTGGTCGGCATCATCCCCTGCACGCCCAGCTGCCAGCGATTACGCCAGTAGCCCATGTTGGGGAAGGTGACGATGCCCTCCGAGGCGATATCGAGCATTTCCCCGAGCAGGCGCTCGGGGTGGCGAATGGCCTGGATGGTCTGGCTGACCAACACGTAATCGAAGCTGTGCGCGCCGAACCAGTCGCGGATGCCGTCGTCCAGGTCCGCCTGGATGATGTTCAGGTCGGCCGCCACGCCGCGGGCAACCCGCTCGTCGTCGACCTCCATGCCCACGCCGCGCACCGAGCGCTCGGCGATCAGGTGGCGCAACAACGCGCCATCGCCGCAACCCAGGTCGAGCACGCGGGCGCCTTCGCCAATCCAGCCGGTGACGATATCCCAGTCAGGACGGTTCATGCGGCGCCCTCCTCGGCGGCTGCCTCCTCGGTCATGCGGCGGGCGATATTGTCGAAGTAGCCTCGCAGCACCTCGTGGTAATAGGGAATCGGCATCAGGAAGGCGTCGTGGCCCTGATGCGCCTCGACCTCGGCGTAGGACACCGACTTGCCGGTGGCCAGCAGCGCCCGGACGATTTCCTTCGAGCGTACCGGCGAGAAACGCCAGTCGGAGGTGAACGACACCACCAAAAAGCGAGCCGTCGCCGGGGCCAGCGCGGTGGCCAGATCGTCATCGGCCTCGGCGGCCGGATCGAAGTAGTCCAGCGCCTTGGTCATCAACAGGTAGGTATTGGCGTCGAAGCGGTCGACGAAACTGGTGCCCTGGTAGCGCAGGTAGGACTCGACCTGGAACTCGACATCGAAGCCGTACTGCACCTTGCCCGAGCGCAATTCCCGGCCGAACTTCGCCCGCATGGCGTCATCGGAAAGATAGGTAATGTGACCCAGCATGCGCGCAAGCATCAGGCCGCGCCTCGGGATCACGCCATGCTCGGCGTAGCGTCCGTCGTGGAAGTCCGGGTCGGTGATGATCGCCTGACGGGCGACCTCGTTGAAGGCGATGTTCTGCGCCGAGAGTTTGGGCGCGGCGGCGATGACCACCGCGTGGGCGACCGCCTCCGGGTAGCTGATCGTCCACTGCATCACCTGCATGCCACCCAGGCTGCCACCGGTCACTGCCGCCCAGCGGGAAATGCCGAGCTTTCGCATCAGCGCATGCTGGCTGTTGACCCAGTCACGCACCGTCAGGATGGGGAAGTCCGGCCCGTAGGGACGCCCCGTTTCCGGGTTGGTGGACAACGGCCCGGTCGAGCCCTTGCAGCCGCCCAGGTTGTTCACGCAAACGACGAAGAACCGATCGGTGTCGATCGGCTTGCCCGGACCGATGGCGGTGTCCCACCAACCCGGCTTGCGGTCCTCGGGGCGGTGCCGACCGGCGGCGTGATGGTCGCCCGACAGCGCATGACAAATGAGCACGGCATTGTCGGCCCGCTCGTTGAGCTCGCCGTAGGTCTCGTAGACCAGTTCGTATTCCTCGATCCGGCGGCCACAGTCGAGCAGCAGCGGCGTATCGATGGCCGCAGTCTGCGGCTCGACCAACCCGACCGAACCGGACGGTGGCGTCGCGCCGTCAACCGGCGGATTCGTTGTGGTGGATTCGCTCATCAACGTCCTCTTGGCCTGGTTGGCATTCAGCCCATCAGCAGGTTGCCGACCACCATCTGGGCAACCTGGATGATCAGCAGCACGGCCAGCGGCGAGAGATCGATTCCGCCGATCGGCGGCAGTACACGGCGAATGGGATCGACCACCGGGTCGGTCAGATCGGCGAGGAAGGCCACGCCCGGCGAGCGGTCATTGCCCAACCAGGAGGCCACCGCGCGCAGCAGTACCGTCCAGAAGAACAGGTTGGTCACGGTCAGAAACGTGAAATAGATCGTGCCGATCAATACGCCGGTGCCGGTCATGCCGACACCCCGCATGGCGGTGATCGCCCAGACCATCAGGGCCACCATCACGATGCCGAACACCAGCGCCGCGAGATCGTGGCGGCCGACCGGCTTGATCACCGTACGCAGCGGGTTGAGCACCGGGTCGGTGATCTTGACGATCGCCTGGGTGACCGGGTTGTAGAAGTTGGCCCGAAACAATTGCAGGAAATACCGGGCGAAGGCGACGAAGGCCACCAGTTCGAAAAGCACCCGGACCAGGAAAACGCTCGGATCCCCGAAGCTACCGCTCATTCAGAACTACTCGACAGGTTAATGGTTGGGGCCGGCAGACCGGCCCGAAAACGAACCGTTTCAATCGGTCGCACGATCCTCGACGTCGGCCGCCAGTTCCCGGCTGCGATCACGCGAGGCGCGAATCGCCCGGGCAAAGGCATCACGCACGCCCGCCTCGTCCAACGCGGCAATGGCCCGCTCGGTGGTCCCGCCCGGCGAACTGACCCGGCGGCGCAGTTCGGCCGGCGAGTCGTCTGCGGCCAGGGCGAGCTTGGCGGCGCCGAACACGGTCTCCAGGGTCAGCAGGCGGGCCACGTCGGACGCCATGCCCATGTCCTCGGCCGCGGCCTGCATGGACTCCATCAGGTAGAAAACGTAGGCGGGACCACTGCCGGACAACGCCGTGACCTCGTCGATCTGCGATTCGTCGTCGAGCCACTGCACCACGCCAACCGCCCTCATCAGCGATTCGGCATCGCTATGCTGCTCGCGGCTGACCGCCTGAGCGGCGAACAATCCGGTGGCACCGCAGCCGACCATCGACGGGGTGTTGGGCATGGCGCGCACGATCGCGGCATGCCCATTGAGCCAACGAGCCAGGGCGGCAACCGGAATGCCCGCGGCAATCGACACCACCAACTGCCCCGCCGTCAGGTGAGGGGCCAGATCTTCGGCGACCGTCTGCATCACCTGCGGCTTGACCGCCAGCACCACCAACTGGGCACCGTCGATCGCCGCATGGTTGTCCTCGGTCGTCTGCGCACCGAGCTGCTCACCCAGGGCGCGTCGCCGGTCGGCATCGGGCTCGGCCACCACGATCGACGGCTTGGCGCCGGCCGGTGCGTCCTTGAGCATGCCACCAATGAGCGCGGCGGCCATGTTGCCGCCACCGATGAAAGCGATCCGCGAGGCATTCATTGTCTCACCTGCTCTATGTGCGTGAATCCGGGACCGACAAAAATAACATGGATGGCGACCGCCAGCCGCCGCCCATCAGGAATCGCGCGCCCCGAACAGGGCCGTGCCGACCCGCACGATGGTCGCCCCCGCGGCAATCGCCGCCTCGAAATCACCGCTCATCCCCATCGACAGGTCGGGCAGGGGCTCGGCCAGCGAGGCGTTGAGCGCCGCGAGCTGGCCGAAGGCCGCGACATTCCCCGGTCGCGGGATACACATCAACCCGCGCAGGCGCAGCGTGGGGTACTCGGCACAGGCGGCGACGATGCCGGGCACATCGGCGGGCTCGGCGCCGGACTTGCTCTGTTCGCCGTCGACATTCACCTGGATCAGCACGTTCAGCGGTTCCATCGCCGGGTCGCGCTGTTCGCCCAGGCGGCGGGCGATCTTGGCGCGATCGACACTGTGCACCCAGTCGAACTGGGCGGCGATCGCACGGGTCTTGTTGGACTGGATCGGGCCGATGAAATGCCAGGTCAACGGCAGATCGGTCAACTCGGGCTGCTTGTCGATCGCCTCCTGCAGGTAATTCTCGCCGAAGTCCCGCTGCCCCAGGTCGGCGAGCGCGCGGATGGCCTCGATCGGCTGGCGTTTGCTGACGGCCACCAGCTTCACCTCGCCCGAGCCGCCGGGACGATCGGCACCTGCCGCCTCAATGCGCTCGCGAATGCCGTGGTATGCGCTTTCTCGATTTCCCATCTTGCACCTTGTGCGTGTTCGTTTTACCTTGTCTGCAACGAAGGCCGAGCCGCGCCACTGCGGCGCTCCGGGCCTTCGGCAGGCACCACCAATGGACTTGTAACGGGGCCTCCCCCGCAAAGGACGATCGCATGGCCGAATCCCGAGATATCGACTCCCTGCTGATGTTCACCGTCAAGAACGGGGCATCGGACCTCCACCTGTCGGCCGGCGAACAGCCCCGCGTGCGCATCGACGGCGACATCCGCAAGGTCAACGTGCCGGTGATGGAGCACAAGGATGTCCACACCATGGTGTACGACATCATGAACGACCGGCAGCGCAAGGAGTACGAGGACAACCTCGAGGTCGACTTCTCCTTCGAACTGCGCGGCCATGCCCGCTTCCGTGTCAACGCCTTCAACCAGAACCGCGGCGCGAGTGCGGTCTTCCGCACCATCCCGAGCAAGGTTCTGACCCTCGAGCAACTCGACACCCCCAAGGTGTTCCAGGATCTGTGCGACTACCCCAACGGCATCGTGCTGGTCACCGGCCCGACCGGCTCGGGCAAGTCGACCACGCTCGCGGCGATGGTCGACTACATCAATGATCACCGCAACGACCATATCCTGACCGTCGAGGATCCGATCGAATTCGTCCACGACTCGAAAAAGTGCCTGGTCAACCAGCGCGAGGTCCATCGCGACACGCACAGCTTCAACGCCGCGTTGCGCTCGGCGCTGCGTGAGGACCCGGACGTGGTCCTGGTCGGCGAATTGCGGGACCTCGAGACCATCCGTCTGGCGCTGACCGCCGCGGAAACGGGCCACCTGGTGTTCGGCACGCTGCACACCAACTCGGCGGCCAAGACCATCGACCGGATCATCGACGTCTTCCCCTCGGCGGAGAAGGACATGGTGCGCGCGATGCTCTCCGAGTCCCTGCGCGCGGTCATCTCACAGACCCTGCTCAAGAAGATCAGCGGTGGCCGGGTCGCGGCGCACGAGATCATGCTGGGCACGCCGGCGATCCGCAACCTGATCCGCGAGAACAAGGTCGCGCAGATGTACTCCGCCATCCAGACCGGTCAGGCACAAGGGATGCAGACGCTCGACCAGAATCTCAAGCAGCTGGTCACCCGTGGCGTCGTCTCCAAGGAACTGGCCCGCGGCCGGGCGAAGAACAAGGACGACTTCAGGTAACGCACCCCGAGGCAATCGCCAGCGCTCGGGCGGGTCGCCACGGCGGCTCAAAAGGCACCCCGTAGCGGCTCACGCCTCAGTCCACTATCTCCTCCACGTCGGCCGGCCAGGGCGGCCGGGCGGACAACGCAAGCCGGGAACTCACGATGGACCGTCAGCAAGCAGCCAACTACGTACAGGCCCTTCTCAAGCGGGCCGTCGAACGCGACGCCTCCGACCTGTTCGTCACCGTCGGCGCGCCGCCGTCGGCCAAGATCGACGGCAAGGTCGTCCACCTGACCGACCAGAAACTCTCGGTGGAAAACACCCAGATGCTGGTCCGCTCGATCATGACGGACAAGCAGGTGGCCCATTTCGAGGAATCGCACGAAGCGAACTTCGCGATCGCCCTGCCCGGCGTGGCGCGCTTTCGCGTCAACGCGTTCATGCAGCGCGGCAGCGAGGGCATGGTCCTGCGGATGATCCGTTCGGACATACCCAACTTCGACGATCTCAAGCTTCCCGACGTGCTGGGCGAAATCGCCATGACCGCCCGGGGCCTGGTGATCTTCGTCGGCGCCACCAGTTCGGGCAAGTCGACCTCGTTGGCGGCGATGCTCGACTACCGCAACGAGAACTCGCGCGGGCATATCGTCACCATCGAGGATCCGATCGAGTTCGTCCACAAGCACAAGGGCTGCCTGGTCACCCAGCGCGAGGTGGGCGTCGACACCGACTCCTTCGCCGCGGCGCTGAAGAACACCCTGCGCCAGGCCCCCGACGTGATCCTGATCGGCGAGATCCGCGATCGCGAGACCATGGATCACGCCATCGCCTTTGCCGAGACCGGTCACCTCTGTCTGGCCACGCTCCACGCGAACAACACCAACCAGGCACTCGACCGCATCATCAACTTCTTCCCCGAGGAACGGCGACAGCAGTTGCTGATGGACCTGTCGCTCAACTTGAAGTCGGTGATCTCGCAGCGACTGCTGCGCAAGGCCGATGGCGAGGGCCGTGTCCCGGCCGTCGAGGTGCTGATCAACACGCCCCTGATCGGCGACCTGGTCTTCAAGGGCGACGTCTCCGAGATCAAGGAGGTCATGAAGCGCTCGCGCGAACTGGGCATGCAGACCTTCGACCAGGCCCTGTTCGACCTCTATGACAGCCACCAGGCCGATTACGACGAGGTCATCAGCAAGGCCGACTCGGTCAACGACCTGCGCCTGCGCATCAAGCTCGAGAGCAAGCGCGGCCTGCCCAAGAGCCGCCAGGACGATTCCGAAGACGATCTCAAGGTCGAGGCCGACTGAGCCGACCCACGACCGAAACAGGACCCCACCCCATGAGCCAATTGAGCCTCGAACCCTACCTGAAGCTGCTCGCCGACAAGGAAGGCTCCGACCTGTACTTCTCCAGCGGCACCACGCCCGCGATCAAGATCCAGGGCGAGATGCGCTTTATCGGCAAGGACCGGCTGCGCAGCGGCCAGGTCGAGGAACTGGCGCGCTCGGTGCTCAACCAGCACCAGATCGACGACTTCCTCGAAAACCTCGAGCTCAACGTCGCCCTGTCGCGCTCGGGTATCGGTCGCTTCCGGATGAACGTCTTCATGCAGCGCGGCGAGTGGTCGCTGGTGATCCGCTTCATCCAGGCCGAGATCCCGCGCGCATCCGACCTCAACCTGCCGATGGTGGTCGAGGACCTGATCACCGAACGCCGCGGCCTGATCCTGGTGGTCGGGTCGACGGGCTCGGGCAAGTCCACCACGCTGGCCGCCATGATCGACCACCGCGCCGAGGCGCGTCCCGGGCATATCCTCACCGTCGAGGATCCGATGGAATTCGCCTTCAAGCACCGCAACTCGGTGGTCAACCAGCGCGAGGTGGGGGTCGACACCCGCTCGTACGCCGCGGCCCTCAAGGAGGCCCTGCGCGAGGCACCGGACGTGATCATGATCGGCGAGGTGCGCGACCGGGCGACCATGGAACACGCACTGGCCTATGCCGACACCGGCCACCTGTGCCTCAGCACCCTGCACGCAACCAACGCCAACCAGGCGCTCGACCGCATCATCCGCTTCTTCCCGTCGGAATCCCGCGACCAGCTGCTGATGGACCTGTCGCTCAACCTCAAGGCGATCATCTCCCAGCGCCTGATCATCGGCAGCGGCGGCAAGCGCCTGCCGGCGGTGGAAATCCTGATCAACACCCCGCTGGTCTCCGACCTGATCAAGCGCGGCGAGGTCGACGCGATCAAGGAGTCGATGGAGAAGAATGCCTCCAGCGGTGCCATGACGTTCGACATGTCGATCCTGGAGCTGTTCAAGCAGGGACTGATCTCGCGCAACGAGGCGCTGGAAAACGCCGACAGTCGCAGCAACATGGAATGGCTGATGAGCTTTGGCGGCGGGCAGGACGAACTCAAGGCGGCGGCCGCCGACTCCAGCGGCATCAAGAACGACAAGTCGGACAGCAACGAACTCCCACCGCTGGACTGATCCACTCCGCCGCCAGTCCCTTGCGTTTACCCTTGGGGGCCATGATAATGCGGCCTCCTGCGGGTGTAGCTCAATGGTAGAGCAGAAGCTTCCCAAGCTTAAGACGAGGGTTCGATTCCCTTCACCCGCTCCAGTTTTCCCGGACGAAGCCCCGGAGGGGGTCGCCGCTTCGGCGCGGCACCGACACATCTGCCCGCCCCTGATTCATCACCGGCCGCGGGTGGCCCGCCGGCTCGTCCGAATCAGCCGCCTGGTGGCATGATCCTCCCGTGAGCTCGACCCGCTTCGACATCATCGTCGTCGGCGCCGGCATCGCCGGCCTGACCAGCGCGCTCGCCCTGCAGCGCGACGGCACCCGGGTGGCCGTGCTCGACCGTCACCGCGCTGGCACCGAGGCCTCATGGGCCGGCGGCGGCATCCTCTGCCCGCTGTATGCCTGGCGCTACCCTGCCCCCGTGCTGGCCCTTGCCGCCGAGGGCATGCGCCGCTACCCCGCCCTGCTCGCTTCGCTCGACTCCGGCATCGATCCCGAACGCTGGGTCACCGGCATGGAAATCCTCGACCCGATCGGCGACGACGAGACCGCCGAATCGATCAGCGCGACGCTCGCATCGGCCGACATCGCGCACCAGTGGCGCCGACAAGGAAACGCTGATGCCCTGTGGCTGCCCGAGGTGGCCAACGTGCGCAACCCTTACCTGCTGGACGCGCTGATCGACACGTTACCCGCGCGCGGCATCGAGCTGCGCGAGCAATGCGCGGCGAACGGGTTGTTACTGAACGCCGGACGCGTGGCCGGGGTAGCGACCAGCCAGGGTGACCTGCACGCCGACCGGGTAGTGATCACGGCCGGTGCCTGGAGCGAGGGACTGATCCCGGGCCTGCCGACAGGCAGCCTGTTCCCGGTGCGTGGCCAGATGCTGCGTCTCGAGCCCCGGCCGGAGAACCAGCTCGATCGCATCCGGATGGATGACGGCGTCTACCTGATCCCGCGGCGGGACGGCTCGGTGGTGGTGGGCTCGACGGTGGAATACGCCGGCTTTGACAAGACGGTGGATAGCGAGGCGCAGCAGCGGCTGCACGCCCACGCCTGCCGACTCTGGCCGCAACTGGCCGAGGCACGCATCACCCATCGCTGGGCCGGCCTGCGGCCGGGCTCGAGCGACGAGCTCCCGCTGCTGGGGGCGCATCCCTCGATTGCCGGGCTGTGGGCCAACACCGGCGGCTTTCGCAATGGGCTGGCCATGGCGCCGGCCAGCGCGGAACTGCTCGCCGCCCAGATGGCCGGGCGACCCACCGCCGTCGACCCGGCACCCTATCGCCTGGAGCGCCTGATCGAGGGTTGATGCCGCCCCGGCGAACGAGGCAACGCGTTAAAGCGCGTCCTCGTTCTCCTCGCTGGTACGGATGCGCACCGCACGCCCCACCGGCGAGACGAAGATCTTGCCGTCGCCGATCTTGCCCGAGTAGGCCGCCTTGACGATGGCATCGACGACCGGGTCTTCCTGGTCGTCGCTGACGACCACCTCGAGCTTCACCTTGGGCAGGAAGTCGACCACGTACTCGGCACCGCGGTAGAGCTCGGTGTGCCCCTTCTGCCGGCCGAAGCCCTTGACCTCGGTGGCGGTCAGGCCGTTGATACCCAAATCCATCAGGGCAGTCCGCACATCGTCCAGCCGAAACGGCTTGATAATCGCTTCGATCTTCTTCACGTCGCTTTTCTCCAGATCACGGGGATTTCCCCACAGTGTAATGCACTCGATCGACCAGCAGAGCAAGCGCCCCGGGGAGGCCAGGCAGGGAAGCCAGGCCAAGTAAATCGGGGAGGTTAGGCCAGATCGATCGGGTCGACATCGATCGACCACCGCAAGCGCCCACCCAGCCGACGACTGCCGACCGAATCATCCACCTGCCACAGGGCACGGTGCAGGGTACTGCGCACCCGCGCGAGCAGTAACAGCTGGAAACGATACCGCCCGGCCCGACGTGCCAGCGGTGCCGGCACCGGCCCCCAGACGGACAATTCCTCGCCGAAGTGCTCGCGCAGCTCCTCGGCGACCTTGGTCAGGAAGGCGCGGGCCGTATCCGCTTGCGGTGCATCCGCGCGGATCAGGCCGGCAAAGCGCGTCGGCGGCAACTCGGCCTGTTCTCGCTCGGCCAGCTGGGCGGCCATCACCGCCTCGTAGTCCTCCGTCAATAACCGGCGCAGCACGGGATGATCCGGGTCATGCGTCTGCACCAGCACCTCACCCGGGCGCTCCGCGCGCCCCGCCCGTCCGGCCACCTGCAGCAACGACTGCGCAAACCGCTCGGGGCCACGAAAATCCGAGGCGAACAGCGCCTGGTCGGCATTGACCACCCCCACCAGCGTCACCCCGGGGAAATCGTGCCCCTTGACCAGCATCTGCGTGCCCACCACCAGCCGGGCCTCACCCCGAGCGATCCGCCCCAGGCTCTCGGCCATCACGCCCTTGCCGGCGGTGGCATCCCGATCCAGGCGCACGATACCGAACCCCGGGAAGCGCGCGGCGAGCACGTCTTCGAGCTGTTCGGTGCCCAGTCCGCGCACCGACAGCGGCGCCTGGCACGACGGGCAGTCCGCCGGCACGCCCTGCTCGAACCCGCAGTGATGGCAACGCAGCCGACCGATCTGCCGGTGCCAGGTCAGAAAGGCATCGCAATGGGGGCACCCGGCGACATAACCGCAGGCATGGCAGAGCAGGCTGGGGGCATAGCCACGCCGGTTGAGGTAGAGCATCACCTGCCCGCCATCGAGCAGGTGTCGCTCAATCGCCCTGAACAGGGCCGGCGAAAGCCCCGCCTCCATCGTCTGTCCTCGCACGTCCAGGCAATGGATCGCGGGCATGCGCGCGCCGGTGGCCCGTTGGTTCAGGCGAAGGTGGCGATAACGCCCCGCCCAGGCATGACGCAGGCTCTCCAGCGACGGCGTCGCCGAACCCAACAGAATGGGGATAGCCAGTTGCCGCGCCCGCCAGATCAGCACATCGCGGGCGTGATAGAGAAATCCTTCCTGCTGCTTGAGCGCGGCATCGTGCTCCTCGTCGACCACGATCAGGCCCGGCCGGGCCAGCGGCACGAAGGCCGCCGAGCGCGTACCGATCACCAGCCCGGCGGTGCCGGCGGCCACCGCTCGCCACGCGGCCAGGCGCTCGCCGTCGGCCAGCCCCGAATGCAGGACGGCCGGCCGCACCGCCAGTCGCCGGGCAAAGCGGTCGATCAGTTGCGGGGTGAGCGAGATCTCGGGCACGACCACCAGCACCTGCCGACCGGCGGCCAGCTCGCGCTCGATCAGGGCCAGGTAGACCTCGGTCTTGCCGCTGCCGGTCACCCCGTGGAGCAGCCAGGCCTGGAACCCGTCAGCGCCCGAGACGAGGGCCTCGACTGCCTCTTGCTGCTGGGCATTGAGTGCGGGTGCGGTCTCGCTCCCCGGCTCGGCCGGCGCAGGCCAGTCGGCCGGCGCGGTGACCCGGGTCGCATCCGCCCAGCCTTTTTCCAGCAGCCGGCGGCGCACCGCCGCCGGACCCAGCCTGGTCGCCGGCACGGGGCGCGTCGATGCCGCCAGCGCCTCCAGTGCCTCGCGTTGCCGCTCGCCCCGCGCCGCTCCATCTCTCAATGCCTCCCGACCAGCGGGGGTCGATGCCAGCGCCTCGACCTCGAGGCGGCGCTCGCCGCGCAGGATCTTGGGCAAGGCGGCGAACACCACGTCGCCCAGGGGGTGGTGATAATAGGCCGCCGCCCAGCGCAGGCAGGCCAGCGTCTCGGCATCCAGCAACGGCGCCTCGTCCAACACCTCGAGGATCGGCCGGGTCTCCTGCTCGCCGCTCGACGTCGGCTCGATCACCAGCGCCACCCGCTCGGACTGACCGAAGGGCACGCGCACCCGCACGCCGGGCGCGGGTATGGGGCCGGTGGCGGGATCGAAATGATAGGTAAAACCACCGAAGAAAGGCCCCGGCACCACCACCGTCCAGGCACTCAGGGCGCCGGCAGGCGTATCGGGGCGTACCGGTGTACCGGGGTGGTCAGCGGGATGATCGGGGGCGTCGAGATCCATGAGGCGGAGGATACCGCAGGCGCGTCGGTCGCCGTTGCCCGGGAATGGGGCGACGCCGGGAAAGGCATCCAATCATCCAAGCAACCCTGTCGACCTTCCGAGCGTCGGCTGCTTGACTATCCCCGACCGTATGGCATAATCCCGCGCCTTGAATTGATATTTACATCAAGCTCATCCGACCTTATAGCCGAATCGAGGAGTTTACCCGTGGCCAATACCGCTCAAGCCAAAAAGCGCGTTCGCCAGGCGGAGAAAGCCCGCCAGCACAACATGGCAATGCGCTCGCAGGTACGCACCGCCTACAAGGCCGTCATCTCGGCCGTGAAAGACGGTGATGCGGAAAAGGCGCAGCAAGCCTACAGCGCTGCCCAGCCGGTCCTCGACCGGATGGTGACCAAGGGCATTCTCAAGCGCAACACCGCTGCGCGTCGCAAGTCGACCCTGGTCAGCCGCATCAAGTCGATCTGATCTCGTCCGGTCAGTAGCGCCCGGGTTTCCCCGCCGCGCCATCACCGGAACGCAAGAGGCCCCGCTTTTCAGCGGGGCCTTTTCTTGTGCGGTAACCAATCGGTTGCAATCGGCGGTCGCGGTCGGCGGTCTCAGTCGGCCACGCCGAATTCGCGTCGGTAGGCCGCCATCGCCTCGGCCGACTCGGCCAGGCTGGCATCGTTGGCACAGAACTCGATCAACCCGTCGAGGTTGGCAATCGCCACGACATCGAGCGCGTGATCGCGCTTGAGCTCGCCAATCGCCGACAACTCCCCCTGGCCGCGCTCCTGACGATCCATCATCACGGCCACGCCCACCGCGGTCGCGTCGTTCGCCCGGATCAGGTCCAGCGACTCGCGGATCGCCGTGCCGGCGGTGATGACGTCGTCGATGATCAGCACCCTTCCTGCCAATGGTGCCCCCACCAGGTTGCCGCCTTCACCATGGTCCTTGGCCTCCTTGCGATTGAAGCACCACGGCACCGGCTCGCCGGTGCGCTCGGCCAGCGCAATTGCCGTGGCCGCCGCCAGCGGAATGCCCTTGTAGGCCGGGCCGAACAACACGTCGAACTCGATCCCGGCATCCAGGATGGCAT
Source organism: Guyparkeria halophila (assembly GCF_034479635.1). Classification (NCBI taxonomy): domain Bacteria; kingdom Pseudomonadati; phylum Pseudomonadota; class Gammaproteobacteria; order Chromatiales; family Thioalkalibacteraceae; genus Guyparkeria; species Guyparkeria halophila. The sequence goes on from NZ_CP140153.1 coordinate 2,218,937, forward strand.
CGGCATAGAACCCGCCCAGCGCGGCCAACGCCCGCCCGTCGGCAAACGCGCCGGCATTGAAGAAATACGGACTGGCGCGCCCGGACTTGAGCGTGAACTCACCAAAGCGGAGCGCCTGATGCTCCACGGCAAACTGGACAAAGGCCTGACGATAATCCTGCACGGGTCGATTTTCCTCGTGATGCAAAAAAATGGATGGCGAACGGGCGCCGGGGGCGCTCTGCGCGCCTTGCGCGCAGAGGGGCATCCAATGCGCGCAAGGGTCCCTAGTACTTCGCCAGCCAGATCAGCCCGGCGAGCACCAGCAAGGAGATGCCCCAGAAGGCGAAGGACCAGCGCATCGAGCGACGGGCGCGGGTCTTCTCCGGCCAGTGCCGCGGCGAGATGCCCTTGAGCACGAACACCAGCTTGGCCGACAGATTGATGGCCGCGATGTTGATCGCCAGCATCAGACCGGCCGAGATCGCATTGTCCCACTGCCCCCAGCCGACGAACAGCCCCAGGGCGGCCGCCGGCGGCATCAGGGCCACGGCCACCATCACCCCGACCAGACCCGCCGCCGCCCCGGAGGTCAGCGACAGCACCGCTGCCGCCCCGGAGGCAAGCGCCAGGATCATCGCGGGGTAGCTGACATTGGTGCGATCAAGCAACTGGCTATTGGTGACCGGATCGAGCACCAGCCCCATCAACAAGGCCAGGCCGACGGAAAGAGCCAGCCCGGCGAAGTTCGCCGCGACCGCGCGACGAGACAGGTCGGGGTCACCGAGCGTGGTCCCCAACGCCAGCGCCAGGTTCGGACCCAGCAATGGCGCGATCACCATCGCCCCGATCACCACCGCCGCGCTGTCCTCGAGCATGCCCATGGCGGCAACGACCGCCGAGAGCCCGCAAAGCAGCAGGTAGGTCGAGGTAATGGTGCCACCGCCGGCGACCTCGGCGTATAGCTCCTCGCGCGAGCGCGAGGCGGCGGTTCGCCGAGGCTCCTCTTCGCCCTGCTCGTCACCGGCGGCGGGCAGGGTCGCCTGCACGCCGCGGATAATGATGCGCGCATTCTCGCAGCGATCGAGGATCTGCTGCAGATCGTCGAGCACCTCCTGCTGCCCCTCGGGTCGCACCACCAGCTCGGTGGAGAAACGCTCGTCCTCGAACGAGGAGGTACGCCACCAGTCGACCACCTCGTGCGAATCGGCAATGCGGGCGATCGCGGCCTTCTCGCTGGCCGGCGCGACGATTTGGATGATCTTGAGGGCCAACAGAGCCTCCCTGGACAAATCCGGCCTCGACACCCTCGGCCCGCCGGTCGCGGCCATGATAAGGGAAGCCCCCGGCGAATCCGAACCCCGCCCGCCAGGGGCTCCCCGCAACGCCCCCGAACTGCCCCCCTCCAACTGCGACAAGCAAAGACAGGCGTTCAGCCAGGATTCAGGCGGCCATGCTGGAATCGTGCTCCCTTTTCGAGGAGCGATTCATGACACGACTGCAGCGATTCCTTGTTCTGGTGCTGGTCATCGCCCCGTTACCCGCCCATGCCGGCGACATGATTCCGACCACAACGGAACTCGACCTGGCGGCGGTGGTGGCGGCAGCGACCGGCAATCGTCCCGAACAATCCGTGTACGAGGCCGATTACCGCCATGCCGAGGCCATGGGCGCCCGGGCGCAAAGCTTCCTCGATGCCGCCCCGTCCGTCGGCTTTTCTCACCAGACCGACGCCCTGGGCAGCGATACCGGCATGCGCGAATGGGAGGGTTCGATCCAGCTTCCCCTGCGACTGCCGGGGCTGCAGGCCGCCGCCGAGCAGCATGCCAGCAGCCTTGCCTCGGTCGCCGAGCGGGGAGACGCCCGCTGGCGCCTGGAAGTGGCGGGACAGATCCGCGCCCTGCTCGCCAGCCTGGCCGAGGCGGACGAGGCCGTGCAAGTGGCCGAGAGGGCCGTGAAGACCGCCGAGGAACTGCAAGCCCAGGTGCAGCGACGGCTCGAGCTCGGGGACGTGCCGCGTACCGACCTGATCCTCGCCCGGGAGGAGACCCTCCAGCGCCGCGCCGAGGCACGCGAGGCGCATCTGGCCCGCGCCCGCCTGGCCGAGGAATATCGCGCGATCACCGATCTCAATACCCGCCCGGCGGACTGGGCCGAGACACCCGCCAGCCGGGACCGGCTCGAGCAGCACCCGGCGCTGCTCGCCGCCGACGCCACCGTGCAGGCCAGTGAGGCGCAGCGCGTCATGATCCGCGAGCGCGGCACACCCCAGCCCACGCTGGGCATGAACATCCGCCGCGAAGAGGACGGAACCGACTCGATCGACAGCGTCGGCGTATCGGTGTCCATCCCGATCGCCCTGGGCAGCCTGCGCGCCCCCGAGCGCAGCGGCGCCGAGCAGGATCTGGCCCGCGCCCGATCGCAGGCGGCCGTGATCGAGCGCCAACTGGGCATCGCCCTGCGCCAGGCCGAGAAGGCCCTGACCGCTGCCCGGCACGAGCGGGAAATGGCACTCGAGCACCGCGACCTGGCCGAAGAAAGCCTGGCTCTGGCTCGGCGTGCCTACGCACTGGGCGAATCCGACCTGGCCGACCTGTTGCGCGTGCGCTCACGCGCCCTGGCCGCCGAACGCCGGGCCGCCATGAGCGGCATCCGGCTCGACCGCAGCATTTCCGAATTCAACCAGGCCATGGGGATCATGCCGTGAAGCACCTTCTGACATCCTGTCTGCTCTTGCTCGTCCCGGCCGTCCAGGCCGCGGACGTATCGATGAATTCCGCTCAGATCGACGCCCTGGGAATCGAGACGACCCAGGCCACACCGGTCGACAACGTGGCCGGACATGCCTACCCCGCTCGGGTCCGGGTGCCGCCGGCAAACGAGACCGTTCTGGCCGCGCCGGTCGACGGCCTGGTCGAACGGGTTGCCGTTGCCGAGGGCGAGGCCGTGACACAGGGACAAGCGCTGGTCACCCTGGCGAGCCCCGGGCTGGTCGAACAGCAACGCGACTACCTCGACGCATTGGCATCGCACCGGGTGGCCGCGCAGGCGCTGGAGCGAGACCGGGCACTGTCGGCCGAGGGCATTATCGCCGAGCGCCGCCTCGACGAGACCCGCGGTGCCTACAACCGCTCCCGCTCCCGGATCGATGCCCTGGAACAGAGCCTCGCGCTGGCCGGCATGAGCGAGTCGGCGATCGCCCGACTGCGCGAGAGCCGTTCGGTCGACGCGCGGCTGTCACTGACCGCCCCGGTCGATGGCACGGTCATGGAAATGATGGCCACGGCCGGCGAGCGCCTCGACGCCGCTTCACCGCTGGTGCGCCTCAGCACGCTGGACACCCTGTGGCTGGAGGTGAGCCTGCCCGTTGAACGCCTCGGCAACGTGGCGGTGGGCAGCCGGGTCGACGTGGTCGACCCGGCCCTGACCGCCGAGGTGATCCTGATCGGCAGTCGCATCGATCCCGAAGACCAGACGATCCTGATCCGGGCGAAAACCGACGACCACGGCGGCCGCCTGCGCCCGGGACAGTTCCTGCGGGTACGGATCGAGGCCGAAGCGGTCGCCGGTCTGGTGCAGGTGCCCTCCTCGGCCGTGGTCCGTCAGGCGGACGGCTTTTTCGTCTTCGTCGCCACCGACGATGGCTTCGATGCCTTGCGCGTCGAACGGCTGGGCCAGACCGATGACCGCGTGACCGTGCGCGCCCTGGAGGGTGAGCTGACCTCATCCAGCCGGGTGGCCTCCGAAGGCGTTGCCGCCATCAAGGGTGCATGGCAGGGCATGGGAGGCAACGAATGATGGGAACCTCGAAAAACCTGCTGCGCCACCCGATTGCTGCGTCGCGTGCTCGCTCACTCCTCACCTATCTCCTTGATATGTCTCGTCGCTCGCTGTGCGGCTCCTTGCACTCGGGCGGCTCACTACGGTTTTTCGAGGCCCCATAATGCTGTCCGCACTGATCCGCTTTTCCCTGACCCAGCGCCTGTTCGTCCTGCTCCTGGTGGCCCTGGCCGCCGGCCTGGGCACCCGGGCGTTTCTCGGCCTGCCGATCGATGCCTTTCCGGACGTGTCGAACACGCAGGTCAAGATGATCATCAAGGCGCCGGGCATGACCCCCGAGGAGGTCGAGCAGCGCATCACCGCGCCGGTGGAAGTCGAAATGCTCGGCATTCCCGACCAGACCATGCTGCGCTCGGTGGCCAAGTACGGCCTGACGGCGATCACCATCGACTTTGCCGAGGGCACCGATATCTACTGGGCGCGCCAGCAGGTATCCGAACGCCTTACCGCGGTCTGGAGCGACCTGCCGCCCGATGCGACCGGCGGCATGGCCCCGATCACCACGCCGCTGGGCGAGATGTTCATGTTCACCATCGATGGCGGCGACCTCTCGCTCGCCGAGCGGCGCTCGCTGCTCGACTGGGTGATACGCCCCGCCCTGCGCACCGTACCGGGCGTGGCCGAGGTCAACGCCCTGGGCGGCTACGTGCGCACCTTCGAGGTCTCGCCCGACATGGCGAAGATGAGCGCCCGCGGTGTCACGCTCGAACAAATGCGCGACGCGCTGGCGCGCAACAACAAGAACGACGGCGCCGGCCGCCTCCGCGATGGCGAGGAGACCCTGCTGGTGCGCGTGGAGGGAAGCGTCACGCAACTGGACGACCTGCGCGAGATCGTCGTGGCGACCACGGCGGGCGGAACCCCCATCCACGTCACCGACGTCGCCGACGTGCAGATCGGCAGCCTGACCCGCTACGGGGCCGTCACCAAGAACGGCGAGCGCGAGGCCGTCCAGGGGCTGGTGCTCGGCCTGCGCGGGGCGAACGCCCGCGAGGTGGTCGCCGGCGTCCAGGCCAAGCTCGACGAGCTCGCCCCCACCCTGCCGGAAGGCGTCACTATCGATGTCTTCTACAACCGCGGCAACCTGGTTGACCGGGCCGTCCACACCGTCACCAAGGCGCTCACGGAGGCGATCGTCCTGGTGCTGATCCTGCTGGTGGTGTTCCTCGGCAACCTGCGCGCCGCGATCACGGTCGCCCTGATCCTGCCGCTGGCCGCCTTGGTGACCTTCATCCTCATGGATCGGATGGGCATGTCGGCCAACCTGATGAGCCTCGGCGGGCTGGCGATCGCGATCGGCATACTGGTCGACGCGGCCGTGGTGGTGGTCGAGAACGTCGTCGCGCACCTGGCGCGGGAGAAGGAGGCCAAGCGCCTCCCCCGCCTGCACGTGATCTACCGGGCCGTGCGCGAAGTCGCCGCGCCGGTGACCGCCGGGATCCTGATCATCGTGATCGTCTTCCTGCCGCTGCTCACCCTGCAGGGGCTGGAAGGCAAGCTGTTCAAGCCGGTCGCCCTGACCATCGTCTTCGCCCTGGGCAGCTCGCTACTGCTCTCGCTCACGGCCATCCCGGTGATCAGTTCGTACTTGCTGCGCAACGTCTCGCACGGCGAGCCCTGGCTGGTGCGCCAGCTGCACAAGATCTACACCCCGGCCCTGGGCTGGTCGCTGGCCCACCCGAAGGTCATCGGCATCGTCGCCGTGGCCGCCCTGGGTGCCACGGCCGCGGCCTACACCCAGATCGGCAAGATCTTCATGCCCACCATGAACGAGGGCGACGTCATCGTGCAGCTGGAAAAGCTGCCCTCGATCTCGCTGGAACAATCGGTCGCCCTGGACAAGCGTTTCCAGCAAGCCCTGATCCAACGGGTGCCGGAAGTCACCGGCGTAATTGCCCGCACCGGCTCGGACGAGCTGGGCATGGACCCGATGGGACTCAACGAGACGGACGGCTTTTTGGTGCTCAAACCGCGCGACCAGTGGCGTTTCGAGACCAAGGAGGAACTGATCGACGCCATCCGCGCGGTCCTGGCCGACTTTCCCGGTATGGCACACGCCTTCACCCAGCCGATCGAAATGCGCGTCTCGGAAATGCTCACCGGCGTGCGCGGGGACCTGGCCATCAAGCTGTTCGGCCCGGATCTGGACGTACTCAACGAGAAGGCCCAGGCCATCGCCGAGACCGTGCGCGGTGTCGACGGCGCCTCGGATGTCTTCTACAGCCGCAACGAGGGGGTGCAGTACCTGAAGATCACGGCCGACCGGCAGGCCGCCGGCCGTTTCGGTCTGGCCATCGAGGAATTGCAGACCCTGCTGCGGGCGCAACTCGAGGGCAAGGACGTCGGCACGGTCTACGAGGGCATGCGACGCACGCCGTTGATGATCCGCGGCAGCCGCGAGATAGCCGACTCGCCGGAGGCCCTGCGCGAGATGCTTATCAGCCTGCCGGACGGTCGCCAGGTGTCATTGACGGCACTGGCCGGCATCGAACGGGTCGAGGGCCCGGTGCAGGTCGAACGCGAACTGGGCGAACGTTTCGTCGTGGTCGCTGCGAACGTCAGCGGTCGCGATCTGGTGGGCTTCGTCGAGGATGCCCGCCAGGCGGTGGCCGACAACGTCTCTCTGGACACCGGCTATCGCCTGGCCTGGGGTGGCCAGTTCGAGAACCAGCAACGCGCGGCCAAGCGGCTCGGCCTGGTCGTACCGGTCTCGATCGGCCTGATCTTCCTGCTGCTGTTCACCACCTTCGGCTCGATCCGCCAGGCCATCCTGGTGCTGCTCAACATCCCCTTCGCGCTGATCGGCGGCGTATTCGGCCTGTGGATCTCCGGGGAATACCTGTCGGTACCGGCATCGGTGGGTTTCATCGCCCTGCTGGGCATCGCGGTGTTGAACGGCGTGGTGCTGGTGAGCTACTTCAACCAGTTGCGGGCACTGGGGCTGTCGCTGCACGAAACCGTGGTCGAGGGCGCCAAGCGACGCCTGCGCCCGGTGCTGATGACCGCCTTTATCGCCGCCTTTGGTCTGATCCCGCTGCTGTTCGCCACCGGCCCGGGCTCGGAGATCCAGCGGCCACTCGCCGCCGTGGTCATCGGCGGGCTGGTGACCTCCACCCTGCTCACCCTGGTACTGCTGCCCATCCTCTACCGCCGCTTCGGTGAAGCGGCCCCCAAAGCCGTTCGCAAGGGAGCCGAATCATGACTGACGTACTGCTGACATTGATCGCCCGCCCGGACGTGGAGGAAATCGTGATCGACTGGCTGCTGGGCCGGGAGGAGCTGTCTGGCTTCACCGGCGAGGCCGCTTGGGGTCACAGCCGCGAGCACGGGCGCTTCAATCTCGTGGAGCAGGTCACCGGTCGCCAACGTCGCGCCGTATTCCACCTCAAGCTCGACCAGCAAGAGGCCGAGCCGCTGCTCGAGGCGATGCGGGATGATCTGGCGGGACTGGGTCTGCGATACTGGCTCGTACCCATGCTCGACAGCGGAGTGATCGCATGACTCGTCGCGATGCGCGGTTCCCCAAACGCCTGGCCCCGTGGATGCTGCTCGTGCCGGTCGCGACGGTGATGTTCGCCGGCCCGGTGGCCGTGTCGCCGGCCAGGGCCGATCACAACCAGGTGCTGGAACTCCACCAGCAGGGCAGGATCATCTCGCTGGTCGAACTGCTCGAGCGGGCGCAGGCCATCCATCCGGGACAGATGGTGGAGGCCCGTCTCGACGAGGACAGCCTGGTCTACGAGATCACCGTCTACGGCGAGGACGACCACTACCACGAGATGTACTTCGATGCCCGGGACGGACGCCTGCTCTCTGAACACGAGGAGGACGAGGAATCCTTCCATGATGACGATCATCACGAGGACCATTACCGCGATGATTAACCGATGAGGCTGCTACTGGCCGAGGACGATGCCTCGCTGGGCGCCGACCTGCAGGCGCGCCTGCGCGAGCACGGCTATGCGGTCGACTGGGTACGCGACGGCGACGAGGCCGCCTGGCTCGGGGCCGAGAAGGTCCACGACCTGGTCGTCCTCGACATCGGCCTGCCGGGCAAGAACGGACTGTCGGTCCTGCGGGAATGGCGCGACCAGGGTCTGGACCTGCCCGTGCTGCTGCTGACTGCCCGGGATGCCTGGTTCGAAAAGGTCGAGGGATTCGAGGCCGGCGCCGACGATTATCTCGCCAAGCCGTTCCACCTCGAGGAACTGGTCGCCCGGTTGCGCGCCCTGTCGCGACGCGTGACCGAGCATCCTGCCGACCTGATGCAGTCGAACGCCCGTCTCGCGCTGGACGAGGACCGCCAGCAGGCGCTCATCGAGGGCAGGCCGGTGAAGCTTACGGGCACCGAGTTCCGCCTGCTGCGCTACTTCGTCCACCATGCCGGCCACGTCCTGTCGAAGAGCCGCCTGGCCGATCACCTCTACGAGCTGGACGACGACCGCGATCCCAACGTGATCGAGGCCTACGTCACGCGCCTGCGTCGCAAGCTGGGCCGCGAGTGGATCGAGACGCGGCGCGGCCAGGGCTACGTATTCCACCGCGCACCGGACGGGCAGTCGTGAACCGCCTCAAACCGCGTCATATCCAGACCCGCCTGACACTCTGGCTCCTGGCCAGTGTGCTGGTGCTGGTCGCGGTATTCTGGCTGGTCACCGCTCGGGCACCCGTGATGCTCACCGAGCACTACGTCGTCGATCGGCTTGCCCATGACGCCGAGACCCTGGTCGTCGGTCTCGAACCCGGCGGGAACACGCCCCGACTCGATCCGACCTACGCCAACCCGATCTACGAACGTCCTTACTCCGGGCACTATTATCAGCTCGACGCGGGCGGCACCACGTTGCGCTCGCGCTCGCTGTGGGATTTCGACTTCCAGCCCAAGGCAGTCGAGTCATTCCCCGCCACCTACCATGCGGTCGGGCCGTCGGATCAGCCGTTGCTCGTCTACGCCGACCGAATGCAGAAGCAAGGCACCTGGGTCGAGGTCCACGTGGCCGAGGATCTCTCCACGCTGATGGAACGGATCGAGACCTTCCGCTGGCGTTTTGCCATCGTGGCGCTGATCATCCTCGGCATCATGCTGGTTGCCCAGCGGTTGATCGTCCGGGCGAGCCTGCGCCCGCTCGACCGGGTCCAGCGGGATTGCCGCCGCCTCCAGGAAGGCGAGATCGACCGGCTGGACGAGGCCGTCCCGCCAGAGCTTCAGCCGATGGTCGGGGAGATCAACCACCTGCAGGATGCGATGCAACGTCGGCTGTCCCGCTCGCGCAAGGCACTCGGCAACCTCGCCCACGCCCTCAAGACCCCGATCACGCTGATCGATCAGGTACTGCAACGCTCCCGCGACGACCTGCCGCCGGAGACCGCCGAGCGGCTCGCCGAAGGCGTCGCCCGCATGCGCCAGATCACGGACCGGGAATTGCGCCATGCCCGCATGGCGGGCGAATCACGCGGCGGCGAACGCTTCGACGTGGAGCGAGAGCTACCCCGGCTGCTCGGCATGTTCCGGCACCTGCACCCGGGCAAGCACTTCGCCCACCGGCTCGACTGCCCCGCAGGCGCGCTCCTGCGCGCCGACCGCGAGGACATGTACGAGCTGCTCGGCAATCTGCTGGACAATGCGGCGAAATGGGCCGACCGCCGGATCGAGGTCGAGATGAGCCTTCGGGAAGACGGCTGGCGTATCGAGATCGCCGACGACGGGCCGGGCGTCCCCGAAGGCTCGCTGCGGGAACTCGCCCAGCGCGGCACGCGCATGGACGAATCCCGCGACGGGCACGGCCTGGGACTGGCCATCGTCCGCGAGCTGGTCGAGCTCTACGGCGGGCACTTGTCGTTCTCTCGCTCACCGGCACTCGGTGGGCTTGCCGTCGAGATACGCCTGCCCTGAACGGGCGGAAAGGTGGCACCCCATTACGCAAACAGGCCGGGACAAACGCCCGGCCTGATATTTCTATGACGCTCGGCAATCGGGAAAACCACGGTGCCATGCGACCGTTGGCGACCGTTGGCGACCGTTGGCGACCGTTGGCACCGCAGGCCGATCGCCGAATCCCTGCCTACCGTCAGCCTTCCTTGCCCAGTACCAGCTCGCCATCGGCCACGTCCACCGTGACGGTCTGTTCGGGCAGGTATTCGCCCTTGAGGATGGCCTGGGCCAGCGGATTCTCGAGGCGCTGCTGGATGGCCCGCTTGAGCGGCCGGGCCCCGTAGACCGGATCGAAGCCCGCTTCGCCCAGGGCATCGAGTGCCGCGTCACTGAGCGACAGCCCGATCTCACGATCCGCCAGCCGCTTGCGCAGGTACTCGATCTGGATATCGACGATCTGGCGGATCTCGCGGCGATCCAGCGGGTGGAAGACCACCACGTCGTCGACGCGGTTGATGAACTCGGGCCGGAAGTGCTGGCCGACGATCTCGAGCACCTCGGTCTTCATCTGCTCGTAGTCGGCATCCTGACCGGCCAGTTCCTGGATCCGCTGGCTGCCGAGGTTGGAGGTCATCACGATCACCGTGTTGCGGAAATCGACCGTCCGTCCCTGCCCGTCGGTCAGGCGGCCGTCATCGAGCACCTGCAGCAGGATGTTGAAGACGTCCGGGTGGGCCTTCTCCACCTCGTCGAGCAGGATCACCGAGTAGGGCTTGCGGCGCACGGCCTCGGTCAGATAACCGCCCTCCTCGTAACCGACGTAGCCCGGCGGCGCCCCGACCAGCCGCGCCACGGAATGCTTTTCCATGAACTCGGACATGTCGATGCGCACCATCGCCTCTTCGGTATCGAACAGGAAGGTCGCCAGCGCCTTGGTCAGCTCGGTCTTGCCCACGCCCGTGGGGCCGAGGAACATGAACGAGCCGTTGGGGCGGTTGGGGTCGGACAGGCCGGCGCGCGAGCGGCGGATGGCATCGGACACCGCCACGACCGCCTCGGACTGGCCGATGACGCGCTTGCCCAGTGCCTCTTCCATGCGCAGGAGCTTGTCCTTCTCGCCCTCGAGCATCTTGGCGACCGGGATGCCGGTCCAGCGCGAGACCACCTCGGCAATCTCCTCGGTGCCGACGGTGCTGCGGAACAGCTTGGGCTGCTCGGTCTCGGTCTGCTCTTCCTGGGTCTGCGCCTCGGCCAGCTCGCGCTCGAGCTCCGGGATGCGGCCGTACTGCAACTCCGACATCCGCGTGAGGTCGCCCGCCCGGCGCGCGGTCTCCAGTTCGGTGCGCGCCCGGTCGAGCGCTTCCTTGATGTGCGTCGTGCCGGCAACCGCCGCCTTCTCCGCCTTCCAGATCTCCTCGAGATCCGCGTATTCGCGCTCGAGCTCGCCGATCTCCTCCTCGAGGTTGGCCAGACGCTTCTTGCTCGCCTCGTCGGATTCCTTCTTCAATGCCTCGCGCTCGATCTTGAGCTGGATCAGGCGACGCTCGAGGCGGTCCATCGACTCGGGCTTGGAGTCGATCTCCATGCGGATGCGGCTGGCCGCCTCGTCGATCAGGTCGATCGCCTTGTCGGGCAGCTGCCGGTCGGTGATGTAGCGCTGCGACAGCTGGGCGGCGGCCACGATCGCCGGGTCGCCGATCTCGATGCCGTGGTGCACCTCGTAGCGCTCCTTGAGGCCACGCAGGATGGCAATGGTGTCCTCGGTAGAGGGCTCGTCGACCAGCACCTTCTGGAAGCGGCGCTCGAGCGCGGCGTCCTTCTCGATGTACTGGCGGTACTCGTCGAGCGTGGTCGCACCGATGCAGCGCAGCTCGCCGCGGGCCAGCGCCGGCTTGAGCATGTTGCCCGCATCCATCGCCCCGTCGGCCTTGCCGGCGCCGACCATGGTGTGGATCTCGTCGATGAACAGGATCACCCGGCCCTCGGCCTTGCCGATGTCGTTCAACACGCCCTTGAGACGCTCCTCGAAATCACCGCGGAACTTGGCCCCGGCGAGCAGCGCGCCCATGTCGAGCGCCAGCACACGCTTGTCCTTGAGACCTTCGGGCACCTCGCCGTTGACGATCCGCTGGGCCAGCCCCTCGACGATGGCGGTCTTGCCCACGCCGGGCTCGCCGATCAGCACCGGGTTGTTCTTGGTGCGCCGCTGCAGGACCTGCACGGCGCGGCGGATCTCCTCGTCCCGGCCGATCACCGGGTCGAGCTTGCCCTGCTCGGCACGCTCGGTGAGGTCCTGGGTGTATTTTTCCAGCGCCTGGCGGGCGTCCTCGGCGTTGGGGTCATCGACCGACTGCCCGCCGCGCAGCTTGTCGATCGCTTTCTCGATCGCCCCCTTGGCCGCGCCCGCCCGGCGCAGCGTCTCCCCCAGCTCGCCCTTGTCCTCGATCACGGCGAGCACGAACAGCTCGCTGGAGATGTACTGATCACTGCGCTGCTGCGCCAGCTTGTCGGTGACGTTGAGCAGGCGCGAGAGGTCGTTGGAGATGTGCACCTCGCCGGCCTCGCCACCGGAAACAGCGGCCAGGCGGTCGAGCATCTCGCCCAGCTGCGAGCGCAGCAGGTTGACGTTGATATCGGACTGCGTCAGCAGGTGACGCACGGTGCCGCCTTCCTGGTCGAGCAGCGCCACCATCAGGTGAACCGGTTCGATGAACTGGTGGTCCTGGCCCACGGCCAGCGACTGCGCATCGGCCAGCGCCGTCTGGAACTTGGCGGTCAGTTTGTCCATCCGCATTGCGTGCACCTCGTATGCCGTCGAAATTCATGTAACTGCCTACGAATGTAGGCCCGGCATCACGGGATTCAAGAGGTGGGGCGTCCGGCAGACGGCTCAGCTCCCGCCCACGGCGACCGGCCCCTCGGGCTCCGATGCCGGCGTCCTTTCCGCAGGCGCGCCCCGCCCGGCGACAGACCGACCGTCCCACTCGATCACGTCGAGCCTGCCATCCACGTGCTCGACCAGCGCCGAACAGCCCTCGACCCAGTCGCCACTGTTGGCGTAGGTCACCCCGTCGCCGTCACGGAGGTTGGCGTGGTGGATGTGGCCGCAGACGATCACGTCCACGCCCTCGTGTCGGGCATGCGCCAGGGCCGCGGCCTCGAAACGCCCCACGTGCGCCATTGCGCCGGGGACGCGGGTCTTGATCGCGCGCACCAGGGCCCCGTGCCGCTCGCTGCCGCCCAGACGCCGGCCGAGCCGATCGAGCCGCAGCAGGCACTCATAACCCAGATTCCCCAGGCAGCGCGCGACCAACGAGGGGGCGATCTGGTCGTCGAATTCGTCGCCATGCATCACCAGCGCCCGGCGGCCATCGGCAAGCGTGAGGCGCATTTCCCGGTGGATCGACACCCCGGCGAACGTCTGACCGACGAACGCCCGGAAACAGTCGTCGTGGTTGCCTGGCACGTAGGCAACTCGCGTGCCCGCCTCGACCAGTGCACCGAGTTGCCAAAACAATTCGCTCTTGGCCGCCGACCAGCGCCAGCGACGGCGTTGCATCTGCCAGACATCGAGCAGGTCGCCGTTGAGGATCAGGGTCTCGCAGTGAATCGAGGCGAGGAAATCGAGCAGCCGGTCGGGACGGGCGTCCGGCGTACCCAGGTGCACGTCGGAAATGATGACCGTGCGATAGCGGGAACATGGGCGGTGGGCTTCCATAAGACACCTCCGTGCTGAGGGAGCCCGACCGTTATCGCGCAACCAGGTGACCGCTCCATGTCAGCCAGATCACGCGTCGACGACACTCACCGCTGCCGGATCGCCAGGGCGGTAACGGTGACGATGATGACGACCATGCCGAGCCACTGTAACGGGGCGAGCGACTGGCCCAGCACCGTCAGGCCGAAGAGCGAGGCGGTGACCGGTTCGACCGCGGCCACCAAGGCCACGGCAACCGGCGTGGCCCGTCTCAGGCCGAGCACGTAGAACACGAACGAAAGGCCCGCGCCGAACAGCCCCAGCAGCAGGAACAGGTGGACATCGTCGGACAGCGAGGCGGCCACGACCTTTCCCGGATCGACCAGCGGTGCCATTACCAGCAGAAATACCAGGAAGGCCACCGCCAGAACCTCCACCGACGAGGTGTGGAGCGCCGCATTCCGAAAGCCGAACAGGAACACCGCATAGGAGACGCCGGCGGCAATCCCCGCGGCTACACCGGCGAAGGACAGCCCCGCCAGATTTTCACCGCCGACAAGCTGGGTCAGTAACGCCACGCCCAGCAAGACCGAACCGATCGCCGCCACGAACCCGGGGGTCAGCCGCACGGCGCCGGTCGTCAGGGCGACCAGGTAGACGTAGACCGGCGCGGTGTACATGAGGGTCACCGCGACCGCGACATTGGCCTGGGAGATGCTGAGGAAGTAGAAGATGAAGTTGCCCGCGACCCCGAGGCCGGCGAGCGCCGACCAGAGGATTGCGCGCCGGTCGGGCAGCGGGATAACGGCAAACCTCGCCAACCACCAGGCAGCGAAACAGAGAAAGCCGACCACGCCCCGGTAGAAGGAAACGATCAGCGGGTCCCAGCCTCGCTCGATGAGCACGGCGGCAATCCCGCCGGATACGCCCCAGAGGAAGGCAGCAAGAATGACCAGCGCTATGCCCATGCGCACCCCTCCTCGGCGGGAGGTCGACTCCACCGCCGGCAGACGCGCGAGCCGGCTGGAGGGACCCGTACCTCAGGGAACGTAGCAGAGAGGTGCCCGGAACGCGTTCCGGTGCGACGCCATCAACGCTCGCGCAGATCCGCGTGGCGGCTCACCAGCCGGTCGAGGAACAGGATGCCATCGAGGTGATCGATCTCGTGCTGGGCGATGCGCGCCTCGAAGCCCTTCATCTTGAACGTGACCGTGCGCCCCTCGATATCCTGGGCGGTCAGCTCGATGGTCTCGGCGCGGATCACCTTGCCGGTGTAGTCGGGAATGGACAGGCAACCCTCGCGACCGACGGCGAAGCCCTTCCAGTTGGTGATCGCCGGATTGACCAGGACCAGGGGGCCGTTGTTGTCCACCGGGCGTTTGGCGCGCGTGGCGTCGACCAGGCACAGCCGCTGCATGCGGCCCACCTGCGGGGCGGCGATGCCCACGGCCGAGGGCCCCAGGTCCGCGGTGTGCTGCAGGTGTTCGGCAAATTCCCGCAACTCCGGGTCGAATTGCTCGACCGGCTCGCAGACCGTTTTCAGACGCTCGTCGGGGTACGTCAGGATCGGCAGTGGCTCCACGCTCACCCCCGCATCGTCTCGAGCGGGGTGACACGCACGGTCAGCCCCTGATCGGCGAAACGCGCCACGCATTGCTCGATCGGCTCGATGCCCTGACTGCTCTCGCCGTCGATCTGCATGATGTAGATCGGCTTGTCACTCGAGCCGCCCACGTCCGAGCGCAGGTCGAGGATATTCATGCCGGCCTCGAGCAGCGCGGCGGTGACCTCACTGACAATGCCACTGCGGTCGGCGCTGTGCACGATCACCGACACGTCCGGCTCGCGGTGCTGATGCAGGGCCGCGTCGATCTCGTCGACATGCAGCTTGAGGCCGAAATCGGCCCGGGTGGATTCGAGCAGACCGGCCACCTCCTCGGGGTTGCCGGCGCCACGCACCATCATCATGATCGCGAACTGGTTGCCCAGCCGCATCATCGCTGTCTCGCCGAGCTCGGCGCCCACGCCGAACAACACGCGGGTGACATGAGCGACGATGCCGGGCCGATCCGCCCCGACCAGGGTCAGCAGGAGCCAGGGTTGCGTCATTTCGGTCTTCCTCTTGTCAGTCTTTTTCACGCCAGACCAGGGTGGCCATCCGGCCGGTCTCGCCCTGGTCGCGGCGATACGAGTAGAACAGGTCGGACAGCGCGTAGGTGTCCCGATCGCCGCCAAACACCCGCGTGATCCCCTGCCGGCGCAGGCGGGAACGGGCCAGGGCGAACAGGTCGGCGTGGTACTTGCCGGCCTCGGCCGCGCCTCGGAAGGCGGAGGCATCGGCCGGATATTCGCGCATGAACGCCTCGCGCACCTCGTCGCCGACCACGAAATGCGCCGGGCCGATTGCCGGGCCCAGCCAGGCCATCAACTCGTCGCCGGCCACCGAGAAGCGATCGACGGTGCGCTCGATCACGCCGGCGGCCAGGCCACGCCAACCGGCATGGGCGACGGCCACCTCGCTGCCGTCGTGGCTGGCAAGCGTCACCGACAGGCAGTCGGCCGTCAGCACCGCCAGCACCTCGCCGGGGCGATTGGTATAGGCCGCATCGCCCTCGGGCCGATCCGTCGGCACCTGCGGCCCGACCACCGTGGTGCCATGCGTCTGGTTCAGCCAGCGCGGCGGTTCCGGCAGGGCGAGCATCTCGGCCAGCTCGGCGCGATTGGCCGCCACGGTCTGCGCCTCGTCACCGACGTGAGTGGCCAGGTTGAAGCCATCGAACGGCGGGCGGCTATGGCCACCGACCCGGGTGGTCACACCGGCACGCACGCCACCCGGCGCCGGCCAGGTGGCCTCGATAAAGCGACTGCCCTCGGGGGCGTCAGTCGGGATCCCTGACATAGATAACCTCGGCCTCTCCTTCGTCGTTGCCGTCGCGATAATCGCGCAGCAGTTCGATCAATTCGTCCATATCATCCGGCATCGGCGCCGTGAGCGACAGCGTTTCGCCGGTCTCGGGATGCGTTAGCGTCAACCGCCGGGCATGCAGGGCCTGACGGCCGAACTCGCGCAGCACGTCGACCAACTCGTCGTCGGCTCCCCGCGGCAGGCGCGGGCGCCCACCGTAAACCGGATCCCCCACGATGGGGTGGCGGATGTGCGCCATGTGCACCCGGATCTGGTGCGTGCGCCCCGTCTCCAGCTTGACGCGCAACCAAGTGTGCTCGCCGAACTGCTCGACGACCCGGTAATGCGTCACGGCCGGCTTGCCCTGGGCCACGACCGCCTGGCGCTGCCGATCGCGGGCATGCCGCCCGATCGGCTCGTCCACCGTGCCACCGGCGATCAGATGGCCGATCACCACCGCGTCGTATTCGCGGCCGATGTGCCGCTCGGCCAGGTCGGCGACCAACGCCTGATAGGCCGCCTGGGTCTTGCCCACGACCAGCAGGCCGCTGGTCTGCTTGTCCAGCCGGTGCACCACCCCCGCTCGCGGCAGCAGGGCCAGCTCGGGATCGTGGTGAAGCAGTGCGTTGACCAGCGTACCATCCGGATTGCCGGCCCCGGGGTGAACCACCAGGTCGACCGGCTTGTTGACCACCAGCAGGTGCTCGTCCTCGAAGACGATATCCAGCGGGATGGGCTGGGGACGGTCCTCGCTCTGCTGCTCCAGTTCGGCGTGCAGCGCGAGGGTCTCGCCGCCCAGCACCGTGTCGCGCGGCCGCACCGACCGGCCGTCCACCGTCACCTGCCCCCCCTTGATCCATTCCTGTATTCGACTACGGGAGAAGTCGGGCCACAACTGCGCGGCCGCCTGGTCGAGACGCATGCCCGCCTGCTCGGCGGGAATCAGCAAGGTGCGTTCTACATCCATCTATCGGAAATCAGCCATCCAAAGGTCACGGGAGCGCGCCGTGGCGCCGTCCGTCGAGACATGAAAAAGACGGGCAAACACCCGCCATGAGATTGGTTGGTTTTTAGGATCTTATCTGCGAAGATTATCCGCTAACGCCTGCCCCATCAACGCGCCGTACCATGCGCTTTTGGGCGGGCGGCGTCCACTCACCACTGCCAGCGGCCTTTCACTCCTGATCATGACCCAGCATCGCGACCGTAACCGCCCGGCCACTCGCCGCTCCCTCCCCCGGCACCTTGCCCGCGCGGCCCTGATCGCCGGCATGGTCACGTTCGCCAGCGGCTGCTCCTGGTTCTCGAAGTCCGACGACGACCGCGTTGACCTGTCCGATCCGACCGCGTCGGCCGGCCAGCTCTACCAGGAAGCCAACGACGCGATGCGCCGGGGCGACTACGAGACCGCGATCAAGAAGTACGAAACCCTGGAAGGTCGCTACCCGTTCGGCGCCTACACCGAACAGGCGCAACTGGAAGTCGCGTACGCCTATTACAAGTACGACGAACCGGATTCGGCGATCGCCGCCGCGGATCGTTACATCCAGCTGCACCCGCGTGGTGACAATGTGGCCTATGCCCTGTACCTCAAGGGGCTGGCCAACATGAGCCGTGGCGATTCGTTGATCAACAAGATCGCCCCGCCGGACCTTTCCAAGCGTGACCAGTCGGTCCTCGAGGCGGCCTACAAGTCGTTCGCCCGGTTGGTCGAGCAATACCCAGACAGCCAGTACGTCGACGATGCCAGCCGTCGCCTGATCGACGTGCGCAACTCGCTGGCCAAGCACGAAATCGAGGTCGCCGAGTACTACATGCGGCGCGGTGCCTGGCTTGCCGCCGCCAATCGGGCGCAATCGGCCCTCGACAAGTACAACGGCTCGACCTCGACCATCCCGGCGCTGAAACTCCTGATTCGCGCCTACGACAAACTAGGGCTGGAACAGGAACGACAGGACGCCGAACAGATTCTCGAGGCAACACGCCAGGGCAGCGCCGAGAACTCCTGACCCCCGGTCGGGTTTTCGGCTGGGCCGAGAACAGGACAAGAAAGGGCCAAGCAAAGGCCAGGCAAAGGCCAGGCAAAGGCCAGGCAGAGGAAAGGGTCGACGGTATCGCCGTCGGCCCTTTCTTTTTGTTCCGCCTCCGGCCCTCCCACGCGCAAAGCCATCGCCTCCGCCGGGAAACGCGGCGCGCCTGACCGGAAAGCGGCACACCAACTCAGGCACCTTGCCTGCCCCCAGGCACCTTACCTGCCCCGGGTGCTACGCTCGGGCCAGATGGGTGATGGCCGCCTGAACGCCTCGGCCGATCAGGCCGGCCTCCCCAACCTTTCCCTCCGTCCTGATGTGGCGGACGACAAGCCTGTCCACTGGAGGCATGACCGTGATCACCAAGACACTCGCACTCAGCTTTCTCGTCGTCGGGGCCGTCGGGCTGGCCAGCGCCGACTACAACGACGCCATGAGTTACTTCGAGCAGCAGGAGTACCACCAGGCGCTGCAGGAATTCCGTGAGGCGGCCCAACGGGGTGATGCCGATGCCCAGTACATGCTGGGTCGCATGCATGCGGCCGGCAACGGCACCACCCAAAACTTCGTGCAGGCCCACAAGTGGTACAACCTGGCCGCGTCTCGCGGTCATCGCCACGCCGCCGAGGCGCGCGATGCGCTGGCCGAACGCATGACGCCCGCGCAGATCGCCGAGGCGCAGCAGGCGGCGCGTGGCTGGCAACCGGGGGCGACATCGTCCTCCGACACCGACACGCTCTCGGAGCGGGAACGCGTGGCCGTGGTGCAGCGCGAACTGAACCGGCTCGGCTACGACGCCGGCCCGGTGGATGGCGTCATGGGAGATCGAACCCGCAGCGCGATATATCAATACCAGGCCGACATGGGCATCGCCGGGGACGGCCGCGCGTCGGCCGACCTGGTCGAACGCCTGCGTCAGACGGACCCGGAACAGGTGGCCGCGCCCTCCGGGTCGCAATCCGCCTCCTCGTCCCGGGTCGTCCTGCGGGACGACTTCAGCGACGGCGATTACCGCCGCACCCCCTCCTGGACGGTGCTCAGCGGCGACTTCGACGTCAATGCGAACGGCTTGCGCAGCGTCGTGACCACCCAACAGGCCGGCAATCGCACACCAAGCGGCCTCAACTCCGATCGCCCCGAGGAGGTCGGCCTGGCCGTGTTGGGCATGATCCTCGAACAGCGACGCAACGGCGACAACGAGGCGGCCACCCGCGTGGAACCGGCGCAAATCTTCGTCAATGCGCCGGTCGACAACGCCTTCAGGGTCGAGCTGGAACTCGCCTCCAGCCAGACCCCCGGCAGCCTGTCACTGGGGGTGTTTCAAGGCAACCGGCCCACGAACGGCACCGGCTATCACCTGGTCTATTCCGCCGGCTCGCAGCCGGCACTCACACTGGTCCGACAGATTGCCGGCAACACGGAAACGGTGGCCCGCCATGACGGCCGACTCGAGCTTGAGGACAACCGGTTCCACCGCCTCGTCTGGACCCGCGACGAGAACGGGCACATGGAGATTCGCGTGGACGACCGGCGCCTGCTGCGCGCGCAGGACAATGGCCTGCGCGACCCCTTCCAGGGCTTCGTGCTCGCCAACCAGGGCGGCGACTTCACCCTCGGCCGGATCCGGATCGAGGAATAGCCATCGGCGCCGGACGGGGTGCCGGCGCACCACGCCAAGGGGTCGTATCACCGGGCAGGGGCGATTCGGAACGGCATGCCAGTGGCACGCCATGACCCGGGGTACCCCGAGCAATGTTTGCCCAGAACGCCTCGCCCGGCAAGGGTGGCATCGGAGTCGCGCCGACCGACATGCCTTCCGCCCGGTCGCGCCCGAGCCTGACCGGCAGGCGGCAATCCGGCTCGCCCGTTGCCAGGCCGCCTGTCACTTGCCCACCGGCAGACCGGGACAGCGCGCCCGCCGACCAGATCGACGGAACGCCCACCCGCTCAGGCCCCGAAAAAAGCGACAGACAAAGCAAAAGCCCCGCACGAGTGCGGGGCTTTCGAGGTGTCCGGCTCGGGGCCGGAACGACGTTGGATCAGCGCTTGGAGAACTGTACCGAGCGACGTGCCTTGCGCAGGCCGACCTTCTTACGCTCGACCTGACGAGCGTCACGGGTCACGAAGCCGGCTTCACGCAGCTTCGGACGGTGTGCTTCGTCATAGTCCATCAGCGCACGGGTCAGACCGTGACGAACGGCACCGGCTTGGCCGCTCGGGCCACCACCAGCAACGGTCGCGACCACATCGAACTTGTCGCCCATTTCCAGCAGCTCCAGCGGCTGGCGAACGACCATCTGTGCGGTCTCGCGACCGAAGAAGTCTTCGATGCTCTTGCCGTTGATGGTGATGTTGCCGGTACCCGGACGCAGGAAGACCCGTGCAGAGGATCTCTTGCGACGACCGGTTCCGTAATTCTGTGTCATTGCCATGAGTAGTCTCTCTTAGATCTCGAGCGGCTGGGGCTGTTGCGCCTGATGATTGTGCTCGGCGTTGGCGTAGACCTTGAGCTTGGTATACATCTGGCGACCGAGTGCATTCTTCGGCAGCATCCCCTTGACGGCCAGCTCGATGACGCGCTCCGGGGAACGCTCCATCAGCTTCTCGAAGGTGAAGTGCTTCATGTTGCCGATGAACCCGGTATGGAAGTGATACATCTTGTCGCTGGCTTTCTTGCCAGTAACTTTGATGTCCTTCGCATTGACGATAACGATGTAATCACCGGTATCGACGTGCGGGGTGAACTCGGCCTTGTGCTTGCCACGCAGGCGGCGGGCGACCTCGGTGGCCAGACGACCCAGCGTTTTGCCGGATGCATCGATGACGTACCAGTCGCGTTTGACCTCGGCCGGCTTGGCGGAATAGGTTTTCATGGATCGACAGCTCCCAAACCAGAAGCGATACATTGATTTCAAGAGGGCGCGAAGTCTACCCGAAGGCATCGCACCCCGCAAGGCCGATTTTTCAACCGGCCCGAACGTGGAGAACCGCGGAGTATAAAGCGCATCGGCGCGGAAAGCGAAGGACTTTCCGCATCGGATGGCAGTCACGGTATTGCAGACAAAAAAAATGCCGGCAGAAGCCGGCAACAACAAGAACCACCAAAGGAGGATAAGCAATTCACAGTATCAATATATACTAATGATCCACGGGCCGTCAACTCCCTGCGGGAATTTTATTCTCGCCCCCGCCGACCTCGACCCGCGGCGCCCTCGACACCGGCGCGCCAGACACCACCCCGTCTTGACCGGCCACCCGGCCCGCTGCACTCTTCCGACATGAACTCGCCCGATCCCATCGCGCACGCGCCCACTCAAACGAATACGCTCGACGAGGCGATCCGCACGGATGCACTCGACTGCGTGATGTGCGGGATCTGCGTGCCGCACTGCCCCACCTTCTCGCTGACCGACAACGAGGCCGACGGTCCTCGCGGGCGGATCAGCCTGTTGCTCGGCATCAGCCAGGGCGAGCTGACGCCGGATGCCGACGTCAGCCGACACCTGGATACCTGCCTGACCTGCCGCGCCTGCGAGACCGTCTGCCCCTCGGGGGTGGCCTACGGCCGCCTGATCGACAACGGTCGGGCACGCCTGGCCCGGGAATCGGCAATGGCCACGCGCCCGCTCGCCGAGGCACGCGGTTGGCGCCTGCTGCGCGACCAGCTGCTGACCCGGCGCCGACGCCTGGGCGCCGCCTGGCGGATCTACCGCCTCATGCAGCGCATCGGACTGGGCGGCGTGGCCCGGCGGCTGGCCGGGCCGGTGGGCCGCGCCCTGCCCCGCCAGCTCACGCAGGCCGCCGTGCGGCAGTCACCCGCGCACCACGCGACGGCGTCCCGTGGGCGCGTGGGCCTGTTCATTGGCTGCACCGGCGCGGCCATGAACGCCCCCGCGGTGGCCGCCGCCCGCACGGCGATCGCCGCCTTCGGCTACGAACCGGTCATTCCGAGCGGCCAGGGCTGCTGTGGGGCGATGCATACCCACGGCGGCGAGCCGGAGGCCGGCGCACGCCAGCGCGAGCGCAACGCGGCCGCCTTCAAGGCGGCGGGCGTCGACGAGGTGATCGTGGTCGGCACGGCCTGCACGGCCGAACTGGGCGGGCTGGAGGCAAGCCACGATCTCGCGGTCCGCGAGATCACCGCGTGGCTGCTCGAACGCGAGCCGGCGGAATGGCCGCAGCTTGCCCGCATCGACTACCGCATTGCCCTGCACACCCCCTGCAGCCAGCGCAACCACGTGCGGCAGCCCAATGCCAGCCGGCAACTGCTCGAATCCATTCCCGGACTCGAGCTGCTGGAGATCGACGGCAACGAGCGTTGCTGCGGTGCGGCGGGAATGCAGGTGCTGCTCTATCCGGAACAGGCCGAGCGCCTGCGCGAGCCGAAGCTCGCCTCCATCGAGCAGCTGGCGCCCGATGCGGTGGTCAGTGCCAATGTCGGCTGCGCGACCCACCTGGCGGCGGGCGCGAGCCTGGTCGTCAAACAACCCGTGGAATTGCTGGCCGAGTCGATCGTCGCGGCCGGCCGCTGAAAGCGAGGGAAGCCCTAACTACTGGGCACGTCCGCGTCGGCCAGGTTGCGGCCATAGAAGATCTCGAACATCTCCTTTTTCAGCGCCTTCTCGATGCGGGTGCATGCCTGCGGGCTGTAATCGTCGGTGCCGTGGCCGAACAGGTAGTTGTCCAGATCGAAGTCCTTCAGGAGCATCTTGGTGTGGAAGATGTTCTCCTGATAGACGTTCACGTCGATCATCTGGTAGCGCTCGCGGGTGTCCTCGGACATGTAGTTCTGGATCGAGTTGATCTCGTGATCGATGAAGTGCTTGCCGCCGTGGATGTCACGGGTAAAGCCGCGCACGCGGTAATCGAGCGTCACGATGTCCGAATCGAAGCTGTGGATCAGGTAGTTGAGCGCCCGCAGCGGCGAGATCCGTCCGCAGGTGGACACGTCGATATCGACCCGGAAGGTGGAGATGCCGTTTTCCGGATGGCTTTCGGGGTAGGTGTGCACGGTGATGTGGCTCTTGTCGAGGTGCGCGACCACCGAGTCGCGCGCCAGCTCGCCATCGCCCGGCAGCGGCCCCGGCTCCTCGTGATAGTCGATGCCCTCGGCGATCACCGGCTCCTCGGAGATCAGGATGGTCACCGACGCCCCCTGCGGTTCATAGTCCTGCCGGGCGACATTGAGGATGTTCGCCCCGATCATCTCGGTGACATCCGTCAGGATCTGGGTCAGCCGGTCGGCATCGTAGACCTCGTCGATGTAGGCGATGTACTCGTTGACCTGCGCCCGGGTCTTGGCATAACAGATGTCGAAGATCGACATGCTCAGCGTCTTGCTGAGGTTGTTGAACCCGTGCAAGGTGACCGACGGCTCACCCATGACTACCCCCTGAAACAAAGCGCCCGACCTGCCGGCCGGGCGTGTAGATACGTCGGACGTAAAACCGACGACATGCGATTGCCGCAAAGTGTAAACCGCACGCCCGAGACTTGTCACCAATGGCCTGACCGACAAACGCGGCGGCGGACACCCCGGACAACCGTCATTCTGGCTCGCGAATCTCGAAGTCATGCGTCAGCTCGACCGAGTCGCGCAGCATCGCGGAAACCGAGCAGTACTTCTCCGCCGACAGGTTCACGGCACGCTCGACCTTCTTCGGGTCGAGACCCTCACCGACGACCACGTACCGGGTGTGGATGGTGGTGAACACCTTGGGCGCCTTCACGTCCGCCCGCTCGGCGGACAGCTCGATCCAGCAATCCTCGACCGGCTGGCGCTGCTTGCCCAGGATCATCATCACATCGATGGCGGTGCAGCCACCCAGGCCCATCAGCACCATCTCCATCGGCCGCGGCCCGGCGTTGCGTCCACCGATCTCCGGCGCGCCATCCATGACGATGGCGTGACCGCTGTCGGCCTCCGCCATGAACGCCATGCCGTCGACCCATTTCACTCGTGCCTTCATCGCGACCTCCTCAGGAGCGGTTGAGTTCGAACAGTTCGGCCAGCGCCTCGCCCGGCTCCTCGGCCCGCATGAATACCTCGCCCACCAGGAAGGCGTGCACGTCGTGCTCGCGCATCCGGCGCACGTCCTCGGCGGTCAGGATGCCGCTTTCCGTGATCACCAGGCGGTCATCCGGGATGTCGTGCAGCAACTCGAGGGTCACATCCAGGCTGACCTCGAAGCTCCTCAAGTCACGGTTATTGATCCCGATCAGGCGAGTGTCCAACTGCAGCGCGCGCAGCAGCTCGTCGTGATCATGCACCTCGACCAGCACGTCCATGCCCCAGTGACGGGCGCGATCGTGCAGGGCGTGCATGGTCTCGTCGTCGAGGGCGGCGGCAATCAGGAGGATGCAGTCAGCGCCCATCGCCCGGGCCTCGTCGACCTGGTAGGGCGCGATCAGGAAGTCCTTGCGCAGCACCGGCAAACGACAGGCGGCGCGGGCGGCCTTGAGGTACTCGGCATCGCCCTGGAAGAAGTCGCGATCGGTCAGCACCGACAGGCAGGCCGCCCCGCCCTTCTGGTAGCTCTTGGCAATGGCCACCGGGTCGAACGGATCACGCAGCACGCCGCGACTGGGCGAGGCCTTCTTGATCTCGGCGATCACCGCCGGGCGTTTTTCCGCCACCCGGCTCTCGATGGCCCGTTCGAAACCGCGCGGACGATCGGCGGCGAGCGCCTGGTCCTCCATCACGCTCGGCGGGGTCACCTGGCGAGAGGCGGCGACCTCGACGCGCTTGCGGGCAATGATCTTCTTCAGGATATCGGGGGTATCAGTCACGACAGTCACGACCGGGAATGGAAATGGGTGGGTTGGCCGAGGACAAAGAACCCATCCCCGGCCGGGCAATTCAATAGTGTGGGTCAGGCCTCGCAGGACCGGGTCATGGCGACCAGCTGCTCGAGCTTGTCGAGCGCGCGGCCCTCGGCCAGCAGGCGCTGGGCGGTGGCGATGCCCGCAACCAGGTCCTCGGCGAGATCCGCGGCGTAGATGGCGGCACCCGCGTTGAGCGCGATCATGTCGGCGACCGGGCCGGGCTCGCCGCCGAGGGCGGCGCGCACGCAGGCCACGCTCTGCTCGGGGCCGTCGACGATCAGGCGGTCGAGCGGCTGGCGCGTGATGCCGAAGTCCTCGGGCTCGATGCGGTAGCGGCGGATCGTGCCGTCCTTCAGCTCGGCCACCTCGGTCGCCTCGGCCAGTGAGATTTCGTCGAGGCCGTCGTGGCTGTGCACCACCAGCACGTGGCGCGCGCCCAGGCGCTGCATCACCTCGGCCAGCGGCTCGAGCCAATCGGCGCTGTAGACGCCCAGCAGCATCGCCGGTGCGCCGGCCGGGTTGGTCAGCGGGCCGAGGACATTGAACAGGGTGCGCACCCCCAGCTCCTTGCGCGGCACGGCGGCATGGCGCATCGAACCGTGGTGGCGCGGGGCGAACATGAAGCCGATACCCAGCTCGCGCACGCAGCGGGCAACGCAATCGCTGTCGACCTCGAGATTAACCCCGGCGGTCTCGAGCATGTCGGCACTGCCCGAGCGGCTGGTCACCGAACGGTTGCCGTGCTTCGCCACGTGCCCGCCAGCCGCGGCGACCACGAAGCTCGAAGCGGTCGAGACATTGAACAGCGCCGAGCCATCGCCGCCGGTACCGACGATATCGACCAGGTGCGGCACGTCGACCTGCACGCCCACCGCCAGCTCGCGCATCACCTCGGCGGCGGCCGTGATCTCGTCGATGGTCTCGCCCTTCATGCGCAGCGCGACCATCAGGCCGGCGACCTGCACCGGCGTGGCCTCGCCGGCCATGATCTGGTGCATGACCGCGTACATCTGCTCGCGGCTCAGGTCATGACGGTCGACGGTGCGGGCAATGGCTTCGCGAATGTCCATGGGGTGTTCGGGGTTCCGGGGTGGGTCAGGCGGGGAACGGTAGCACGGGTGGGGGATGGGGCGCAGCTATCGGGTGTCGACGGATGTCAAGGTCATCGTACGGGAAGGGACAGCTAACGCCTGGGCTAGGCCGTCGGTGCGCAGCGCAGTGGAGTACCGGTCGAATTGAGCCCCCGGTTAGGTTGACCTGCTTTGGCTATTCCAAAAAACTACCTAGTCGCTTTTCCAAAGCTTTCTTCCCGAGGGCAAATACAATCTTTACAGTTTCCGCCGGCCCTGCATCTTTGAAAGACGTCTTCAGTTGCTCAAATACGCCTGGCTTAGCAAGGTCAGCCGCAAACTGATGGCCTTGAGCGGTAAGTCGAAGGGGCTTGATTGAAACACTAAATCCGCCATCCCCCATCCTCGTAAAGCCAACCCCGGGGGAACTAGTTGAGCTCTCAATTAGCCCTTGGTCTTCCAGAATTTCCATATGGAAAACGAACTTATTGATCCTTTCCTTATCGTCGCCATCCCACAGAGGCTTGATACCTTCCTGATTTATCTTGAAGTCTGGATGGTCGTGGTCGAGCACGACATCCAGAAAATCTTTTATGTACTGAAAATCAATTCTCATTTACCAACACTCAATTATCGCAACTAACACACATAACGCGAAGCTAAGCGGCGGCCCGACAGGGGCGTCCGGTGGAGGCCAAGTGCCGGAACGAACTTGAGCGCCTTGTTAACCAAGATTGATCGCGGAGTATGCTTGCCAAGCCCCCACTCCAAAACAACCGTAGGCAGAAAAGACACCTAACACGGCAACTATGTGACCACCCACACCAACACCACGACTCCAAGAGCCAAACTCTCCACCGTAACCAGCTTGTGAGAAATACGTTGCACCTGCGGCAATGGCAGCACCAAGCACACCCCAAACGAATTGCAACAGCGCCAGGGATAGACCGCCCATACTTAGTGACGCACTTTCACTTGAGAATAAGCGACCAATAAAAGCCAATACAGCCACAGCAGCACCACCGTTTATTAACAATGCGCTTTTAAGTGCGGACTGCCCCACCGTTATGACGGACCGTAGCATCTCAAGGTTGTATTCGTATTGATGCTGGCGTGCCGTTATCCAAGCGTTTAAATCGGCCCGGTACTTTTCCATGTTTGCTTCACCGGCATGCACACCCTCTGGAGACTCATTTACAGCCTCCTCTAAGCGAGCGGTATATGCTTCAAGGTCCTCTATTGAGACCTTATCAATACCGTTTTGTTTGGTGCTTTCTATAGCACCCTTAAAAATCTCAACCACTTCTGAAGATTTCATAAATTGGTTAACGCCTGAGTTGAACCGAGCCGCGAAGCGGCGTCGGTTTGAACGAATTGTTAGAGTGACAGTCCCTTTTAATCTATAGGTTAAACTTCTTCCTCGTCTTAATCTTCGTCGTCAAAACAGACATTCGGCGCGTTGATGATTGTCATAGTTTCCAGGCGTGCGCGAGCCCCATCTTCAAGCTCAGAGTAATGATGTTCGAGTTCGTCCATGACCATCGCTTTAGCAGAGTCTGAAGCGAAGCAGGCAAGGTATTCATCGGCGAGCGCTGGATCAAAGTCTAGTGGTTCAATTTTTCGTAGGAAACCCAGATAGCCGGAGGTGGACCGCGTGTTCATGAAGAATACTAACAGCTCTTTCCACAATATGTCTTCGTTGACTATGTCAATCTCTCGAAGGAATACGGATTCTGCTTTTGACGCGTGACGAAGCTCATATGTATAGATATTAAGCCCCCTGGCCTCTTTCTGGATCACTTCATAAATTTGTCGAGTAATCTTTAAAATTGTTCTCCTAACGAATTTTCGACACTGCTCTGGATTGTCGATGCCAAAAAGCGCATTTCCATGACACAACGTTATATTTAAAGACTTTTCAAGCCAGCCCACTATTGCTTTTCGTTCTTTCCCACCACTAAAGGAGGACGCAAGCGAAAATCTGTCGTAACGGAGCGAGTTGTAGAACGTCGTGAGAATCGAAATAAGCTCGTTGTGGTTCGTGCCTAAGTTGATGGGGGCGGATGTTTTTAAGCGCGCAACCAGGTCATTCAAGCTGTGCGTTATCAACGACTTTTCCAGTGCTTCTTGGTCAGTCGTGGCTTTGTGTTCGCAAAGCACGATGGCTATTTTTGTGAGTCGCTCTAAGCCAACGCTTACATGGTAAAGAAAATCAAAAATCTCTTCATCATAATCCAAGCGTTTCATCTCGTGAAAACGCCTGAGTCCGTCATAGATGAAGTTTCCGGAGATCGCCAACTCTTCTCCGAGTCTAAAGTTTTTCCAGAACTCGTCCGGCTTCATTGAAACTATCTCCAGCGCCCTAACGACACGGATCACACACGGGGAAAAGGGGTCAGAGCCCTTTTTCTCCTTCAAGCCGCGGACCTTAGATCCTACAGCTGTGGCTGTCGGTTTCGCCCGCCAATCATCATTGGCCCACCTTAGCGGACTCATTGCCCGGCGTGCGAGCCCCTTTTCTTGCTTGTCCAAGAAAAGGGGCGAAAAGAAGGACACCCTGCGCCCTGGTCCTGCGGACCCGGGAGCCTCGGGCCGAGGCTCCCGGCCTCACGAGCGAAGGGCGGCTGATCGGGGCCGGTTCGACGCGACTTCCTGTCGCGGCGAACCTCGAAGCGACGTCCATGTCGCTTCGCCCCGGCCGCTCTTCGCTCGTGAGGCAGGACACCAACGGGACATCCCTTCGATCTGCCTTGACCAGCAACGGCGAACTGGGCTCCTTCCTTGTTTACTGCCTGCCAGTTATCGACGGGACCCTCTGGTCGTCAGCGGACATCCTCTCTGGCAACCGCCTTGCCCGTGCAGACCCACCGCCCATCGGTATACTATGGCCGCTTTGCGTTCGGCCCGTATCGCCCGGATAAACATCCGGGCGCGAGACCGCGTCCAGACACGATCTATACAAGAATTCTCATGAGTCAGCCTTCCATTGAAACGCGCTTCGACCTGTCGACCTTCCAGGGCCTGATCCTCGCCTTGCAGAGCTTCTGGGCCGAGCAGGGTTGCGCGGTCCTCCAGCCGCTGGATATCGAGGTCGGCGCGGGCACGTTCCACCCGGCCACCTTCCTGCGCTCGATCGGCCCGGAGCCGTGGCGTGCCGCCTACGTGCAGCCGTCGCGCCGCCCCACGGACGGCCGCTACGGTGACAACCCCAACCGCCTGCAGCACTACTACCAGTTCCAGGTGCTCCTGAAGCCCTCGCCGGACAACATCCAGGACCTGTATCTGGAATCGCTGACCCGGCTGGGCTTCGACCCGCTGACCCACGACATCCGCTTCGTCGAGGACAACTGGGAGTCGCCGACGCTGGGCGCCTGGGGCCTGGGCTGGGAGGTCTGGCTCAACGGCATGGAGGTGACCCAGTTCACCTACTTCCAGCAGGTCGGCGGGCTCAACTGCGACCCGGTCTCCGGCGAGATCACCTACGGTCTCGAGCGCCTGGCGATGTACCTGCAAGGCGTGGAGAACGTCTACGACCTGGTCTGGTCGCGCTCGGATGCCGGCGTGATTACCTACGGCGACGTCTACCACCAGAACGAGGTCGAGCAGTCGACCTACAACTTCGAGCAGGCCGACACCGCGTTCCTGTTCCAGCACTTCGACCATGCCGAGGGCGAATGCCTGCGCCTGGTGGAGGCCGACCTGCCGCTGCCGGCCTACGAGCAGGTGCTCAAGGCCTCGCACGCCTTCAACCTGCTCGATGCGCGCCGCGCGATCTCGGTGACCGAGCGCCAGCGCTTCATCCTGCGCGTGCGCACCATGGCCCGCAGCGTGGCCGAGCGCTACTTTGCCGCCCGTGAGGCGCTGGGCTTCCCGATGGCGAGCCAGAGCAAGGGCTGATCACGCACCGGGCGCATTTGGCCGACGGGGCCACGCCACGACGACTACGTATTGCCAACAGGTACGGAATTACATGACTGACACGGCGGACTTTCTTTTCGAACTGGGCACCGAGGAACTCCCGCCCAAGGCCCTGACCACCCTGCGCGACGCGCTCGAGGACGAGATCCGGTCGGGTCTGGACGAGGCCGGGCTGGCCCACGGCAAGCTCACCGCCTACGCCGCGCCGCGCCGACTGGCCCTGCTGGTCGACGAGCTGGCCCGCGCCACCGAGCCCAAGCCGGTCGAGCGCCGCGGCCCGGCCGTCAAGGCCGCTTACGATGCCGACGGCAACCCGACCAAGGCCCTGAAAGGCTTCGCCACCGGCTGCGGCGTCGAGCCCGACCAGCTCGAGACCATGAAGACGGACAAGGGCGAGTGGCTGGTGCACCGCTACACCGAACCGGGTCAGTCGGCCGCCGACCTGCTCCCCGCGATCGTCGAGCGGGCGCTGGACAAGCTGCCGGCGCCCAAGCGCATGCGCTGGGGCACCTCGCGCGCCGAGTTCATCCGCCCGGTTCACTGGGCACTCGCCCTGCATGGCACGGACGTGGTCGACATGACCCTGTTCGGTCACGCCGCCGGCAACCGGACCTTTGGTCACCGCTTCCACCACCCGGACGCGCTGACCGTCACCACCCCGGCCGACTACGCCGCCACCCTGCAAAAGCAGGGCTACGTGCTGGCCGATTTCGCCGAGCGACGCGCCCACATCGAGGCGCAGGTCAACGCCAAGGCCGACGAGATCGGCGGCCGGGCCCACATCGAGCCGGGCCTGCTCGACGAGGTGACCGCCCTGGTCGAATGGCCGGTGGCGGTCGCCGGGCAGTTCGAGGCCCGTTTCCTCGAGGTGCCGCACGAGGCACTGATGTACACCATGCAGGACGACCAGAAGTACTTCCCCGTCCTGGACGAGAGCGGCGCGCTGATGCCGTGGTTCATCACCGTGGCGAATATCGAGAGCCGCGACATCGAGGCCGTGCGCCACGGCAACGAGCGTGTGATCCGGCCGCGTTTCGCCGATGCGATGTTCTTCTGGGAAGGCGATCTCAAGACCCCGCTGGAGTCGCACCTCGAATCGCTCAAGCAGCTGGTCTTCCAGAAACGCCTGGGCAGCGTGTTCGACAAGGTGCTGCGCATCGAGCGACTGGCCGAGTTCATCGCCGAGCGCATCGATGCCGACCCACAGGCCGCCCGCCGCGCGGCGCGGCTGTCCAAGTGCGACCTGCAGACGCAGATGGTGGGCGAGTTCGCCGGCCTGCAGGGCACCATCGGCTATTACCTCGCCCGTCACGAGGGCATGCCCGAGGATGTCGCGGTGGCGCTGGACGACCACTATCGCCCGCGCCGCGCCGGCGACGACCTGCCGAGGGGTGGCGTGGC
Organism: Guyparkeria halophila; assembly: GCF_034479635.1. NCBI lineage: Bacteria > Pseudomonadati > Pseudomonadota > Gammaproteobacteria > Chromatiales > Thioalkalibacteraceae > Guyparkeria > Guyparkeria halophila. The sequence goes on from NZ_CP140153.1 coordinate 2,250,474, forward strand.
CCAGGCCGTGGCGCTGGCCGACCGGCTCGACACGCTGATGGGCATCTTCGCCATCGGCCAGGCGCCCACCGGCGCCAAGGACCCGTTCGCCCTGCGCCGCGCGGCACTGGGCGTGCTGCGCATCCTGGTGGAGGAAAAGCTCGACCTCGACCTGGTCGAGCTGCTCGAGGCGGCTGCGACAGGCATCGCCGACAAGGTGCCCGAGGCGAGCGATCACGTCATGGGCGTGTTCGAGTTCATCACCGAGCGCCAGCATCGCTACAGCCTCGATCGCGGCATCCGCAGCGACGTGTTCCAGGCCGTCTCGATGACCGGCACCCGTCGACCGCTGGACTTCGAACAGCGCATGCAGGCGGTCAACGCCTTTATCGAACTGCCTGAGGCCGAGGCACTCGCCGCGGCGAACAAGCGCATCGCCAACATCCTCAAGAAGCATGACGGCCCCGTTCCCGAGCGCGTCGACGAGGCGCGTCTGGTCGAGGCGGCCGAACAACGCTTGTGGGAAGCACTCGATGCGATCGGCCCGCGGCTGGAGGGGCTGCTGGCCGAGGGTGACTACACCGCCGCACTGAGCACGCTGGCCGCGCTGCGCGAGCCGGTGGATGCCTTCTTCGACTCGGTCATGGTCATGGCCGAGGACGAGGCACTGCGCGACAACCGGCTCGCGCTGCTGGCGCGGCTCAACGCGCTGTTCCTGGCCATCGCCGACGTCTCGCAGCTGCAGTCGTGACCCAACCGACGATCCTCACGTGGCTGCGCACGGCGTGCTTTTACGTGTTGGGCACGCTGTCGCTGATCCTGCACATCCCGGTGCTGCTGATCAGCCTGACAAGGCCGCTGGAACGGCGCTATTACCGGCTGTTCTCCTTCGGCCGCTCGATCCTCTGGCTCGCCCGTCACGTCACGGGCATCCGTTACGAGGTCGAGGGTCTTGACCACTTGCCCAAGGAAGGGGGCAGCCTCATCCTGGCCAAGCACCAGTCGACCTGGGAAACGATGTTCCTGCCGACGGTGCTGCGGTTGGCGGCCTTCGTGCTCAAGCGTGAACTGCTGCGCATTCCCGTCTTCGGCCGGGGGCTCCAGGGGATCGAGGCCATTGCCATCGATCGCGCCGCCGGGCGCCAGGCCCTGGATCAGATCATGGAAAAGGGGGCCGCGGCGCTTGCCCAGAAGCGCGACGTGGTGATCTTCCCCGAGGGCACCCGCACCCGCCCGGGCGCCCGGCCGCACTATCGGATGGGCGGGGCCAAGCTGGCCGTCCACGCACGGGCCACGGTAATTCCCGTGGCCATCGATTCCGGCTGTCTCTGGCCCAAGCAGGGTTTCCTCATGCGCCCCGGCACGATCCACGTCGTCTTCGGCCCGCCGATCGAGACCGAGGGGCGCACCGCCAGCGAGATCAATGCGACCGTCCAGGACTGGATTGAAACCAAGCAGGAAGAGCTCTACCAACGCCATGGCTGTCCGACCCGACTTCCAGACTCTGCTCAATGACGCCCTGACGGGCCTTCAGAACGCCGATACGCCTGCCGGGGACCTGGGGGCAAGGCTGGCCGAACACCCCCACCTCGCGCTGCGGGGACACCAGTCCGTCGGTGGGGGCTGCATCGCCGACGCCGCCCGCCTGGAAACCGATGTCGCCCCGCTGTTCGTCAAGACCCATGCCGACCGCGGTGACGGCATGTTTCCGGTCGAGGCGCGCGGACTCGAGGCCCTGGGCACCCGCATCCGCACCCCGCAGGTGATCGCCACCGGCAGCGTGGACGGCGTGGCCTACCTGCTGCTCGAATGGCTCGATCTCGGCCCGGTCGATGACACCGCCCTGGGCGAGGCGCTGGCCGAATTGCACGCCGAACCGCAGCCGGCCTTCGGCTGGCCGGAAGACAACTTCATCGGCGCCATGCCCCAGCTACATGGCGAGGACGACGACTGGGCCCGGTTCTACGGTCAGCGGCGCCTCGCGCCGCAACTCGAGTGGGCCGCCGAACGCGGACTTGCCGCCCGCACCATCGATGCCGGCCAGGAACTGATCGAGGCGTTGCCCGCCTTGTTCACCGACTACCGCCCCTACCCCGCCCTGATCCACGGCGACATGTGGGGGGCGAATCACGGCGCGCTGACCGACGGCACCCCGGTGCTGTTCGACCCGGCCACCTACCACGCCGATCGCGAGGCCGAGATCGCCATGACCGAACTGTTCGGCGGCTTCTCGCCCGGCTTCTACCGCGCCTACCAGGCCCACCTGCCGCTGGACCCCGGCTACCGGGTGCGCAAGACGCTCTACAACCTCTACCACGTGCTCAACCACTTCAACCTCTTCGGTGGCGGGTACGGCAATCGCGCCGATGGCATGATGCGCCAGTTGCTTGCCGAGATACGCTGACGGGATTGGTAATCACCGGATAAGCTGCAAGAATAGCCCCACTATCACTACCGGCATTCCCAATCGTCATGGATGACTCGAGCATCTCGCTGCTGCACGCCCTGCCCGATGCCGTCTACGTGATCGACCCGGCCACGTCCCGGATCGTCGACTGCAATCGCGCCGCCCACGACGACCTGGGGCTGGAGCGCGACGACGTGCTGGAACACTCGGTGCTTTCCCTGCAGACGGCCGTTCACGGCATGCCCGCCTGGTCGGAGATCGCCGAGGTCATCCGGCAGGCATCCCCCTATCGCTTCATTGGCTCGCACCGCCGCGCCGACGGCAGCGAGATGCCGGTCGAGGTGGTCACCTCGGTCGCCACCGTGGACGGCCACGAACGCTTCATTTCCGTGGCCCGTGACATCCGTCGCCGCCCCGGCGTTGCCGAACCGGATGCCTCCTCGCGAGATCGCTGGCAGATCCTGCACGACCTGGCCGACGGCGTCTGGGACTGGTACCCGGCCGAGGAACGCCTGGTGTTCAGTCCCCGACTGCACAGTCTGCTGGGCTACGGCCCGGAGGAGATGCCCGAGGTGATCGAGACCTGGAAGGATAACGTCCACCCCGAGGACCTGCCGGTGGTCCTGACCATGCTCGAGGATCACCTCAAGGGCGAGCGGCATCACTTCGAGGCGGTGTACCGCCTGCGCAATCGCAATGGCCATTATCTCTGGGTCCACGATCGCGGCTCCGTGGTCGAATGGGATGCCGACGGTCGCCCCTCGCGGGTCACCGGTCTCGTCCACGACGAAACGGATGCCAAGACGGTGGAATCGAGGCTGCAACGTGAGGCCGACCACGACGCACTGACCGGCCTGCTCAACCGGCGCCGGGGCATGGAGCTGCTGGGCGGGCTGTTCAGGCGCCATCTGCCTGACGGCGAACAGACCCTCGCCGTCATCGCGCTCGACCTGGATCACTTCAAGCGGATCAACGACCGTTACGGCCACCTGGTCGGTGACCGGGTGCTGCAACGGCTGGGTGCCATCATCCGGAGCGAGGTGCCGATGGAGGCCATCGCGATGCGCTGGGGTGGCGAGGAATTCCTGATCGGGCTGCCCATCACGCACGACGAGCAGCCCTTTGACCTGGTCAGCCGCCTACGGGACGCGCTGGTCGAGACGGTCTGGGACCCACCGCTGGCGAACCAAAAAATCACGGCCAGTGCCGGATTCGCCGTTCGCGAGGCCAGCGAGCAGACACTCACCGATCTGATTGCCTCGGCCGATCGCGCCCTGTATCTGGCCAAGCGCGAAGGGCGTGACCGCATCGCAGCAGACCAGCCGCACGCGGCCTCGTCCCGCCCGCTGGGCGACCACACCAAGCAACGCGCAACGAGGTAGCCCATGACGCAACCCAATGCCCTTGTCACCGGCAACAGCAGCGGCCTGGGCCTCGGCCTGAGCCACGCCCTGCTCGATCGCGACTACCGGGTCTTCGGCTGCAGCCGCCGCGGCTGTGCCGCACTGGCCGACCGGGTCGTGGACGTGCACTGCGACCTGGCCGATTTTGCCGCCATCGGTCCGGCCCTGGACCAACTGCTGGCCGGCGTGGACCACCTGGAGCTGGTGGTATTGAATGCGGGCATCCTGGGCGAGATCGAGGACATGAGCCGCGTGTCGGTCGAGCGGTTGCGCGAGATCATGGACATCAACGTCTGGTCGAACAAAATCATCCTCGACTGGCTGCTCGACTCCGGCATCGCCATCGACCAGATCGTCGCCATTTCCTCGGGCGCAGCCGTGCTGGGCAACCGCGGCTGGAGCGGCTACGCCCTGTCCAAGGCGACCCTGAACATGCTCTGCCGCCTGTATGCCCACGAATTCCCGAACACGCACGTGGCAGCAATCGCGCCGGGGCTGATCGACACGCGCATCATCGACACCCTGTGCGACATCAACGACACCGAGCGCTTTCCGGCCCTCGAGCGCATCCACGCCGCCCGCGGCACCGAGACCCTGCTATCGCCCGGCGCGGCCGCCGAGCGCATCCTCGCGGCCCTGCCGGGCCTGAAGGACTTCGAGAGCGGCCGCTTCGTCGACCTGCGCCAGATCCTCGCCCCGGAGGAATACGAGGCGCTAAGGAAGGCCTGCACGAATCGATAGCATCTCTGCGGGACCGCCATGGGGCCAGATGCAAGGCGCGGTCCGCCGTGAAGGGCCGTCGCCCTTTACAAGGGCCGCAACGCCGCAGATGACCCCATGGCGGCCCGCCCTATGGGGCTCGCGGGTTCGCCCGCACTCGGCGTTGCCGTCCCTCGGCGGGCAACGAGCCCGCCGTCGGTCCGGCGCCTTGATTGCGAACGAACCCGCAAGCCAGAGAAGCCATCGATTCGTGCAGGCCTTCCTAATGGCCGCCCGAAACCAACCGGGCCGCTGAAGTGTAAAGCGGCGCGATAGTTTGCGCAGATTTGCGAATTAACGTGCACGCCCCGAAGGCTTAATGCCATGACCGGATGAGCAGTTCCTTTGCTGCTTTGCGTTTGCCACCGACGGTGTAGTTGATGTCCAGTTCGGTCATGTCGAAGCCGCGAAAAACCTCCCGGATATCGGGGTGGTCGTTGATGCTGACCATGACCTTGGCCTTGCCGTCTCTGGCCTGCTTGGCCAGTTCCCCGTAGTGATCGAGATTCAGGTCTTTGGATTTGCCGTATCCGGCGGTCCCCCAGTATGGAGGGTCGCAGTAGAAGAACGTGCCGTGGCGGTCGTAACGGCGCATGCATTCCAACCAATCCAGGCGCTCAACTACCACGCGTGACAGTCGCAGGTGGGCTTCACTCAGATCCTGTTCCATTCGCAGTAAGTTCAGCCGCGGCGGAGTTGTTGTGGAGACACCGAATGTCCGGCCTGTCGGCTTGGCACCAAAGGTGAGCTTTTGGAGGTAGTAGAACCGCGCCGCCCGTTGAATGTCAGTCAGTCCGTCCGGGTCAGCGTGCTGGTTCCAGAGGAATGACTGGCGCGAGATTAGGGCCCACTTGAACTGACGAACGAAGTCCTCGAGATGGTGCTGAACCACGCGGTACAGATTGACCAGATCGGCGTCGACATCGTTGAGGACTTCGACCTTGCTCGGGTCTTTGCGAAAGAAGATCGCGCCGGCGCCCGCGAAGGGCTCGACGTAGCATTCGTGGGACGGGATAAGGGGGATAATTCGACGGGCGAGGCGACGTTTGCCGCCCATCCACGGGATGATGGGATTGGCCACCGGTGAAAGCTCCTTCGTGATAGGCTCCTTTTGCCGCTAGTGGCTGGAAGGGCCTTGTCTGCTCTCACGGGCGGCGTCCCGTGGGTTCAGGGGCTTGGTATTGGTGGCAGCCAATGCCAGGTCGCCCTTTTCCATTTCAGATTACGTTCCCTCCCCATCGCCCGCGCCTCGAAACCCTTCAGCGGTTTCACCCGTTGATCACCACGATGAAGAAACACACGCATGGTCCAATCCGGCGGCATAGATCGACTACCTGTGTGCATCGATGGCTGAAAGGCCGTTTTAGGTCGTGTTCTGGCATGGTCATCTCCCGTCTGATGGTCGCTTCTTCAGGTTGTCGCGCATGATGGCGACCTTCCAGAGGGACGCGGTCAGTTAGACGCTAAGTGACCGGTATAAACCAGACCCACCGGCTCAGTTGTCTTCCTATGGTTTTCTGAACAGAATGAACAGCTGATCCATAAGATCATCACCAACCAAGATCGGGCTGTGACGCCCGCATGGCACAAGGAGGACGCCATGTTGCGCTCCCTATTCACCATCGCTTTGCTCACCGCCGCCGGCGCCGCCCAGGCCGCCGCGTACAAGTGCACCGGGCCTGACGGGGCGGTGACCTTTTCCGACATGCCATGTCCAGATACTCCCAGCGAGCAGGTGCAGCTGCATGACGAGGGGCACGAGGCGCCGCTGTCGGCGGGTGACCCGCTCGAGGCGCAGCGGCGGATGGCCGAGGAGTACGATCGCCAGCGCGAGGCCGAGATCCAGTCCAATATGGACCGCCGCCGCCAGGCGGTGCTGGACAAGAAGGCCCGCGACGAGTGGGAGGCCAAGGTCCGCGACGCGAAGATGGACGACCGGGTGATCGAGGGCATGACGAAATCGGACGTGCGCGATGCCTGGGGTGATCCGGACGAGACCGACATCAACTCGGGCAGCGAGACCTGGCGATACTGGCGGCGCAACGGCTACGACTCGCTGCTGAACTCCGTTACCTTCCGTGACGGCCGGGTCTCGTACTGGTCGCAGGATTGGCAGCCGTGAGCCTGGATACCTTTTCCGTCGTCGTGGAGGCCGTGTCCGCTGCGCTGGTGCCGGTGATCGCGGGCGTGGTGGCATGGATTGCCTATGCCCAGTGGCGAACCAATGAGCTCCGACGCCGACACGAGCTACACGACGACCGGATGGCCCTCTACCGGGCCACGGCCGATTTCCTTTCCACGGTGTGCGAGCGCGGTGATGTAAGGCTTGAGGATTATGACCGCCTCATCAAGGAGAAGGTTCGCTCCCAGTTCCTGTATCGCTCCGACGTACACAGCTACGTTGAGCACATCATGGATCAGGCCAGCGTTCTCCAGTCCAAGAACCGAAAGCTAGAGAGTCGGGATCCTCTCAGCGCGGATGATCTGGATGATCGACAGCGGTTGAACGCCGAGCGCGATACGGTTTGGGGGTGGTTATCTGAAGAGCGCCTTCAATTGCCGGAAGGCCCTTTCAAGCGTTACCTCGAGATCCCGTGATCAGACCCAGCACACACGATCGAACAGCCCGCCAGACACGATCTCGCCCGTAATCGGATGGATCGAGAGTCGGCTCATCTCCAGGCCGGTTGACTCATTCTCTGCGTCAGCGAGGACGTCGGCGGGATCGCGTACGCCAAACCGAGTGTGGTACAGCCAGCGGTTTTGCTCGCCGTACGGACTCATCACCAAGGCCGCCCCAAGTCGGCATCTGATCCGCATGTCCGGGTCGTCGACGTAATCGAAATCGATGCTTTGCAGGCAACGGTACCTGGGCCAGAGATAGCCCTGGGTTTCAGCGTAAGCCGAATAGTCCAGGGCGGGCCCGGACCCTGATTCCGTTCGATCGGGCGGATTGTCAGGGTCAGTATCGAGTCGAGAGCCAGACGATGGTGCTTGGCAAGGGACGCAGTGCGTGATTTGGTCCCTCCGGCTAGTGAATTCGCGCAGCACGCCCCGAGCCGTCGACTGAATCACCAGAGCTCTCACATCGGACTCCGTGGTGGTCATCCCCCAAACAATCGTTCTCGAATCCTCGATCACGCCAGTCGGGCAGTCGGCGTCGCTGCCGTCAGGACGGGAATGCACCACCCGCCGTCCTGAGTAACTGAGGTTCTGCTCGAACGCCGCCGTAAACTCACGCTCATGCTCCAGCGTGACGAGATCGACAGCCCCCGCTTCGGTGAACCCCGCTGCCAGCAGCAGCGTTTCCTGTCGGCGTTGATAGGTGTTGTATCCCTCGCCGTCGATGGTGTCGGTTCGGGTTTCGGTGTGGGTGTACTCGTAGATCCGCTCTTCCATTGTCTCGCCGTCCTGGGCACAGGCGAACGTCGAGGTGCTGGTCAGGTCGGAGATCGGCACCTGGTATTCCGGCTGCTGATCGAGGAAGTAGGTTTCCGGGTCAGGGATTCGGTGTGGGACCGGATCGTGCAAGTACAGCGATTCGGCGGTGCCCGCTTCCAGGTCGATCAAGAGCGCACTCAGGATGGGCATCGGGGTGAACACCGGTGGGTTGTATTCCGAGCGCAGCGCGTGAACCAGAATGGCCTGATGCCCCCGTTGAGGAGCGATGTCCGAAACGAACATCGTGTGCAGCCACCGGCGTACCCCGTCTGACTTGTAGCTTCCGATGTACGGGTACGCGCCGGGGATCACCGTGCCCCCGCTCAGGCCGGAAGTGCCCGCCGGGATCGTCACCTCCCAAGGGGGGCGGGTAGCCGGGATCTCGATCGAAATTTCGCGCCAGCTTTCCCCTTCCTCGTCGGGAATGGGGCCCATGTGTCCGAGCCGGGTAAGTCGGAAAGCGACGCTGGTTGGCTGATCCGACGAGACAAGACCCGTGGGCGTTACAGTCCAGGTCCTGCCTTCCGCTTCGGCATAGACCCACTCCGAAGCGCGCTCAGCCAGATTGCGCCCCCCGTACTGGAGCCTGACTCCCGAGAAAAGCGCGGTTGCCGGCCATGTCCGACCAGCGGCTAGATCCTCTGCCGATGGATTGGCACCCTGGGCCCAAGGTGGCGATAACGCCAGCACGCGCCCCGCAAGGTCCGTTGGGGAGCTGCCAGAGCTTTCTTGCCGCTCGGGCTGTGGGTAAGGACGAGACTCGCCATTTTCCAGCCGCAACTCCCCCTCCACCACGGGCCCATGGTATGGGCAACCAAACGGCCGCTCGTCGTCGTGTTCGGCGAGGCCGTGCGGTTCCTCGACGATCATTGATCGGGCTCCGGCGCGGCGAACTCCATCACCACTTCGGCCCCGTTGGCATCCGCCATCACCAGCTTTTTCAACGGCTTTACGGGCAGCGTAAACAGCCCGTCGGCACTGGTGACGAGCTCGGTGTCGTGGTACTCACGCGCGGTCACGTCCGGCTCGGTCAGCGGGCTGGCAATGCCGGCGGTATTGCCCGTTGGCTTGGGCGCGGTCTTGGCTCGGCCTGGCTTGACCCCGTCACGTGGCCGGTGGGGCTGGAAGTCGGGCGTCTTGGCCTGGCCTCGGTCAACCAGGTCCTGGATCGCCTCCTGGAGATCCCGGCGGCTCATCAGCTGGCGTACTCGCGCACGGGGTTGAGCGTCAGGCCGAGATCCGCGCTGGATTTCGGTGTGCCGGATTCGCCGGAAAAGCGCAGCCACACGGCGATGGCGTTGGCCGATCCGCTGTCGATCTGGTCGCCGAGGTCGAGTGGGTCACCGGGCGTGGCCGAATCGAGACCGCTTTGCGTGAGCGCCAGCGCGATGTCCTCGGGGGCGAACCCGGCGCCGGCGTCACTGTCCGTGATGGTCGCGATGATCTGCGAATCGCCGCTGTTGTCGGGCACGAAGTAGCGGCCGGATGCGGTCGACCCGACGTAGACACGCACGTCGACCGGATTGCCGCCGATCTCCCGGTCGAGTGTGAGCGGGTTGCTGTCGAGCGGCGTGGTGAGCGAGCTGTCGGCGTAGAACTTGAGCGACACGGTCATGGGTCAGGCTCCTGTGAGTATCAGCGGGTCCTCGGGCAGGGTCACGGCGATGCAGCGCTCGGTGCGCAGGTCGGCGTCCTCCTGGTCGGGCAAGGTGATCGGCGGCGTGCGCACGGCAAAACCTGTCTGGTAGGTCTCGTTTTCCGGCGCGTTCGGGTCATAGGTTGATTCATCTGCCCACCACCCGGTCTCCGTGTTGGCGTTGAAGATCCAGCCCTGCCAGTCCTCGGACTCGGGCTCGGATTCGGCCAGCCCGCCGACGTAGGTGCCCGGCGCGGGCAGCGCCTCGGCGTCGTCCTCGCGGGTCGGCAGTTGGCCGATGGCCAGCGCCCCCAGGCCAGTCCAGTCAGTCTGGATGCGATCCCCGGTGCCGCCGCGGAAAACGCGCAGCTCGAGCTCGGTGGTGGCGCCGCCGGCGTCGGTGTCCAGCCGATGGACGATGCGCGCGATCTTGCCGGCCGCCTCGATGGACGGCAGCTGTGCCGTCGGGCGGTGGTGTCGCTCGATGTCCGGGCGCACCAGGGTCTCGAGCGTCAGGCTGGTGCGTCGGTGGGCCGAGGCCATCTCGCGGGTGGCGCGGTTGATCGCGTCGGTCACGATGGCTTCGACGCCGGCCTGGTCGAGCGTGTCGTGCACGTGATCCCCTCGCGGGTCGGTGGCATCCAGCGGCCCCATGTCATCGGCCAGCGGCCCTTCGGTGGATCGCCACGCCGAGTCGTCGTAGTCCTCGCGGTAGGTCAGGCGCTCGGACCGCGGGCGCTCGCCGAACCGGGACACGCTCTCGGGTGCCTCAAGCGTCAGGCCGATCTCGGCCTGCATCGATCGCGAGTACCGCCGCGAGAGTGTCCAGCTGGCCTGCCGCACCGCGTCGAACTCACCCACCAGACCGATACGCTGGCCATCGCAGCTCACCGAGCCGGTGTCGCTGCGGACGATCTGCTGCGAGTTCGCCGACTCCACCTGCCAGCCGGCCGACTCGATCGCCTCTGCAATCGTGTCGGTGCTTGGCAAGGACGGCTGGTAGCCCAGCCCACGACCGGTCAGGAACTCGCAGATCGAGTACGGCGCCGTCCAGGTCTCGTCGTGCACTCGCGCCGCCAGGCGCAGCCAGGAGAGCCGAGCGGTCAGGACGACCCGGTTGCGGATCTGGTCGGCGCTCACCAACGACAGGCTCTCGCTGCCGTCGATCGCGGCTGGGATCGGGTTGGCCAGTGGCTCGGCGTCGTCCCACCGAGTGGCGCGGAACTGGCCGTCGCGGGTCAGGTCCAGGCTGCCCGGCCACGACTCGAGGCGGTGGCGCAGGTAGTCCCAGCCTTCATCCTCGTTGTCGCGGGCGGTGGTCGCCTCCGGGGTCAGAGCGTCGATCTGCTCGCGGGAGAGCGCATCGATTCGCTGCTGGATCTGATCGGTGGCCGTGTAGGTGGTCAGGCCCCGCGCCGGGTCATACTCCGGCTCGGTGATCTCGCCACGGAACATCGGCTCGATATGATCGCCCACGTGCAGCGTCACCTCGACGCGGTGGCCGACGTCATGCGCCGGCGGGCCAACCACCGACAGCGTGCACAGCCGCGCGCTGGATTCCTCCGCCTCGATCTCGATTGCGCCCGCGGTCAGTACCTCGGCGCCGTCGATGCGCGTCACCACCGACCACCGCTGCGAGGCGGCCACGTCCGACCAGTCGATTTCACCGATGACACGCGCAAGCAGACCCCCGGTCGGCTGGTCGGCGGTGTAGGTGCGTGCCACCAACGCCGCCGACGGGCTGCCGGTGCCGATCACCATGCCGGCGCTTGTCGCCAGCCCGGCGGTGGGCTGGCCGACGGCGTAGAGCCGCGGTCGCAGATAGGCACGAGGCTGGCCGGTGGGTGCCGACACGCTGGCGGCGATCGACAGCGTGGGCGTGCCGACCGCCCACTGCTCGAGATCGAGCGTCGCGATCGGCGCACCGACCGAGTACACCGACAGCCGCAACTCGACGGCCGGCTGGCCCACCTCGTAGTCGGGTGCGGAGGGTGCCGAGGCGCAGGCCGACCCGCCGCCGATTGCTGTGCTGTTGATCGAGGCCGTGTTTAGCGCCCCGGTCGGCTGGCAATCCGGCTCCGACTCGGCATTGATCGCCGTCGAGTTGAGCGGGTGCTGGTTCATCGACGATTAGGCCGCGCCGCCACCCGGCTGCTTGAGTATGCGAGCTTTCGCTGTCAGGACGATCTGACCCGGCGGCTGCGTGCTGCCGCCGAGGGACGAGTAAACCGCCCCGAACTCCATGTCGATGCCTGCGCAGTCGGTGACATCACCGTTCACGTTGATCTCACCGGCGGTATCCATGTTCAAGCCGTCATCAAGGGCGATAAATTCTGAATCCCAAGGCCCGGAGTAGTTAATCCCCCCATTGCCGTTCAGGGCTTTGACGCGACAGGTAAAGGGCAAGTCCTGCGCTTCGAGATTCAGGGAGAAGAAGTCAACGACAACTTGACTGCCGTCACCGGCCCCATCGTGGACATACTCCCCACCGTTGGTCGGCTCTAGCATAAGATCGGTAAACCACGCCAGCGTGCCGCCACTGCTTCCACCGCCTGAACCAACCTCTTGCCAGCATTCGGCAACTGGGGCCTCTGGGTCGGTGTCCAGCCCGATGTAGGTCACACGCGGCGAGGCGGACTCGTCCACGTAGTGCTGGCCGGGGTGCTCCGGGCGGGCGCTCGGTGCGCCGCTGCCGGTGATGATGTGTTGCGCCATGAGTCGTTCTCCTCTGGGTTATTCGGTCAGGACAAGGCCGTCCGAACCGACGAGCACGTCGGTACCGTCGGTCAGGATCGCGTCGGGGTGGAGTCATGCCAGCGTGGCGGCGGTCAGGCGGGCCTCGATTAGCGTGTCGCTGGGCCAGTCGGTGTCCGTGGTGCCCTCGTCCCCGCGTTTGATTAATCCGAGTTCGCCGGTCGAACCGTCGGCCGCCGCCACCCGCACGATCTCCACGCCGCCTTGCCCGTCGTCCAGTGTCAGGAGCACCCAGTCGGCCGGGCCGTTAAGGGCCGCAGCGATCTGCGCGGCATCGGCCGCCGGGACGGTGGCCGTGGCCCCGCCGGCGGCCAGCGGGGCAGCCAGCCGCTTGCCGCTCCAGTTGTTGATGAATCGCTGGGTCATGATTCCTCCAGGGTCAGGGTCCAGCGCCATTCGGCGCGCTGTTGATCGAACGATTCCTCGGGGCCGTCGGAGAAACCGGTGACGGGTTCTGCCAGGTTCTGCCCGGCGATGGTGACCGGGCCGGACCAGTCGACGGCCGACAGGCTCGGCGGCTTCCAGCCGGTGCCACTGATCCGCACCCGGCGCTTGCGCCAGACGGTCTGCCGGGCGGCGCTGCCGTCGGACAGCCGGTGGGTGGTCGCCCCGCCCAGGGGCGAGACGCTCACCTGGGGGTCAAGTTGCTCGGTGTCGCCCAGCGCCACGCCGTTGATCGTCAGCGGGTCGAGCCAGACGGTGCCGCTGGTGGCGGTCAGGGTGCTCGGGTCTTTCCAGTAACCGGTCATCGGCGGGCCCCTCCGAACATGGCGGACGCGCGCTTGAGGTCACGGGTGACGTCCGGTTGCGCGGTCACCGGGCCGACCTGCTGGCCGCCGGGCAGCGAGAGATAGAGCGTGTCGCCTCCTGCGGCCGACGTCGGAGACGGCAGGCGTGCGGTGGGCATCGAGAGCCGGGTGATCATCCCGCCCGTGGCGAAGCCGCGCGGGAGCTGGCCGTGGCGGTTGAGGTAGTCGAGCAGCGGTTTGCCCAGGCGCTTGGCAGCGGCCGCCCGGATCATGTATTCGCGATCCGAGGCGCGGATCAGGAAGGAGTCCGAGGTGGTCGTGCCCGGTCCGCGCAGCTCGCCGCCGGTGGCATAGCCGGGCGGCTTCTCGCCGTTGCCACTAAGGTCGCTGGTGGTCACGGGGATGACCAGCGGGTTGTCCTGCAAGCGCTTCTGCAATGCGGTACGCAGCTGGTCGGCCGACTGCGTCGCCCCCTCCGTGTCGAAGCCGATGCTTATCTGCTCGAGCCAGGCGAGATCCTCTTTCACGCCCTGGACCTTCTCGATGGCCTTGTCCACGTCGGCCTGAGCCTTCTTCTCTTCTCCGGCCTGCGCCTCCAGCGCGGTCTTCTCCACGCTGGCGAGATAGGTGCGCAGCTGACGCAGATCGCCCTCGCCGGAACGGGCCAGCTGGTCGATCAGCTGCCGGGCCTGCTCGGCCTGTTGCTTGGCGGCGTCGTAATCGCCTTCTTGCAATGAAGTCCGGGCATTGCGATCAAGGTCGACGAGATCCCGCTGTTCGGGCTCGCCCGGGTCGACGCCGAAGTTGTCCAGGGCCCGGCGCGTGTCGGCGAACCCGCCCTCGATGCCCTCGCGCTCGTTCTGTAGCTCGCGGACGCGCTTGTTGGCGTCCTCATAGGCCTTGATCTCGGCATCGAGCTTGGTCTTCAGATCGTCGCGGATCTCGGTGCGCACCTGCGCTACCCGGTCGCGGTGGTCCCGCAGGGCGTCCTCGCGGTCTGCATCGAGATCCGCGAGCTCGCGATTGGCCTCGGCGTATTCGCGGGCGCGGCGGGCGGCGGCGAGCCCCGAGTCAAGAATACCCCCTGTCCACTCTTCACCTGTCGCCGACTCAAGCTCTTCGTCGGTGGGCGCGCGGCCCTTCATGTCGGCCAGCATCTGGTAGGCCTTTGCGCCGGATTCGGCAATCAGGTCGCGGCGGGCCGCCCAGTAATCCCGGGCCTCCTGCAGGCGGCGCTGGTAGACGTCGCGCTCGAACGCCGTCATGGCCTCCAGCTGCTCGCGGCTCTTGCGCTCCACGTCGGCAGACCCGGCGTTGATGTCCATGGTGGTCTGGCGTTCGGATTGGCGACGCTCGCGGGCACGGGCCAACTCTTCCTCCACCTCGGCCGCTTCCTTCATGGCATCGGCCAGGCGCAGCACCTCGATGGCGGTGAAGCCGAATACACCCGCGACACCAGCCTTGCTTAACGCAATCGAACGAAGCGCTTTACCGGTGCGACCGGCTGTCGCCCCGAGGGTCGTGAGCCGTGCGTTGTAGGTGGCCGTGGCTCCTGCAGCCACCGTCGCGCTCGTTCTCCAGACGCCTATTGGCGAGATCAGACTGCGCATCCCGGCCGTTGCCAGCCCGGCGGCGATGGCAATCGATCGGATGGCGATCGCCGCCGGGACGGCAGCACCCAGCAACAGGGCAACCGTGGCCGCTGACGCACGCACCGGCTCGGGCAACTCGTTGAATCGGCCGATCAGCTCCGTCAGCCCGTCGAGCAGCGGGGTCAGGGAGGTTGCCGCATCGCCAAGGGACAACAGAACGTCGTTTACGGCCGCCTTAAAACGGGCTTTCTTCCGGGCCGGCGTGTCCATCATCTTGGCCACCGCGTCATCGGTGGCGCCGGCGGAATCCTCCATGGCGCCCATGGACTCCGAGAACGAATCGGCGGCATTGCCAGTCAGCGCCAGGGCGGCATTGAGTCCCTCGACGTCACCGAACAGGAGGCTCATCTGCTCTGTGTTGCCCTGGGTGGCCTGCGCCACGTCCTCTAGGAAGCCGGAAAGGCCGCGGGCCTTGAGGGCTTGCGCGTCGAACTGGATGCCAAGCTCGGCAGCCAGGTCGGTGGCCTGCTTGCTCGGCTTGAGGATGTTGCTGATCGCGCTGCGGATGCCGGTGATGGCCTGCGGTGTCTTCACGCCAGCAGCCGTCAGGGCGGCGATCGCGGAGAGCAACTCGCTGAGCCCCACCTCGGCAGTCGATGCCAGTGGTGCCACCTGACCGATGGACTGTGCCAGCTCCGGCACGGTCGTCTTGCCCTGGCGAACGGCGGTAAAGAACTTGTCCGACACTTCCCCGGCTCGGGATGCCTTAATGTTGTAGGCGTTGAGCACGGAAGTAAGGCCGTCCGCGGCGATCGACACGTCGGTGACGCCGCCAATCGCCAAGCGGTTGGCGGTATCGAGCGTGCCCATGGCCTCGGCGGAACCCTCGGCACCTGCGGAGATGATGTCGTACAGCGCCTTGGCGTTCTTGTTGACGTCGCCGCCGTACTCGCGGGTGAGTGCCCGCACCTCACGGGTGAGCGCCGGCATGCCGCTGGTATCGTCGAGCAGGGTGGAGACCTCGCCCATCGACTCGCTGAACTTTGCGGACTTGTCGTACAGGGCGTTGATCCCGTACCCGAGCCCCCCCAGGGTGACGATGGCACCGGCGAGCTCACCACGCATGCGGCCGATCGAGTCGGTCCAGCCGTTGGTTTCGCGGCGCAGGTCGCGGATCTGATCATTCATGCGCCGGTTGGCGTTGGCCAGCTCGCGGGCCGAGGCTGTGCCGCTCTTGCGCAGATCCTCGTAGGCCTGGCGAACCGATCGGATCTCTCGCCGGATGGTGGCCGGGTCGCGCAGGCCGAGAATGTCGCGGGCGTTGGCGGCACGCTGACCCTGGCGCAGGGTCTTCAGGAGGCCGGCGGTCTCCTTGTCCAGCGCGTTGATGGCCACCTTGCCCTCGCGGGCATCCTTGGCCAGCTTCTCGATCGCATCGACCTTTGCACTGCTCCGGCCCATGCCTCGCAGGGCACGACGGAAGGCATTCTCGAATGCCGCGAGGTTGGTTTTACCCCGCGAGGCGTCGAGATTCAGCCGGATTGCCAGGTCGAGATCACTGTTCATCGAGGTACCGTTGGGGACGGGTCAGGTCGGTTGGTCGTCGGACAGTTCCTGAACGGCGGCCAGGTAGATGGGCCATGGGTAATCCCAGACGCCGGCGCCATGGCCCGCGCGGGCCAGGATGCAGGCATTGCGGATCAGTTCGTCGCGACGCTCGCGGAACGAACTTCCCCGGACCGAGCCAGCAGCCGCCGGCGCATCCCGAAAAAATGCGGGTTGAGCTCCCGCGCCGTGGCGGCGATCTGGTCGATTGCCGACTGGGACAGTTCATTGATGCCGTCGTGGTCGAGGCTGGTCATGCGCACCAGGTCGTCGAGGGTCATGTCCTCGAGCAGGTGCTCGTCGACCAGGTCGACCGGCTCGCTGGCTGCCTCCTCATCGAAGCTGCGCTCGAGCCGCTCGGTGAGTTCGGCAAGCCACGACCGGATCTCGGCAATGGTCAGCTCCTTGACCTCGACCCGGCGCCCGTCCTGCAGCTCTTCACATCGCGTTCTGATCAGGCTCATGGCTTACACCGGCAGCGCGTCGACGCGCATGAACGGGCCGAAGTCCGCATCGTTCTCCAGCTCGGGCACGAAAAGCGCCTGGCCGGACAGCTCCAGGGATGCGGCTTCGTCGGAGATCCAGCCGAAGTCGCCGCCCATGGCCAGGTTCAGGCGCGGGATGATCACGCGGCCCTTGTAGCCCTCCTGGTTGGTGCCGTTGAAGATGATCCCGGTCTGCACGTCCTCGGCGGAGAACGCGGCGATGTTGCCGTAGGCGCCGTACTCGTAATCGACCTTGAGCGGGCCTTCCTGGCCGGCCGGGTGCTCGATCAGCTTGCAGCGGCCATGGTCCGCGTCCTCGACGACGTAGTGCGTGCCAGCGACGTACTCGGTCGGCGTGGTGGCTGAGTCCTCGATCACCACCGAACTGACCTTCGGGTGCTTGAGGAAGAAGTAGTCGCCCGGGTTGAGCGTCGGCAAAACCTCGTCGGTGACCGTGCCGGCTTCCTTCTCGACATGCTCGCCCGCCAGCCCCTTGGCCAGCGTGCGGCCGTCGAACTGCTGCATGGCGAGGCTGACCGACAACGAGCGCGCGCTGGTCAGCTGCGCCAACGGCAACCGCTTGCCGGTGCACGATTCGTTGATGGTGTTGCGCTCAATGCTCGGCGTGGTGGTGAGCGTGCGGGTGCCACAGCCCACCTGGTACAGGCCGGTGAGGAAGCCCATCTCCGGCGTGCCGTTGTCGGGGTCGTACTTGCCCAGGAACACGGGGCCCTGGCCATCCCAGATCATGCGTTTCATCGCTTGGTCTCCTCAGTGGTGGTCGGCTTGGCCTTGCCCATGGCTTCGGCACGCTTGAGGCCGATCAGCCAATTGGCCTTGCGTTCGGGCAGGTCGATCTCCGCGCCGGCGGGATAGTCGCGGCCGGCGTGGCGGTGGGGTTTGGTCAGCTTGATGCGCATGCGTCAGTCCTCACGTTCAGTTGGGTGGTCCAGGCGATTGGCAGGTAGAAGTAGCCCGCGTCATAGCCGGCTTGGGGTGCGGGTGCGATGGCCATGGCCTTGGCGCCCGTGGGCGCCCAGCCGAGCAGGCTCTTGATGACGGCTCCAGCGATCGGTCCGGCTTCCGCTCGGGCGGCATTGCCGCTGGCGACATGCCGACGGTTGCGCACCGCGATCACCGTCCACCAGGTCTGCTCGATCACGGCGAAACCACCGGCCGCGTTGCCGTCCTTCGGGCGGTAGCCGCGATACAGCAGGTCCACGGCTGGAGCTGGCCGATTGCCGGCAGCGACACCGTCCAGATCCGGGGCGGTGAACACCTTGACCGACTCGCCAACGCCCGCTTCCAGTCGGGCCTTGATGGGTGCTTCCAATTCGAGGAAATCCATCACAGGTACCCCGTCGACTCATTGCGGCCCCAGTGGCGGCCGCCGGATTTCATCTGGACCCGGCCGATAGTCGAGTCGGGCTGCGGCGTGCCGATGTGGGCCCGGCCCGCTGCGATCTCCCGCAGGGTCTGGCGGGCGCCGTCTGCCTCGCGGCGGACGGGGTCTTCCTCGTCCAGGCGGGCGCCGTTGGCGGTGGCCAGGCGTTCGCGGGTGAGCGCGGTGGCCAGGCGGACGAGGATGCGAGGGATGTTCGTCAGCGGCAGCTTGTAGCGGCCCGCCAGGTGGGCATCGATCTCGGCGTCCACGTCGGCCAGCACGGCGGCGATGAAGTCCGGGTCGGGCTGGCCGTCGTTGTCACGGTCGGCCCACTGGACGATCTCGTCGCCATAGCGCTCGGTCAGGTCGGCCAGGGCGATGTAGGCCATCGGTTAGCCCTGCGAGTCCGCGTTGTCAGTGAAGGTGTTGCGCTCGACGATCAGGTTGGGCTCGGCCTCGAGGGCAGCCAGCTGCTCGTCGGTGAGCGCTTCCAGCGCGACCCCGGTGCCGGCCTCGTTGAAGGCCATCCCGGCGCGGCGGAAGCGGCGCACGCCGGGAACGGTGCGAACCCAGATGGCCTCGACGTCCTCGCCCTGGTCGGTTGGCGAGGCACCGGGATCCTCGGTCGCCGTCGCGCCGTCCTGTTCCGGCTGGTCGCCCTGGTCAGCCTGTTGCTGGTGAGCATCCCAGGCGGCGTCGCGCTCGGCGGCGCTGACCTTGTCGAGGCCTGCGGCCTGGGCGGCTTCGTCCACCTTGGGCTTCTCCTCGAACTGCGACATCGCGCCGAGCAGCTTCTGGTGCTTGTCTTCGTTCATCGGTGTCTCCTTCTCAGGCGTTGACGGTGGCCGTGAAGCCACCGTCATGGCCGTTTACGGGTGGGTTACTGGCCGGTGGAGCCGTACGCCAGCTGCCAGAAGCCGTAACCGCCGGCCGCGCGGGCCTCGGCGCCGAACTTGAACTTCTTGCGCATGAAGACGTTGTCGGAGCTGGTGTCCGTCTGCTCGACGAAGTTGGGCTTCTTTCGCTCCTGGTAGACGATCGGCTTGACCGGCTTGGTGGTGTCCAGGAGGAACCACGCGGTGTCGGAGGTCAGCCGGGCGTCGACCACCACCTCGGCGGTGTTCTTGTACGGGTTCGGCTTGCCGTCCTCGAGGCGGTCGACCGTCATCAGCGCATTGGCCGTGTCTTCGAGTGCCGGCGGCACCAGGAGCACGTTGGGCGTGATGTTGAGCGGGCGCCCCTCGTCGTCCTTGAACTTGCGCATCGCGGTGCGGGCAGCACCAAACGAAGCCTGCGCCTGTGCCAGGGTGGCGATCGACAGGACGGCGCTGCCCTTGTTGCTGACCGACTGGCCGTCGACCTCGTGGTCGGTGTCGAAGAACGGCTGGCCGTCGAAGCACTTGTTGGTGAATCCCTCACTGACCAGCTCGAAGACGATTTCGTCGGGCAGCTGCTTGGCCGAGTGGCCGGCCATCTGCGCCTGCGGGGCGTAGACGCCCAGGTTGTCGTCCTCGATGTCGTTGCGGTCGACTTCGACGGTGGCTTCCCAGTCGTCGTTGACGATGGTGTAGCCGAAGCCCTCCAGCGCCTTGACGTTCTTGTCGCCGATCCACTTGCGCATGCGCGGGAAGTTGGCCAGCCACTTGTAGTCGTTCTGGCTGCCGGTGGACGGCACCAGCATGGCGACCTTTTCCCAGTTGCTGGGTGCGGCCTCGAACTGCTTGGCGAAAGCCGTTTTCAGGTTCTTGAAAATCTCGGTGAGATTGGCCCGGTTGATGATCATCGTTCGCTCCTTTCGCGACTGTTAGCGGCGCTTGTTAGTGGCCCCGGGTCACTCGACCCAGATGCCGTCGGAATCCACGCCGACCACGGTGCCCGCGGCCGATCGAGTGCCGGTCCCGTCACTGGCGGCGACGGTCTCGTCGTCGACCACGTAACAGGTCTTGCCCAGCTCGGCCTGGGTGACCGGGTCCGTGCCGGAGTTGGTCCACTTGAAGGCCTTGCCACGACGAACCAGGACGGCCGCGTCGCCGGCGGCACCCGCGGCGTTGTTGACGTACTCGTCGGCACGGCCCAGGTAGGTCAGGCCGGTGGCCGTCGAGCCGGGGGCGGCGTAGCCGGAGGCGTTGGCCACCACCAGGCTGCCGGCGAAAATCTCCGACGAGGCGGCGACCGGCACGCTGACCAGCTCGCCATCCTTCATCGGGGTATTGCGGTCTTTGGTAAGAGGCATCTCGTTGCTCCTGTGACGGGTTACTGATTTCGGTGTCGGTGCGGCTGGCCCGGCGGCGCCGGCTTAGCTGTACTTCGCGAGGTCTTCGGCGGTGTTGCCGAACATGCCGGCGACCGAACGCTGCTCATCGGTGAGCGGCTCGCCGGACTCTGGCGGGGTACTGCCGCCCGACTGCATGCCGCGGAGCGCGGCGATCGGCTGGGCGGTGTCGAGGTACTTCTTGAGGGCGGCCGGGTTGGACTCGCCCAGCTCGCGCGCCCAGGTCTCCTGTTCCTTGAGCAAGCGGCCGTCCTCGAGGGCCGGCTTGACCATGTCGTCGACATCGCGCTCGTTGACGCGCTTGGTCAGATCCGCGACCTGGCCACGCAGGGCGGTGACGACTTCGTTCGGCTGGTGGCTGGACTTCAGCGCGGCCAGCTGCTCCTTGGTCTCGTCGACTTCGCCGGCCTTCGTGGTCAGGGCGGCGACGGTGGTCTTGACCTCTTCCTCGCCGGCGTCTTCCTTGAGGCCCAGCGCGGCGAGCACGTGGCCCTGCTGCGCCTTCATGGCGGCGACGGCGGTCTTGATCTCTTCGGCGCTGGCATCCTTCTTCAGGCCCAGCGCGGCAAGGGTTTCTTCATCCACGGCGGATTCCTCCGGTTGGTTGTGGTGGTCGGCGTGAAAGTGCTCGGCGCGGGCGGCCACGGCGGCCATGCCGTCGATGCCGGCGTCGTTGGTCAGGGCGGCGTGATACAGGCGCCGGACTCGGCCGTCCGGGCCATAGGAGAAAACGGGGGAGATAAAGCGGTACTCGCCGGCGGCGATCATCTGCCGAGCGCGGTCGGTCCATTCGACGTTGACGGCGAACAGGCCAACGCCCTCGCGCCATTCGAGATCGCGGAACCAGCCGGCGGCGGGCGCAGGTTGGCCGTTCAGCTCCACGTAGAGCGTCTGGTGCTCGAAGTCGATGACGTAGGGGTTGGTCCGCTGGGCAGCGGCGGCGATCAGGTTGTCGGCGACCTGGCGGTCGACGATCCAGGCGGGCACGTCCTTGGGGCGGACGTCACCGGAGCGGAACTCGCCGGCAGGCAGCAGCTGCACCTCGCCCGGAGCCCCGGACGTGCCGTCCGGGATCAGGGCCGCGAGGGCTGCGATTCGTTGGTGCTTTCGCTTCATGCGGCCCATGATCGGGCCGCGGGGGAGTTAGGTCGTGGGGAGGGGGTTCAGTGGGTTGTCGCAAATAGCGTCAGGAGGGATGGGGTCGATGGTGGTTGCCATTGGGAACAACATGCCCTTCCAACACCTCCTCATGTTGAGCTGGGCCTGACCGCTGATTTTTACGGAAAGGCTCCAGCTCCTTGATAGTCTGGAGGCGCTGCTCTTTCCTTCTTTTCTGTTCCATCAGGCGATGTTCACGCTCACCCAGAGCCTGTAGCCAGTAGGACGCAGAAAACACGAAGTGAAGAAAAAGGGCAGCCGCGCCACCAAGCGATGCCGCCAACATTTTCTCGGCAAACGGGTTCTCAATGAAGCCGATGATGCTCGGTAGAATCAAGCACCAAAAACCGATTGCCGCAGACAGCCGAACAAGGATTGAGGCCCTTCCTCGCATCTTGTCTAGGGCCATGTGACGGCGCGACATTATCTGATAGTCGGCTTGGTCACTGGCATCTGAGACAGCCTTGGCACGAAATGCGAGCGCCCCGAACATCGCCAGAGACCCAGCGAACATAGCGGGGCCGCCAAACATCGCCACGCCGGCAAACTCTAGGAGCAAAGCGTCGGGCACAAATGTCCACGCAAACCAGAACCCCACAACCGCAAAGAACACGGCGAAGAACCACCAGTTAGCTATTGGACGAGATCTTGTTCTATGCACTCTAAAAGCCATGCCCCCATTTCCTCGAACACGTGATCAACCGTCGGGACACCGTACTGGCACTTAATACTCTTGTTTGTTTTCAAGAATAGTTTGTCCCCTTTAACAGTGCCGTAGGTCCGGGTGTGTACGGTCACGTCTTCCTCATGTAGGTGGCGCAAAGTCGTGGTGATCGCTGACATCGTCTGCTGCGGCGCGTTGTCTGGGCCAGGGGTCCTCTTGCCACCTTTGCGAACAATACTGAGATGTACTTCCACATTGTGAGCACCAGCGAGGTCCGCCTGGTCAAGCTGGTCGACCCAGTCGCGTCCTAGTGCATGCCGCAACCAATCCAGCCCTCGTCCGGTTAGATTGACATTGACCTGTTTGGTTTCCGGATCCACCGTCCCTTGGGTCTCTGTTGGATCGAACAACGGCGCTCCAACAGTAACCTCGCGCACATCATTGAAGATGTTCCGACTCGCAATATCCAGCTCTTTCCGTAAGGCAATCTGTTCGCCGTCAAGCAAGACATTTCCACCCTCGGAACCAAGGAGCCAAGAAAGGTAGCGCTCTAAGTCTCGGTCACTAAGGGACTGAGACTGCATGATCGCCAAGTGATTGTCTTTGACTCCGAAATAGAGCACCGAGTCAATGAACTCTCGCGGGTGGCCATCCGGATCTTGCGGTGGTTGAATCTGGTCGACCGACAGTTCGCGTTGGCGCTGTTGAACGGTTACAACCTGCTTGTTGGTGCCAGGAACGTAGAGAATGAACTCCCCAAACAACATGTTGTCTTCATGGACCCATCGATTCAGGCAACGGTTGAGCTCATCGTCAGGATGAGCCCCCTCTACCGCCTGAGACCGCTGATCCACATAGGCATGGCTACCGCTGATTACCGGTGTCAGGAGATTCTGTAGGGTCCTTCCGTCGTGTAGACCTTCCACGCAGCGGTATTGGAGGGTCTTTCTCTTATATTCAGGCATCCATCTGTCCTATTTTCTCTGTCAATCAACGCGATGCCGAATAGAAGCACATTGGGCTAGTGTTTAAAACCCCTTTAAATCTTGCCACGCGGCGCTATCAACTGGCACCCCATGCCCACGCCCGCCGACGGCACCTGAAACGCTTACACGGCCTCTCAGGCGGTCGGGTCTAGATAGCTGCGGACGATATCGAGGATCTCGTTCTTGTCCTCGTCGCCGATGCCGAGGAACGGTCGGGCCGGGATCTCCTTGTAGGGGATCATGCTGTTCGCCTTGGTGATGCCGCCAAACTGCTGCATGGCGGCGTACACCTTGTTTGTGCCGGCGACGGCGTGGTCCGGTCCCCAGTCGCCGGTCACGCTGGCAGCCAGCTGGCCGGAGCGCTGGAGGATGGGGTGGGCATCGCCGCCGCGCATGCCGACGGTGGCCTCGGTCAGCGGGGCCCAGGGCGTGCCGGTGGCGGGGTCGGCCTCGTCCTGGAAGGCGCGTTCGGTGGCGTCGGTCAGCACGCCGGCGATGTCGCGCATCGCGGGCGTCAGGTTGGTCAGGCGATCGTCGAGGCGCTGTAGGGCGTTGAGTACGCTGCGGTCTTTGTAGTCGATCTCGATCATGGGCTATCCTTTAATCAAGCTCTGGGCGGGTGTACCCCGATGGGCAAGGGGGTATGTCCCGGCAAGCCCAACGCCGATGATCCAGGGGCCATCGGCCGCGGGTTTGGGGCATGCGGATGTGGGTTCAAGTCCCACCCCCGCTCAGAGCGCCCCATCCAACACCTGGTGTTCCCGTAGATTGATAACGGGCACCACGCGGGCCGTGTTCACCACGTTGGCCCGCACCGTTTCCTTCCCGCCTCCGGGCTTGCGCTGCCGCACACGGTAGTCGAGTTGCACCACCAGCTTCTTTCGGTCGTCGCTGCCATGGTCATGGACCAGCAGCACGGCGGGTTGGTCGTGGGTGGTGTCCAGCAGAGCGGCCCGCGGATTTGTAAGGTGCGCGGGCAGATCCAGCAGCCAGTCGCGATCCACCCCGCCGGCTTTCTTGTCGCGCGCCATGTGGATCAGATCGTTCTCTCGCACGGACACCACGCCGGATTCCGGCCCCATGCCCCGACGCTCCAGCGAGGCGATGACGTCGGTCGACAGCGCGCCGATGTGACGAACCCGGCCGTGCGGGCGCGGCTGGTCGGCATCGAGCCCGGCGAACACCTCCCGTGCCATCTCCTGATAGCCATCCTCGACCCCGCGCCGGACACGGTCATCGGCCAGTGCTTCCCTGGCAGCCAGCGACCCGAGCATGGCCGGCGCCTGGGCGCTGCCGGCGAGGTGCAGTTCGCCCAGGTGGGACAGCCCCGCCTGGCCGGGGTTGTAGCTCCAGCCGGCATCGGGCTTCATCAGCATGTCGCGACCGGTGGTCCGGTCGGTGTAGCGCACGGCCGTGACCGGGCGCAGGTCGGGGCTGCCGTCCGGCAGCTTGCCGGCGGGCACCTCGACGGTCTCGGTGCGCCCGGTCTCCGGGGTCAGGCCCTCGGCTTGAAGGCGGCGGTCGGAGAGTGCCCGCACCCGGCAGCGGCAGTTCCAGCCGTTGGGCGGATAGATCGAGGACCAGACGGGGTCGTCGGCGCGGTAGACGCGCCCGTGCAGGCCGGCATGCGATGGACGGGTGCGTGAGTCGCGCACGGCAAGGTACTGCCAGTAAGGCCGGGCCCCGCTGGCGGCCATCTCTTGCTGGTGGCGATAGCGCCCGGCCATGTAGGCGGTCTGGAGGTTCTGCCGGTAGATCAGCTTGAGGCGCCACGGACTGCCCCACTGGACCGGCCGGCCGGTGGCGTCGTATGCCTCGAGCACCTCGCCGGTCTCCTTGTCGATCGCCTGGCCCCACCAGCCCTTGCGCTGGAGCGTGGGGGTGAGCTCGCGGATAAAATCCCGCTCGGTTTTCCCCTCTTTCAACGCATCTGTAAGGCCACCGTGAATGTCCTTCAGCACGTCGATCTTGGCCAGCCGCGCAACCGTGAAGGCGCGGGCGTGCTGCGCCTGCCACAGCTCGCGCCAGTCGCCGGTCAGCTTGAGGCCCTTGGCTTCGAAGTAGCGGATGGCGTCTGCCGGCGGCAGACCGATGGCATTGCCGATGCGTGGCGATTCAGGCATCCCGCTCGGCCTCCTGTTGCGCCTCGAGGCGGCCGGCCAGTTCGGCGGCGAACATGGCACGGGCGAGCGCCTCGGTCAGGTCGGACGGGTCGGTGTCCGGGTACTGGTCCGCGAGTCGGGCGATGATCTCCTCGGGGGTCAGGCCCTCGTCGAGGGCGTCGACCATGGGGCGGATGATCTGTTGCGCCTGGTCGTGCTGGCCGGGCTGGTCGACCTCGGCGATCTCGTCCTGCAAATCGGCCGCTTCCGGCTGGGCTGCCAGCGCGGCGCGGCGCTCGCCCCGGCATCCGTCACAGCTGCACCCCTGCCCATGCGTCGCGCGCATGGCGGCCGCCGGCAGGCTGCCCGGCCGCTCGAGGATCGGCTCGTCGTCCGCTGGCGCCGGGATCCGCAGCTTGTCGTGGACCCACGACTGCGGGATCCGCACGCCGGCGTCGACCAGCTTCGACAGGCTCTGGGAGAGCGCGCCCATGTCTTCGTTGTCGGCCACGTCGAAGTAGAACTGCGGCACCGCCTTGAGCCCGGTATTCAGGCGCGCCAGCGGGGTGACCAGGTCACGGGTGAGCGTGCGGGCGATCAGGCGCAGGTCGGCGCGCATGATGTCGCTGCGTACCTCGTCGTGGGTCTGGGCCGCGGCATAGCTGCCCTTGCCGTCCACCTGGCTGGTGAGCGTGCCGCCCAGGATCGCCTTGCTGATCGACTGCTCGGCCCAGCGGACCATGGCGAGGAACGGATCGGCGGCACCACGGGCGGCTTCCTGAAACTCGATTTCCATGCCCTGCGGCAGGATGCCGGCGGCGTTGTGGCCGATGCTGACCACCGCCTGCATCAGGGTGGACTTCTCGTCGTCGGTAGCCCCACGGGGATACCGGCCGACGCGCAGTGGCAGGCCGTAGATTTCCAGGAACTCGGCGAAGTCGCGGGTGCTCAAGGCCCGGAACAGGAACGGCCAGCCGAGCACGCGCACCAGCCCGGCACGCGTCAGGTACCCGGACTTGGCCGGGTGGTGGTGGACGATCCAGCCCCATGGGCGCAATGCCTCGCCACCGGCGGCGGTGGTCCGCAGGCGCAGGGTGTCCCGATCCTCTGGGGTGACCATGAACCAGTCGGCCGGCCGGGCGTGCGGCTCGGCACGCCACTGGCCTTCGGACTGCTCCCATTCCAGCTCGATGCCGGCATAGCCCGGCAGGATGGCGCCGGCCAGATCGAGGATCAGTTGGTCGATGTCCATCTCCTCGCGGAGCATGGCCTCCAGTTCCTCGGTCGCTTTCTGGTCGGCCGCGCTGGCACCCCGGGGCGCGCGCAGTCCCCAGTCGACCGTGAGGGTGGCCAACTGGCGCTTGCTCATCTCGGCGAGCAGGTGGGCGTCCTTCTCCTGCATGTCCTCGGCGAGACGCGCCTGGGCGGTGAGATCGCCGCCCTCGGCATCCTCGTACAGACGGGCGAGCTTCGCCGGGGTCAGGCCGCGCGTGGGGTGGTCCGCCAGCTCGCGGTGCAGGCTGGCCATGCGCGCGGTCTGTGGTTCGCGCGCCAGTTTGCGCGGCGAGATGGGGGCACCGTCAGGACCGAGAATCGAATTCGCCATGGGTATTTTCCTCGAACAGTTCGGGGTGGTGTCGGGCCAGCGCGGTCTCGGCGTGGTTGGCGATGACCAGCTCGCGGCGCATGCGGACGTACTGCACCAGTGCCTGCTCTAACGCGGCCTCCTGGTCTTCTCTTGAGACGAAGACAGGGCCAGCCGTTGTCCGCAGATTCGGCGACATGTGGACTTGCACGAAGTGGCTGTCGGGATCCAAGCGACAGGCCAGTCGCAGTAGCCACCAGATCACGCGTTGACGCCACCGCATCACCACAACCCCCCGGAGGTCGGCAGGTCCGCGCGGCGCGGGGCCGGCTCGAAGGGCGCGATCTCGATGCCGTCCTTGCGGCTGGCATAAAAGGCGAGCGCCAGCGCGATCGCCGCGTCGCCGTGTCGGTTGCGCTTGTCGCCGGTCTTGATGTCCGGCAGCTTGGGCACGCCGCGGATCACCTGGAGGGCGCGCAGGTCGTCAAGCACGTCGAGGTCGCGCGGGATCTCGATCTCGCCGTCCTCGAAGGCCGCCTTGAAAGGCGGCATGTTCTCCAGGTACCAGCCCTGCGAGAGCATCACCGCCTCGACGCGCGAGGCGCCATATCGGTAGGTCGCCTGCTCGGCCAGGTACTGGCCGTTGCCGCGAGCGTCGAGCGCGCCGCCCAGCATTCGCGGCAGCCGGTCGACGATGTAGTTGAGCACCTGCTCTTGCTGGCGGAACGGGACGTTGCGCAACTCGACCAGGAACGGCGTGCGCCGGAACAGATCCTGCCCGACCTCGAGTGGCGCGATGATGGTGAGATCCCCGGAGCGGCCGAAGTCCTCGCCGAAGGCGTGCGGCAGGTCGGGGTTCAGCTCGGCGAGCAGCGGTTTCAGGTTCTCGTCGCACCAGTCGCGGATCTCGGCCTCACGGAGGTGGTCCGGCCAGCCGTTGAAGTCCTCGCTGCCCTCGAAGCGGATCACCGGCGCATCACGCATGCTCGCCTCGATCAGCGCGCGGGACAGGTAGGCGCCGCCGCCTTGCTTGGGCACGCAGTAATACTCCTCCAGCGCGTCCTCGCGGGTGGCGGTGTCGGAAAGGAGATCCTCCTTCCACCGCTCCTCGTCGGCCTGAGTCCACTCCTTGCCCTGGATCTGGCAGATGCGCCGGTAAAGGCCCATCTCGCAGGCATCATCCAGCGTGACGCGGTGCACGCTGTAACGCTTCTTGCCGGCGCGGGAATCCTTGATCAGCTCGTTGAACAGGTTGTCGACGCCGTTGTGCGTGCTGATCAGGCGGACACGTGCGCCCCACATGGTCAGTGCCATCGCGGCCTTGAGTACCTCGGCGAGCCTGTCGTGGTGGCCGGCCTCGTCGATGGTCACGTTGCCCTGGCGACCACGCAGGTTGGACGGGCGCGACGACAGCGCCTGGATCTTGAAGCCCGAGGCGAAGCGGATGTTGAAGGTGAGGATGTCCTTGTCGTCGTCCTTGAGGACTTCCTCCTCGATGGCGCTGGCTGCCCGGTCGAAGGCGCGCGCCCACATGGCGGCCGCCTCGATGAACTCGATGGCCATCTCCTTGCTGGAGCCGACGTAGTAGTGGTTCGTCCCGCCGGCGGCGCGCTGGGCCGAGGCGGTCAGTACCGCGTCGGCCGCCTCCGCCCAGGTCAGGCCCGTGCGGCGCGACTTCTCCGCGATCTTGAGCTGGGACTTGTCCTCCATCCAGCAGCGCTGGTACGGCAGGAGCAGCTCGTCTGGGTCGTAGCTGTACGGGCAGTCAGTCATTCAGGAAGCCTCGAATGAAGGCTGCAATGACGATCGCAAACGCGATAGCGTCGCCTGCTTCAACGATGGCTTGGGCGATGGTCAACTCTTCCATCAGGCAATCCCCAGGATGTCGCGCTTGATGGTGGCGATAGCCTCCTTGCTCATGCCCTGGCTGGCCATGGCGGCCGTGGCCACCTCGGCCGCCTCGGTGGCGGCCTCGCGGCGGATCTCGGCGGCCCACTTCTTCTGACTGACCGAGGCCCGGCCGGTCTGCGCGATCGCACGGGCGGCGCGCGACAGCAGCTTGACGCGCTCGCTGGTGTCGACCTCCTCGTCGCTGGCCTCTTGCAGGTCGAGCAATGCCTCGAACAGGTCGCTCTGCACCAGCGAGATCACCGCCGCCGAACGCTGGTCGGCCTCGTCGGGCGCGGCATCGGCGATGGCCTTGGCCGCTTCGGTGCTGGCCCGGATGGCGGACAGGCGGCGCTCCAGGCGCTGGCCGTAGCGGTGCAGCGTGGACTTGCCCACCTCGATGCCGTGCGCCTCGAGGATCTGCTCCTCGAGCGCCTCGTAGCCGGAGAAGCCGCGACCGATCAGGAGGCGATCGATCTCGGTGCGTACCTCGGCGGGGAGCTGGCTGATCTTGTCACGAGGAGGCATCGTCTTCTTCCTTCATGAGTCGCAGCATGTCGCGGCGCACTTCGTGGACCCGTTCCTGGAAACGCTCCCAGATGTGGCGCTGTGTCGGCGTCATGGTCTTGCGCTGGTAGTGGTCGAAAAACCCGTTCAGGCCCGCCACGTTTCGGTCGATGTCTTCCGCCACGTAGACGTGCGCCAAGGCATCGACCACCTCTTCCTGTGGCTTGCTCAGCCCAAGGCGCTTTACGGCAACTGGCTCGCGCTGCACCTTCATGGCCGCGGTCTCGCCACACCGTCAACCGCAACGCGTCCGGCGGCCGCGTCCAGCCCGCGCGGGGTGATCCGGCCGACCTGGATGTCGTCGTGGTATTCGACGGTGACCAGGCCGCGATCGGCCAGCCAGGTGAACTCCTCGCGCAGCTCGGTCTGTCCGACGGCCAGGCGTTCGCCTTCCAGCAGCCGGATCAGCACGGTCTCGCGCAGGGCGTAATCGGGCACCTCGGCCATGGCCCGCAGCATCACCAGCCGGCGGTCGGCGGCAATCAGGTCTCGGTAGTGCGTCATTTACTTGTCCTCCCGGATCAGCTTGTCTTCAACGCGACTGAGTGAGCGCTCGACCGCCCCCATCACCCCGACCAGCTTGTTGACGGCACCCGACAGGTCGTTGATGCGTGCATGCAGCTCGGCAAGATCCTGGTGGGTCGGGGCGTGGTCGGCCACCGATTCCAGCCGGTCGATGCGCCGGTCGGCCTCGGCCTGGTGGGCGGCCTGTTTGTCGATTGCATCGCGGTTGGCTACCGAGCGGCTAATCAGCCAGGTGTAGATGCCGACGGCGACCACGCCGATAGCATTCACCCCCTGCATCACATCGCCGAATGTCAGGTTCTCCAGTGCCACGTCGCTCTCCTAGTCGCGTTCGTTGTTGAGGATTCGGGCCCGGCCTTCCCGGTCGAGCTGGAACAGTTGCAGATCGGTCAGGCGGTCGGTGCAGTCGTGGTACTCGCCGGCCAGACGTGTATAGGCCTTGACGATGTCACCCACCGTCGGCCCCGGTTCCGCGATCGGCGGACAAGGGACCATCGCCTCGGCAGGGGCAGTCGTCTGGATCACGTCCAGCGGCCGCGGCCCGGACGAGGCACAGCCCGCAAGGATCGAGACGCTGGCCGTACAGATCAGGATGCGTGGCCACATGGCGGCTGACCTCCTCGGCAGTGCGTTGGTTGGTGCGACGGGCCGCCGACCGTTCGGCGGCTCGCTTGCGGAACAGCTCGGCGTTCTCCGCCGTGGCGTCTGCCGCCGTGTCGACGGCGCGCTTCATCGAGTCCAGTTGCTGGCGCTCCATCTCGGCGACGCCGGCCCGGTGCCCGAGCTGGTAGCCGCCGAAACCGGACCCGGCGGTGACGACCAGCGCGGCGACGACGAGCACCCAGCGGATCACGGGCAACCCTCCCGGCATGGCCACCCCGTGCCCCAGCCCGCGTCGACATAACGCGGTTGCAGGTCGTAGATGATCCGGCGGGGATAGCCGAGGTTCTCGGCGCAGTGCCGGGCCGACCGGCTGGCGCTGCCGCAGGCCGCGTCGACGGTGCGGTGGTCGAGCGGATCGGCGGCATTGGCGGCCTCGTTGCGGTAGTGGCCGAGCCCGCCGTTGTAGCTGCGCAGCGCGCACCAGGCGCGGTCGCAGTCGGTGTGCCCGTGGCATAGGTCGTAGAGGTGGCGGTCGTAAGTGACCAGGGCGCGCATCGCCCAGCGCGGGTTGGTGGTCTCGCAGCCCGGCAGGTCGTAGGCGCCGCAGATCCAGCGGGCAGTCGCGGGCATGAACTGGGCGAGGCCCGACGCCCCGACGGGGCTCACCACATCCGGCCGCCATGCGCTCTCGGCGTGGATCTGTGCGGCGAAGCCAGCGACCGGGGCGCCGAGGCCCCAGATGCGGTTGGCCTCGCGGGTCAGGTCGCGCTGGTAGGTTTCGGCCGCGTGCGGGATGCCGGCGGCCTGGCCGCTGGCGATCGAGAGGAACGCCAGCATCGCGGCCAAGGCGAACAGGATCAGGCCGCGCAGGAGACAACGCTGGGCGGGCGTGGCCACGTCAGGCTCCCAGCCCCACGGCGATCATGGCGGCCGCGACGATCACCGCCCGGCGGATGG
The DNA here is from genome assembly GCF_034479635.1 of Guyparkeria halophila. Classification (NCBI taxonomy): domain Bacteria; kingdom Pseudomonadati; phylum Pseudomonadota; class Gammaproteobacteria; order Chromatiales; family Thioalkalibacteraceae; genus Guyparkeria; species Guyparkeria halophila. Next base: position 2,281,974 of record NZ_CP140153.1, read on the forward strand.
TGGCGAAGGAAAAGCGCGCCGGCTCGGTCTGCGAATGCGAGTGCATCCGGTGCGGTCGGGCGTAGGGGAACAGGCCGCGGTCGATCCAGTACCCCAGCCAGGCGGCCAGGGTGACCAGCGAGAGCTTGTAGAGCGTCACCCCGATCTGTTGCGGGGCCAGCATGGCGATCACGGCCGAGGCGATCAGGCCGGCCAGCAGGATCGGGGTCATGCGCGCGAGATCGCGCAGGCGGGGGAACAGGTCGGAAAGCATGTGGTGACACCCTCTTTACGGCCCGTTTACGCGGGCAGAAACAACACACCCCGCATGCTGCGGGGTGTGGGGCTGTCAGGTCGTGGGGAGGGGGTTCAGTGGGGCGGCTATCTTCCGATCAGGTGAACCTTTGTTGCCTTGGCCTGTTGGCCGCTCACCTCGATGTCACACAGATAGTCTAGGCGCAGCTTGGCGCCAAAGCCGTTTTCCGCGTCGACGTGGGACTGGAGGAGGTACTGGCTTCCCTTGGCATGTGCGACACGGTAGTCCATCAATGCGAAGTCGGCGGTGCCAGGTGCCTTTAGCTGGCGTTCCACCAGCGTCATGCACTCGCCGTATGCGTCCTCGGCCACTTCGATCGCCGGCCGCGGCTCGTCTTCCCCGCCAACGAACAGCCAGGCAATGCCGACACCCAAGAAGACGAACAGGATGATCGAGCCGATACCCCGTGTGGCCTCAGGGTCGACCGGCCGTTTCCGTGGACGCTCCTTCGTATGTGGTTTCGCCTTGGCGTAAACCACGCCGCACGAGGGGCAACTGTCTGTCGGGTCTTCCGGGTTGGCGGCTTGGTTCACGTATCCGCATTTCGGGCAGGTCTTCTGCGTCATGGTTACCTCCTTGTGGCTCGTCAGAACAGTGCGGGCTGGTCGACCGTCGGCGGGATTGCTTTCAGGATATCCCATACGCGCCGGTCGGACAGTTGATGCTCCCGCGCCAGTTCGGCCACGGTCTGGTTGGCGCTCGCCCCGGAGCGGATGGATGCGTCGAACCGGGCGTGGATCGCGCGGTCGCGGCTTCGTTGCAGGGCGGCGTGACAACGGGGGACGTACAGCACTTCACCTCCGTAGTGACGCGTGATGATTTCGGCCGCTTCCTCGCCGACGACTTCGGCGAGGAGTTCGAAGCGAGCCACCCCCATTCGGGTTCGCCCCTTGGCCACGGGAAAACTGGTCCCTCCGAGCTGGCGCACCAGTCGCAGGGTGGCGGGCAGGCCGATGAGGTCGGCGAGATCGCGGGCCGTTTCCGGCAGATCCGCAAGCGCGACGTCATTCATGGTTGGCCTCCCGCAGGGTTTGTTGGATCTCGGCAATCCAGGCGCGCCCGGCGCGCTCGTCCCGCGGCGGGCGCGGCAGGCGCCGCTGCTGGCGACGGGGCGGCAGTCGAAGGCGCAACTGTGAGGGGGCCGGCCAGCGATCGCAGTCGCGTACCAGGCCGTGGAAGGCGACCCGGATCCGCTCGGCGTCGAGCGCCTCGATCCAGTCCTTGGTCGGCCACAGCGACTCGATCCACACCTGGGCGGTGTAGTCGATCTGGTCGGCGGCCGGGCGGCCGTCGAGGCCGAGCACGTGCAGGCTCATCAGCCCGTCGATCACGGCATCGGCAAACCAGCGCTGTGGGCGGCCTTCACTCATAGCGATTGCGAACCCCGTGCAGTGCGGTCAGGCCGGCGGCGGAACGGCTCGTGGCGCCGACGGTGCGGGGCCCGGCGGCCACCGGCAGTGTCTGGCCACGGTCGGCTACGGATTCGAGCACCCGGCGCAGGTAGTTGTGGCTGGACAGGGCCCGGTGGTCGGCGCCCTGGTCGCGCTTGGCGCGGATGGCCTCGACCGTTTCGGACAGGGAGGCGCCCAGCACGGCCGGGTCGTCGTGTAGTGCCAGCGTTTCGCGGGCGATCCGCAGAGCGCGCTCCCAGCCCAGCGCGCGGGTCTTCGGCCGCCACAGGCCGAGATAGGCGGCCAGCGGGCGGCTGGTCTCGCGCGGCAGGTCGGCGAGCAGGCCCATCATTTCGCGGGCGGCCTCGTCCTCGAGGACCGCCTCGATGGCGTGCTCTGCATGGCAGCTCGGGCAGCGAATGCGCATCACGATCCTCCGCAGATGTCGCGCCAGCGCGGGCACTGTGCCCGGCCGGCCTGGGTGAGCCGGTAGCTCACGCCCCACATGTCGTCGCGCTCGACCAGCCCCTCGCGCACCAGCTCGGAAAGCGTGCTGCTGTGGTCGCCTCCGAGGCGCTCGTCGAGTGCCTCCGACGCGGCCTCACCCGCACGCAGGGCCAGCAGGACGCGGTCGCGCATCCGGGCGTGGCTTCTATCTTGGCGGCCGCGTTGGATCATCCGCGCCTCCGGTCGTATTCCAGGGCCGCGATCACGCGGCGCAGCTGTTCGTTCGAGCACCAGTCGACCTTGTCGACCCGGCACACGCGCTTGGCGATGGCGTCGGCGTAGGCCCACGGCACCGGCCGGCCCTGGCGCTTGGCCTTGTCGGCCAGCAGGGCCTCGATCTTGGCGATCTGGTCGGCGCGACTGCGCGGCGGTTTTGGTCGACGGCCGGCGCCAGGCTTCTTCGGTGTCCAGCCCTTGGCCTGCAATTCGCGCACGACCGTCTCGAGCTGGGGCACGGTCATCTGCGCACTCGACGGGCGATCGCCGGGGGCACCGTGGCGCGCGAGGATGGCGCGGTAGGTGTCCTCGTCGAGGCCGAGATCCTTCTTGGCGATGTGGATCTTCGCCATCAGGGCGCGGCGGGCGTCTTTCATGCGTCACCTCGGATCGCCGGCGGGGCCGGCAGCGGCCGCCAATGAGTGACTTGAACCACCACATTCATGAAGCCGGAAAGAACCCAACGGCCGTCCGGCTTTCGGTAGGCCATATCCACCGCAGGTTGATCGTGAGTCGGGTAGACCAGCACATCGGTGAGTGGTGCCGGTAGTGCCTCGTCTGTCGTGTTCCATTTGTCCATTTCGACTGTCCTTCTTGTCGGCTTGGCGATGCACCCCGCGGGCGCATGGCGAAGCCGGGCGGGCCATGCCCGCCGGGTGGTTATCTTCGGGGCGACCTTTCCAGTCGCTTGAGCCGGGCGCGCAGGGCCTTCTCGACCGTGCCTTGCAGGCTGAACAACCCCAGCGCGGACCGGCACTGCTTGGCGTCGAAGGTGCGCACCATCTCGATGCGATCCGTGACGCTGACCTTCTGGCCGTGTTCGGTCTTGAATGGGTTGTCAGTCATCGGTCGGTTCCCCCCGCGCACTCGAGCCGCTCCGCCTCGTCGTCCAGGGCGGTGAGGAAGTCCTGCGTGTCTTCGCCGACGATCACCACGAACGCAGCGACAGGCCGTCCGTCTTCACCGCTGAACTTGTAGGCGATCCGGCCAGCGCCAAGCTCTAGGTCACTGGCCCGCAGGATCATTTCGCCGATCGTCGTATCGGCCTCGGGTACTTTCAGTGCGTTTTCGATGGCTTCACTCATGGCGTACTCCCCCTTCAAACGGCCGCGAGATCCAGCGGGATCGCGCGGTATTGGTCGCTGTTGCCGACGCGCTCGTAGACGCGGACGTACACGGCGGTGCCGACGGTCTGGATCGAATCCTTGAGCGCGTCCATGGCGCGGGTCCAGCCGTCGTCGTCGATGTCCAGGCGGAGGAGCTCGAGCACGGCGGCGGTCTTGATCTGGCCGGCGGCGTCGGTGCGGAAGGCCCGGTCGACCAGGACGCGGATGTTGGCGTTCGCGCCTTCGCTCCAGCGGTCGATGCAGTCGTTGATCAGTGTCTTCGCGGCCTCCAGCTCTTCGGTGAAGGCGATGCGATCGGCGACCGAGCGCTGCACCTTGTAGCGACCGTCGTAGCTGGTGACGCTGACGTTGCCCTTGCGACCGCCAAGGTGGGTGCCATAGCGGTCGGCGGCGATGGCGACCAGATCCTCGATATCGCCCAGGGCCGTCCGCTTGAAGTGCCCCAGCGCCTGGTGCAGTTCGCGGGCATTGCTGGCGATCCGGCGGGCGACCTCGTCGCGCAACTTGTCCTGTTCGCGCACCTGGCTCTCGGGCACCAGGTGGCCGGCGGCGTTCTTCATGTAGCCGGCGGGCACATCGTCGGCCGGCATGGCGTCGAACGCTTCGCGGCCGGTGTCGTCAAGGGCGCTCTTGCCTTGTGCGCTCCAGTGGTCGTTGGTGGCAGTCATTTCGGGCTCCTCTGCTGGTAGGTGGTCAGGGCGCGTTCGGCGGCATTGGCCGAGGCGATCAGGCTGGACAGCACAGGGTCGTCCAGCGAGTCGAGGTACTCGTCGAGTGCCTCGCGGGCGGTGCGGGCATGACGGCTCAACGCCTTGGTGGTGGCATCGCCGCTGCCCTTGGTCTTGGCCGGCTTGCGCTCGACCTTGATCGGCGTGGATGCGGCGGTCGCCAGCTGGTAGACGCCGTACCGCACCCGGCTCAGACGGCCGTCGCGTTCGAGGCGCATGATCTGGTTGCGGATGGTCTTCTTCGGCACCGTCGGCAGGCGCTCGGCGAGGTCGCCGGCGGTCCATTCCTGCCCGTCCGCGGCGAGGTTCATGATCAGCTCGCGCACTCGCGGCGCGGCGGATTCGGTGGTCGTGCTCATGGGTTTCTCCGTTGTCTGGTTGCCTTGGGCGGGAGGCGTGGTCTCCGGCGAGATCAGGTACGCCGGGGCGCGGTCGTTGGCCGCCGGGCGAGCCACGACACCGGCGCGGTGCCAGCCGACCCCCTCGGGCGATTCGACGGCTTCGCCCTGGCTGGCCAACATCGCAAGCGCGTTGCGCACACGGCTGGCGTGGCGGGTGGCGCTGACCGATTCGAGGATGTCGTCCGGCCACAGCGCCCGATCGGCGTTGGCCAGCACGTCCCGCACCTGGTCGATGAGCCGGCTCATCAGTGGCCCACCACGTCCCATTCGACCCGGCAGCCTTCGAGCTGCACCTGGTAACGGCGCATGCGCCCGCGGCGGTCGTGGCCGAACACGTACGGCACGGCGTAGCCGAGGTGCCGGACGGCCGCGCAGTTGGCGATGGTGATCACCGGCTTGGGGCGGTCCAGGTCGATGCCACGGACGTCGATATCGAGGTCGGCCAGCCGCTCGATCGCGGCGGCCACCCGCAACATGCGGGTCGCGTAGCGCTGATGGGACTCCTCCGACCGCCGGACGGGCGGCAAGAAGGTGCGAAGTGGCTGCGGTTGAGTGGCGGTCATGACTGCTTCTCCTGGTGACGGTGCGGGCAGTAGCTGTGGCAGGCCCGGTAGAGGCGCACGCGCATGGGATTGGTTGGCGAGAACGGCGCGCGCTGGTGGCGCAGGCAGTCCTGCTGCGGCAGGTCGCCCAGCACCGGGCAGGCCACGGTGGCGCCGGCAAAGGCGCCCATCACCGCACTGCGTACGCGGTCCGTATTGCCCTGGTAACGGCCCTTCAATGCCTGGCTGATCACGGCCGGCGAGTAGCCGATGGCGTCGGCCACGGCGCGTTGGCTCCGAACGTCGACTTCGGCGGCGAGAATGCGGATCCAGTCGGGCATCTCGTCGCCCCAGGCCTGCGTGGCGATGGCGAGTGCGCGGGTCATGAGTCACCTCCCGGCGACTGACGCCAGATCACGCGGTTTAGGTTGGGGTCGAACACCTGGCTCATGCGCTGGACCATGGGCGGACGCGGGCCGGTCCACATCGCCGGGACCAGCGCATATCGCGCAAGCGTGCCGGGGTGGGATGGCGCGGCGATCCGCAGGTAGCCCGCGTGGTGCAGGTTCTTGAGGTAATCGCGGACGTAGCTGCGGGTCGGGCCGCCGGTTTCGTCCGTGCAGGCGGTCACGATCTCGTCGGCGGTGAACGCGCCGAGGATCTTGATCGACCGCCAGATGCGCTCGCTCTTGGTCGGCGGAACGATGCTGCCGTCGGTGCGCACGCGCGGGGTCTCGTGGCCCACGTCGCGCACCAGGCGGTATCGCTTGCCGTCGCGCTCGAGGATCCCGGCACGGGTCAGGCCCTGGAGAAACACCCGGATGGAGCGCTGATCCAGCTCCGAGTCGAGGAGCAGGTCGCGGAAGATGAAGGTTTGACGGTCGCGGATCTCGGCCCACAGGGCATCGCGATCACGCGGCAGGTCCGCGGCTCGGGTTTCACTGATCGGTGAACGCCCCATATCAGCGCCCCCGGACCGGCGCCTGGCCGGTGTAGAAGCCGCGCTTTCCCCAACGGGCGCGATCGATGCTGTCCCAGCCTTCGGTGCGGGCGACCGAGGCGATCTTGTGGAGGTTGACCGCGACCCGGCGGGTGATGCCGTGGCTCTGGCGCAGGACTTCCTCGAGCAGGTCGAGTTCGATCCGCACCCGCTCGTAAGCGGCGGCCATGGCCTGCGCATCGTCCAGGCTGCACAGCTGCGCCGGTACCCAGTCGAGGATGCGGTTATGGAACCGCTCCCAGCGGCCGAGCTTCTGCGGCAGGTTCTCCTCGCCGATCAGGAGGATGGTGCCGTGGGAGGACTCGTAGATGTCCCGGATCATCTCGACGTTGGATTTCTTGACCAGGTAGTCGGCCTCGTCGACGATCAGCGGCCGCCCGGAGAGGGCCAGTTGCTCGGCGATCTGGTCGACGCCCTGGTAGATGGTCCGCGCCGGCGGCATGCCCATTTCCCGAGCGAGGGCCTCGATCATGGCCTTCTTGGTCCAGGTGCTGCGCAGCTCGACGTAGTAGGCGCGCGACTTGTTCGCCGACCAGGCGGCGGCCATGGACTTGCCCACGCCCGACGGGCCGTAGACGGCCACCATGCCCGGCAGGTGCTCGGGGCGATTCATCGCGCCGTCCAGCGCCTGCCACATCAGCACGACGTTCTGCAGGGGCGCGATCGGCGTCGCGCTCTGTTGCGGGAGAATCTCGCTTGCTACACTCATAATCTTCATTTACTCCTTTGTTCCCCGCCCATCACACGGTGTTGCTGCACCGTTGGGCGGTTTTTTTTTGCGGTGCAAAGTCCGCATAGAATTCCGCCGTCCGGCGGAACTCGTCGGTCGTCGGGTAGTGGGCTACCCAGCGACGTTGCTCGTCGGTCAGGTCGTCGCGGCCTGACCATTCTTCGTATTGCTTCCAGCGGCCCATCGGATCGGTGGCCCAGTCGATTTCCGGCTCGGCGGCCAGCATCCGGGCGCGCACTTCCTCGAGGCGCTCGGCCTCGACCGGCTCGGCTTCCAAGGTCTGGTGGCCCATGACCCCCTCCAGCGTCCGGCCGGGCTGGTGCTCGAGCTGGATGGAGGCGACGCGCTGGCCGGTGCGGCTCTCGATCTTTTTGGCCAGCCGGTCGATCTGCGCCTTCTCCCGGCGGGAGCGCGCTTCCTCGACGCGGCTTTCCGGCAGGTAGTCGGCGGCATTGGCATCCTTCTCGGCCACGCAGATGAGCTGGCCGGATAGCTCGTGCACCCACACGCGGTTGGCGTCGCGCAGGTCGTAGCCGACCAGCACTTCCTCGCCGTGGTGGTGGCGCAGGGCGTTGTCGAAGTAGATCCGGCTGAACAGGCGAACCTCGCCGCGCTGGGTCTTGCGCGCCAGCTGCGGGCGGCAGAGGGTGTCGAGCATTTCGCCGTCGACGGTTTCCGGTCCCCAGCCCTCGGCCTCGAACGATTCCCAGGCGGCGTCGGGGGTGGTCTTGATGGTGCTGTGCCGGGTGGCGTTGTATTCGGCGACGGCCTGGTCGGCCATCTGGAGGAACGCGTCCCAGCCGATGATTGCCCGGTGAGCCACGCCCTGGGTGAGTGCCTGGCGGGTGATCTTGTGGACCCGCGTGCCGGCCTCCTTGTCCATGTCCGCCCCGATGTAGCTGGGCAGGCGCTTTGCCAGCCGGGTCCAGACTTGCTGGATGCGCTCGATTGCACCGCGTGACTGCGAGCGGTACGGGATGGAGTGGGTCAGCGTGATGCCCAGGCGTTCGACCACGTCGGCCACGGCATCCGAGGTGTAGCCGGAACCGTTGTCGACGTAGAGCACCGCCGGCAGGCCGCAACGGCTGATGCCGTGACGCAGGCCGTCGAGGACGGCGGTTGTCGACTCGGCGAGATCTACGCTCCAGCCGACGATCCGACGGGTGCGGATGTCCGCATAGGTGGTGATCTCCGGCCGGAACACCTTGTTCGGGTAGTGCGGATGGGCGATCTCGGCATCGAAGGTATGGCCATCGGCCGTCCAGATGTCGTTCGGCACCAGCTTGGCGAACGTCCGGCGGACGAACGGCTGGATGTTGCGCAACTCGCGCGGGCCCATGCGGCCTCGATCGCGGGCTTCGGGCGACAGCTTTGCCAGGAAACGCCGCACCTGGTGAATGCTGGGTGGGTGCTTTACGTCGCGTTTGAAGGCCCGGTACGCATCCGCGACCGACGGCTTGGTCGGCAGCTGGTAGTGGCGCAGGAAAGCGCCCGCCCAGGACGGCACCGACAGGCTTTTCTGGCGACGGCCGGGGATCAGGGCGCGCTCGCCCTGGAGGCGGAACTGTTTATGCCAGCCCAGCAGGCCGCGCGGGGAGATCCCGCCACCGGCACGCGGGCGGTCGTTGGCCTCGCTGGCCAGGCGCATCACGTTCTCCGGCGCGGTGCCGCCGCGGACGTCGTCGGCGATGTGCCGGCACGCGCCACTCACGGAAAAGCCCGCCTCGGCCACCAGGCGATCCACCGCCCGGCACAGGCCGGCCCTTGCCCAGGCGACGCGGAGTTGCCGCTGGCTGACTTCCTCGGCGGCCGGCAGGTTGACCTCCTTGGCGGCCGGCAGCGTCTCGTTGGCCGGGGCCGGCGTGCCGGCATCCAAAGTCAGTCGCATTGCCACTTCGCGCGGGAGGTCCGCCGGGCGATAGAGGCGGCGCTTGCCGCCACGGCCGGTGGCTTCCTCGAAAGGCCAACCCTCGCGGTTCGCTCGCAACTCGATTGCGCGCTTGCTCATGCCAATCGCTTCTGCAATCTCGCCGCTGGTAACGGTGCGCTCAGACATTAGGCGCCCTCCTGTCCCATTTGTTTTTTCAGCGCCCGGATCCGTTGGTTCGCTTCCTCTCGGGAGCGCTCCAGTCGGCCAAGCTCGGCCGTCAGAGCCTCGCGGCCAATCAGCATTTGGGCTCCACGCTTCTGCGCAAGCCATTGGGTGATCAGGTAGCTCTCGCAAGCCGCCTCGAGTACGGGGGCGGCCCAGGTCGGCATGTTGTAGGCCTCGCGGGCCTCGCTGGACCAGGCGTCGAGCATGTATTTCGTTACCTCGACACCCGCCAGTCGGGTCATCCGGGACGCGATCTCGTGCCGATCGCCGTCGGCCTGTTTCAGTACGTGGGCAACCAGTGCCGCCATCTCGCGTCGGTAATCCATTGACGCCGGGAGCGTCGGTACCGGATGCGGAACTTCGAACAGGTCAGGGGTATGCGGGTCGCGCGCCATGTCAGCCATCTACCCGTGATTCGACATTGCGCCCAATCGGGGTACTGCTAGGCTTGCATTTGGTAGTACCCTTTTTGAGCCGGGACCGCTTTGGGCGGCCCATGCGATACAGAGGCAGGCCGTGCTCGTCGTATCGCTCTGGCCACAGCACGGCTGGTTCGACGCCGACGGCATCGGCGATGACCTTCTCCATGCGCGGATAGGTGCGCTGGAAGGCTTGATACAAGGTCTGCCGATTCACGCCGGCCTCATCGGCCACGGCGGCCATCGAACGACCCTGCATGTGGATCTGGTACTTCACCCACGCCCGGCGGGCGGCAGGGTCGTGAAGGAGGCGGCGGGTTTTGCTGTCTAGCTGCTTCATGGTTTTAGACATTAGCAGGAACCTGTTAGATGAGTCAACAGGTTTCTGTGTTCGCACTTAGTAGGAATCGGTACTTTGCCTAGAAACCTGTCATTTGCTGGCAACATCAATAACTTGCGGGCTTCTTCCGCGCTTATTGCAAGTGCGAAAGGCCTTTCGCGCTTTCTGGGTCGAGGTGCGAAATGCTGAAAGACCGAATACGGAAGTGCGCCGACATAGCAGGAAGCGGTGAGGCACTCTCTCAGGAAACTGGCATCCCGCGGAGTACGTTGGAGACCTATTTGGCTGGACGGGCCGAGCCAAAAGCATCACGGCTCAACCTGATCGTGAAGGCCACAGGCGTGTCAGGTCATTGGCTGGTTACGGGCGAAGGGGAGATGCTCGCGTCGCAGACAGGAGCGCGAGTCGCTGGCACAGCGCATCCAGGCGAGTTCGCTACCATCCCGCTGTACAACGTCGAGGCCTGCGCCGGCGATGGCTCCTACGTTGAGCACGAGGAGATCGCAACGCAGCTCTCGTTCCGCCGCGATTGGATTCACCAGGAGATCCACGCCAACCCAGCCAACCTGCATCTGATTTACGTGCGTGGCGATTCGATGGAGCCCGACCTACAGGATGGCGAGATCGTCATGGTCGACACCTCGTTCGCTGACCGGGTGCCGCGCGATGGGATCTACGTCGTGCAGATCGATCACCAGGTAGCGGTCAAACGCCTGCAGCGCCTCCCCGGTGACCAGGTGAAGGTGATGAGTTCAAACCGCGCGTACGAGCCATTTACAGCCCACCTGGGTGACGGTGAGTTGAAGGTGATCGGCAAGGTGATCTGGCACGCCGGCCCGATGGGGTGAGCGCGCAAACAATCGCGCACAAAAAAAGCCCCTCGACTGAGGGGCCTGCAAAATCCGATTTCCGCGCGATGTCTACGGATTGAGCACGCAACACATCAACGAACCGCACCACGACGCCATTCGTCCCGCTTCATCGCACCAAATCCCTGTTCTTCCCACCTACGCAGACTCTCCCGTTAAGCCACATGAAGACAGCGCAAGGCGTATCCCCGCACAGCAAAAAGCCCCGCCGGTCACCCGGCGGGGCTTTTCTCGATGTGGCGGAGAGAGAGGGATTCGAACCCTCGAAGGGGCTATAAACCCCTTACTCCCTTAGCAGGGGAGCGCCTTCAGCCACTCGGCCACCTCTCCAACAAGCGCCGCATGGTAGCGGCTTTGACGGCAGGAATCAATGCCGCCGACACGCGGCGAGCCGCCTCATCGGGCCACTACAACGCGCCCGCGAGGACGCGCCCGGATCCCGGGGTTCGAGAACGGATCGCCCTCGTGAACGGATCGACGCCGGGGCAAGACCAGCGAGCGATGGCGACGGGCCGCTCATGGCGGGACCACCTCAGCTTGAGGACTCGCCTTCGCCGTCCTGCTCCGTTTCGCTCTTGATGCGCTGATAGATTTCCTCGCGATGCACGGAGACATCCTTGGGCGCATCAATACCGATTCGCACCTGGTTTCCCTTGATGCCAAGCACCGTGATGGCGACATCGTCGCCGATGCGCAGCACCTCACCAATGCGGCGAGTCAAAATCAACATATCTGGTCACTCTCTGTGTTTTTTCGGTCCCACCTGTGTTCCGTCGGGGACCATGCCGGATATTAGCCTGTGAGCGCGCTCAGGTCAGGGATACTTCCGGGGTATCCAGCTCGAATGCGTCGTGCAGGGCACGCACCGCCAGCTCCAGGTACTTGTCGTCGATCACCACCGAGATCTTGATCTCGGAGGTGGCGATCATGCGGATATTGATCTTTTCCTCGGCCAGCACCCGGAACATCTTCGAGGCAATGCCGGCGTGCGAGCGCATGCCGACACCCACCAGCGAGATCTTGACGATGTTGTGGTTACCGGAGACCTCACGCGCGTCCAGCTCTTCAGCGGTCGTGCGCATCAGGCCGAGGGCCTTGTCGAAATCGTTGCGATGCACCGTGAACGTGAAGTCGGTGGTGTCATCGGCACCGATGTTCTGCAGGATCATGTCGACTTCGATGTTGGACTCGCCGATCGGGCCCAGGATCTTGTAGGCGATCCCGGGGCTGTCCGGCACGCCCTTGATGGTCAGCTGGGCCTCGTCCTTGTGGAACGCGATCCCGGAAATTACTGGTTCTTCCACGCCGTCTTCCTCCAGGGTAATCAGGGTGCCGGGGCCGTCCTGGAACGAGGACAGCACCCGCAGGGGCACGTTGTACTTGCCGGCGAACTCCACCGAGCGGATCTGCAGGACCTTCGAGCCCAAGCTGGCCATTTCCAGCATTTCCTCGAAGGTAATCCGGTCAAGCCGGCGGGCCTTGGGCACGACGCGCGGATCCGTGGTGTAGACCCCGTCGACGTCGGTGTAGATCTGGCACTCGTCGGCCTTGAGCGCCGCGGCCAGGGCCACGGCCGAGGTATCCGAGCCGCCACGGCCGAGCGTGGTGATCTGGCCGTGCTCGTCCACGCCCTGGAAGCCGGCGACCACCACGACGCGACCGGCATCGAGGTCGCCGCGGATGGTATCGGTGTCGATCGACTGGATGCGCGCCTTGGTATGGGTACTGTCCGTGAGGATGCGCACCTGCGCGCCGGTATAGGAACGCGCATCCTGGCCACGCGCCTGCAGGGCCATCGAGAGCAGCGCAATGGTGACCTGCTCGCCGGTGGCGACCAGGGTATCGAGCTCACGCGGGGTCGGCTCGGCCTGGATCTGGTTGGCCATGCCGATCAGGCGATTGGTCTCGCCGCTCATGGCCGAGACGACGACGACCACCGAGTCGCCGTTGGCCACCGAACGCTGCACGCGCTCGGCGACCGCCTGGATACGCTCGACCGTGCCGACCGAGGTACCGCCGTATTTCTGTACGATTAACGCCATAATGTGGTTTCCTTGGCCCCGCCTCGCGGGTGCCAGCTCCTTGTCGCTGACGTGAGAAAGTCAAAGCAGCCGGGCAGTATAAACGGCCTGTTTGACTTTTTCATCCGCCGGCGGGCTCCTCACCGTCCGACACCAAACCCAGGGATGGGTTCAGCCCAGCTGATCGGCCACCCAGGCGCGCGCCGCGGACAGGGCCTCGGCGAGCCGCTCGGGCTGGCTGCCGCCGGCCTGGGCCATGTCCGGCCGACCGCCACCCTTGCCGCCGACCTCGGCGGCGGCGACGTTGACCCAGTCACCCGCCTTGAACGTCTTGGTGAGGTCCTTCGACAGCCCCGCCACCAGGCGCACCTTGCCGTCATCGACGGTGGCCAGCAGGATCGCGGCCGTGCCGAGCTTGTCACGCAGCTTGTCCATGCTCTCGCGCAGAGCGCCGGCATCCGCGCCGGGAAGCTCGGCAACCAGCACCTTGGCCGCGCCGATCGTCTCGGCGCTGTCGGCCAGCTCGTCGCCGCTGGCCGAGGCCAGTTCGGCCTTCAGCTTGGCCAGTTCGCGTTCCAGCTGACGGGAGCGCTCCAGCATCTGCGCGACCCGTTCGGCCGCCTCGGTCCGGGGCCCGCGCAGCAATTCGGCAATCTCGCCCACCGTCTGGTCGGCACTCTCGGCCTCGGTCAGCGCGGCCGCCCCGGTGACCGCCTCGATGCGGCGCACGCCGGAGGCCACGCCCGACTCGGCCAGGATCTTGAACAGGCCGATATCACCACCGCGGCGGGCATGGGTGCCGCCACAGAGCTCCATCGAGAACGGCCCCATGGTCACCACGCGCACGGTGTCGCCGTATTTCTCGCCGAACAGGGCCATGGCACCGGCGGCGCGCGCGTCGTCGATCGCCATCTCGCGGGTCTCGACCGCATGGTTCTCGCGCACCTGGGCATTGACCAGTCGCTCGATCTGCCGCAATTGTTCGCGGGTGACCGGCTTGTCGTGCGAAAAGTCGAAGCGCAGGGTTTCGGGACCGACCCGGGACCCCTTTTGCTGGACGTGATCACCGAGCACCTCGCGCAGCGCGGCGTGTAGCAGGTGCGTGGCGGAATGGTTCAGGCGGATCTCGGCGCGTCGGTCGGCATCGATCTGGGCGGTGACCGCTTCCTCCGGGGCCAGATGCCCGTCGGTGAGCGTGCCGTGGTGCAGAAAGACGCCGCCCTGCTTCTGGGTGTCGTGGACGACGAAGCGGCCACTGGCTGACTCGATTACGCCGGTGTCGCCCACCTGGCCGCCGGATTCCGCGTAGAACGGCGTGCGGTCGAGTGCAACCACGCCGTCCTGGCCACTCTCGAGCGCCTCGGCCTGCCCGCCCTCGCGGGCCACCGCCACCACGCGTGCCTCGAGGGACTCGTGCTCGTAGCCGACAAACTCGGTTGCCTCGTCCGTGCCGATCTTGATCGTCTCGGCCGTGAAATGGCTTGCCGCGCGGGACTGGGCACGACGCTCGGCCATCTCGCGCTCGAAGCCGGCCTCGTCCACCAACAGTCCGCGCTCGCGGGCGATATCGGCGGTCAGGTCGAGCGGAAAGCCGTGGGTGTCGTACAGCTTGAAGGCGGTGTCACCACTGATCGTGCCGCCAGCGGGCAGCCCGGCCACCGCCTGCTCGAGCACCTGCATGCCCGAGGCCAGCGTCTGCAGAAAACGCTCTTCCTCGGCGAGCAGGACGCGGGCCACTTCGTCTTCGGCCTTGACCAGTTCCGGATAGGCATCGCCCATCTCCTTGACCAGCGGCCGGACCAGCTGATGGAAGAACGGCGCGTCCTGACCGAGCTTGTGGCCGTGACGGGCCGCCCGGCGGATGATCCGGCGCAACACGTAGTCGCGCCCCTCGTTGCCGGGACGCACCCCGTCGACGATCAAAAAGGCGCAGGAGCGGATGTGGTCGGCGATCACCTTGAGCGAACTCGACTCGCGATCGCTCGCCCCGGTAGCCGCGGCGGCGGCATCGATCAGGTGCTGGAACAGGTCGATCTGGTAGTTCGAGTGCACGCCCTGCATGACCGCCGCGAGGCGCTCGAGCCCCATGCCGGTATCCACCGACGGCTTGGGCAGGTTGCTCAAGGTGCCGTCGGCCGCCCGGTCGTACTGCATGAAGACGATGTTCCATATCTCGATGAAGCGGTCACCGTCCTCGTCCGGCGAGCCCGGCGGGCCGCCGGGGATCTCGGGGCCGTGATCGTAGAAGATCTCCGAGCAGGGGCCGCAGGGACCGGTGTCGCCCATCTGCCAGAAGTTGTCAGAGCCACCGTCCGGCTTGTCGCCGATGCGCAGGATGCGCTCGGCGGGCAGGCCGATGTCGTCGCGCCAGTGGGCGAAGGCCTCGTCGTCGGTCGCGTAGACGGTCACCAGCAGGCGCTCGGCGGGCAGGCCGAGGGTCTGGGTCAGGAAGTCCCAGCCGTAGCGGATCGCATCGCCCTTGAAGTAGTCGCCGAAGCTGAAGTTGCCCAGCATCTCGAAGAAGGTGTGATGCCGGGCGGTATAGCCGACATTCTCGAGATCGTTGTGCTTGCCGCCGGCGCGCACGCAACGCTGCACCGAGACCGCACGCGGATTGGAGCGCTTCTCCTGACCCAGGAAAGCCTCCTTGAACGGCACCATCCCGGCGTTGGTAAACAGGAGCGTCGGGTCATTGGCCGGAATCAACGACGCGGAAGGCACGACCTCGTGCCCTCGCTCGGCGAAGAAATCCAGAAAGGACTGACGAATCTCGGCGCTGGTTTTCATGCACGAACCATCTCGGAAAGCGGGAGGACAAAGCGCGGATTGTAGCGCAGTCCGATGCCTTTTCCGATGCAGGAACGCAGGGTGAAGACGTCTGTCGGTGCCGCCGGTCAGTGCAGGGGTTGATCCGCCTCGTCCGAGTCGGGCCACCAACCGGCCAGTTCGTGGGAAAGGTCGGGCGGGAAACCGCGTCGAACAAGGTGCCGGTGGCGTCTGGCCCGGTCGGGAAAGTCGGCCGGTGGCTCGCGGTAGCGGGCCACGAGCTGATCGCGCGCCAACTCGGCCCAGTCGCGCGGCTCGGCGGCGAACGCCTCGGCCACCACGCCGTCGTCAACGCCCTGCTGGGCGAGTTCGTTGGCGATCCGGTCCGGGCCGTAGCGACGCGCCGACCGGGCCCGGATCAGGCTCTCGGCATAACGCCGATCCGACTGCCAGCCCTCGTCGACCAGCCGATCGAGGACCGGCTCGACCTCGTCGGCGGAAAAGCCCCGGTCGGCCAGCTTGCGGGCGAGTTCCAGCCGGCTGTGCTCGCGCCGGGCGAGCAGGCCGACCGCACGCTTCTCGCAATCGAGCAGGCGGCGTTTCTCGTCGTCCACGGGACGTGGCCGCCCTTACGAGGTCTCGTCGACCGGTGTCTCGTTGGCCTCGACTTCGGTCTCGGGGGCAACCGGCTTGGGCATCATGATCTCGCGCACCTGGGCCTCGATCTCCTCGGCCATCTCGGGGTTCTCGGCAAGGAACTGACGCGCATTGTCCTTGCCCTGACCGATGCGGGTATCGCCATAGGAGTACCAGGCGCCCGCCTTCTGGATGATGCCGTGCTTGGCGCCCAGGTCGACCAGCTCGAGCAGGTGCGAGATGCCCTCGCCGTAGAGGATGTCGCAGTCGACCACCTTGAACGGCGGCGCCATCTTGTTCTTGACCACCTTGATGCGGGTCTGGTTGCCGATGATCTCCTCGCCCTTCTTCACCGCGCCGACGCGGCGGATGTCGAGACGCACCGAGGCATAGAACTTGAGCGCGTTGCCGCCGGTGGTGGTCTCCGGGCTGCCGTAGGTGACACCGATCTTCATGCGGATCTGGTTGATGAACATCACCATGCAGTTGGTGCGCTTGATGTTCCCGGACAGTTTCCGCAGCGCCTGGCTCATCAGGCGGGCCTGCAGACCGACGTGCGAATCGCCCATCTCGCCCTCAATCTCGGCCTTGGGCACCAGGGCGGCGACCGAGTCGATCACGACCACGTCCACCGCGCCGGAGCGCACCAGCATGTCGGCGATCTCGAGCGCCTGCTCGCCGGTGTCCGGCTGACTGACCAGCAGGTCATCGACGTTCACGCCCAGCTTTTCGGCATAGCCCGGGTCCAGCGCGTGCTCGGCGTCGATGAAGGCGCAGGTGCCGCCTTCCTTCTGCGCCTGGGCGATGGTCTGCAGGGTCAGGGTGGTCTTGCCCGAGGATTCCGGCCCGTAGATTTCGACCACCCGGCCGCGCGGCAGCCCGCCGATGCCGAGCGCGGCATCCAGCGAGATCGAGCCGGTGCTGATGGCGGGGACATTCCGTCGCCCCTCGTCGTTCATGCGCATTACCGCCCCTTTGCCGAACTGGCGTTCGATCTGCGACAGGGCGGCGCCCAGCGCCTTCTTGCGGTTCTCATCCATCGGTCAACTCCCAACCCTTCGGGCTTGAAATGCAGACATTGAAAAGCGGCCGACCTCCCTGCCAGCCGCCTTGAAAATTCGGTTCGATCAGGCCGCGGCCAGGACCGCGCGGATCCGGTCGATGGCCTCGCGCAACGCATCCAGGCTGGTTGCGTAACTCAGACGGACGTGGCCCGGGGCGCCGAAGGCCGACCCCGGCACCACCGCCACGCCGGCCTCTTCGAGCAGGTGCTCGGCGAAGGCCACGTCGTCCGCGATGCCCAGCGCCTTCATGGCAGCCGAGACGTCGGGGAAGCTGTAGAAGGCGCCCTGCCCCGGCAGGCAGGTAACGCCCGGCAGGTCGTTCAGGGCCTCGACCACGTAATCGTGACGCTCGCGGAAGGCGGACACCATGGCGTCGATCTCCGACTGGTCGCCGGCAATCGCCTCGCAGGCCGCCTTCTGGGCAATCGAGCAGGCACCCGAGGTGCTCTGCGACTGGAGCACGTTCATCGCCTTGATCAGGTCGGCGGGGCCCGCGGCATAGCCGATCCGCCAGCCGGTCATCGCGTAGGCCTTGCTCACGCCGTTGAGCACCACGGTGCGCGGGATCAGGTCCGGCGCGACCATGGCGATGTTCGAGAACGGCTCGTCGGCCCAGAGGATCTTCTCGTACATGTCGTCGGTGGCGATCACGATCTCGGGGTAATCGCGCAGGACGTCCGCCAACTGGGCCCAGTCCTCGCGGGTGTAGGCCACACCGGTCGGATTGGATGGGCTGTTGAGCATCACCAGACGGGTCTTGTCGGTAATCGATGCCGCCAGCTGGCGCGCGGTCATCTTGAATCCCTGATCCTGGCCGGCCGAGACAATCACCGGCTCGCCGCCGGCCAGGCGCACCATGTCCGGGTACGACACCCAGTAGGGTGCGGTGATGATCGCCTCGTCGCCCGGATTGAGCAGGGCCTGGCAGAGATTGAAGATGCTCTGCTTGCCGCCGGTGGAGACGATGATCTGGTCGAGGCCGTACTCGAGGCCCTGGTCGGCCTTGAGCTTGTCGGCGATCGCCTGGCGCAGCTCGACGATGCCCTCGACCGCGGTGTAGCGGGTAAAGCCGTCGCGGATCGCCTGGATGCCCGCCTCACCGATGTGCTTCGGGGTGTCGAAGTCCGGCTCGCCGGCACCGAGGCTGATGATGTCGCGACCCGCGGCACGCAGTTCGGCGGCCTTGGCGGTGACGGCAAGTGTCGGTGAGGGACGGACCCGGCGGACCCGGTCGGAAAGGTTCATGACGGCAGCTGACTCCCTGGTAGGCGTTCGCCGGCGGGCGCGGGAACACCGGACCATATTGAAATGATTCGGTCGGCATTTTACCGGAAACGCGTGGCGGTTTCGAAGGGGATGACGCCCCCGGCCCGCTTCCCGCCAACCGTGGCTCTCAGCCGAGTGCCGCCAGCCGCTGGCGCCGGAACTCGAACAGGCAGACGGCGGAGGCCACCGAAACGTTCAGACTCTCGACACTCGCTGCCATCGGGATATGGATCAACTGGTCGCAGCGCTCACGGGTGAGACGGCGCAGGCCGCCGCCCTCGGCCCCCATCACCAGGACGACCGGCTCGCAGGCGAAATCGCTTTCGTAGAGCGACACCGGCCCCTCGCCGGCCGCCCCGACGATCCACAGGCCACGCGCCTTGAGATCGGCCAGGGTGCGGGCCAGATTGGTCACTTGGAAGAAGGGCAGACGCTCGGCCGAGCCGGCGGAGGTCGTGCGGGCGGCGGGGGTCAGGCCGCAGGCGCGGTCCTTCGGTGCGATCACCGCCTGCACCCCGGCCGCCTCGGCAGCACGCAGGCAGGCACCCAGGTTGTGCGGATCGGTCACGCCATCAAGGACCAGCAACAGGGGCACTTGATCGTTACCGTCCAGCAACGCGGCGAGATCCTGCTCGTCACCTGCCTGGCTCAGGGCCACCAGTGCCGCGACTCCCTGGTGTTTCAGGGGGCGACCATCACTGCGCAGCTTGTCGAACCAGGGCTCGTCGCGCGACTCGATCGTGACGCCTGCCCGTTCGGCGAGCGCCTGCAGACGGCGGGCGCGGCGATCATCCCGCCCCGACAGGGCGACCCGCTCGACGCGCTCCGGGCGCTCGCGCAGGGCGGCCTCGACGGCATGAAAGCCGCCGATCCAGGTGGGTGCTTGGGGACGGGCCATCGCGGCGGCGATCAGCTGGGCGAGTCGTCGGACGAATCGCCGCCCTTGCCCTTGCTCCCGGCCTGGCCTTGGCTTTCGCCCTGACCCTCACCTTGGCCCCCGCCATCAGCCCCATCCTGGGGCTTGCGGCGACGCCGGCGGCGCGGACGGCGTTTCTTGCCGCCACCGCCGCCCTCGTCGCCGGCCTTGTCATCCGAGCTTTCCGGGGCCTTCGAGGAGGACTTGCCCTCGTCGCTGCCCGCCTCGTCACTCGACTGGTCCCCGCCGTCGGCGACTTCCTCGTCCTCCGGCAGCATGAAGTCGATCTTGCGCTCGTCGAGATCCACGCGCGCCACCCGCACGTGGATGGTGTCGTTGAGCGAGTACGTCTTGCCGCTGCGCTCGCCCTTGAGCGAGACGGTTACCGGATCGAAGTGATAGAAATCGCGCTTGAGGGCGGTGATGTGCAGCAGGCCGTCGACGAAGAAGTCCTTGAGCTGGACGAACAGACCGAAGCCCAGCACGGAGGCCACCCGGCCCTCGTAGACATTGCCGACCTTGTCGAGCATGAACTCGCACTTGAGCCAGTCGGTGGCATCGCGCGTCGCCTCGTCGGCCCGGCGCTCGTTGTTGGAGCAGTGCTCGCCGATCAGCAGCATCTCCTCGTGGCTGTACGGGAACTCCTCGGCCTGCCCGGTACGCAATACGTGCCGGATGGCGCGGTGGACCATCAGGTCCGGGTAGCGACGGATCGGCGAGGTGAAGTGCGCGTAGTGCTCGTGGGCGAGACCGAAGTGACCCAGGTTGTCCGGCGCGTAGACCGCCTGCTGCAGGGAGCGCAACAGCAGAGTCTGGACGGTGGCGAAGTCCGGACGATCCTTCGCCTCGGCGATCAGGGCGTTGAAATCGGCCGGGGTCGGCTTCTCGCCGCCGCCGAGGGTCAGGCCCTTCTCCTTGAGCGCGGCGCGCAGGTCGTCGATCTTCTCGGCGCCCGGGCGGTCGTGCACCCGGTAGAGCGACGGGATCTTGCGCCTGGCGAGGAAGCGACCGGCAGCGACGTTCGCCGCGATCATGCACTCCTCGATGATCTTGTGCGCGTCGTTGCGCTCGTAGGGCACGATCGCCTCGATCTTGCGGTTCTCGCCGAAGACGATCTTGGTCTCGATGGTGTCGAAGTCGATCGCCCCGCGGGACTCGCGCTCGGCCCGCAGCACCTTGTACAGGTCATGCAGCGCCTCGAGCGGCTTGATCACGTGGCTGTGCTTGTCGCGCTCGTCCTGATCGTTGTCGAGCAGCATGGCCGCGACATTGTCGTAGGTCAGGCGCGCGTGGCTCTTCATCACGCCCTCGAAGAAGCGCGAACGGATGATCTGGCCCTGGCTGTTGATCAGCATCTCGGCACACAGGCAGAGGCGATCCACGTCCGGGTTCACCGAGCACAGGCCGTTCGAGAGGATCTCCGGCAGCATCGGCACCACGCGACCCGGGAAGTAGACCGAGGTCCCGCGGCGGAAGCCTTCCTCGTCGAGCGCCGAGCCGATGCGCACGTAGTGCGACACGTCGGCGATCGCCACCAGCAGGCGGAAGCCCTTCGGCGTCGGTTCACAGAAGACCGCGTCGTCGAGGTCCTTGGAATCGGAGCCATCGATGGTCACCAGGGGGACGTCGCGCAGGTCGACCCGGCCGACCTTGTCTGCCTCGGCCACCTGGTCGCTCATGTGCTCGACGTGGCGTTCGACCTCGTCCGGCCATTCATGGGGAATGCCGTGGGCGCGGATGGCGACGTCGATCTCCATGCCCGGCGACATGTGGTCGCCCAGCACCTCGATGATCTTGCCGACCGGCTTGTGCCGCTGGGTGGGCTGCTCGACCAGCGCGACCCGGACGATCTGACTGTCGGTCGCCCCACCGAGCGCCTCCATCGGGATCAGCACGTCCTGGGTCATGCGGGTGTTGTCGGGGATGACGAACGCCACGCCCGCCTCGATCACCAGCCGGCCGACGATCTCGGCATTGGCCCGTTCGATCACTTCGACCAGCGCGCCCTCGGGACGGCCGCGGCGGTCCTCGCCGACCACCTGCACCACGGCGCGGTCGCCATGCAGCAGGGCGCGCATGACGCGCGGCGAGAGGAAGACGTCGTTGCCGCCCTCGTCAGGCACCAGGAAACCGAAGCCGTCGCGGTGACCGATTACCCGGCCCCGCACCAGCTCGGCCTTGGTCACCGGCACGTAACCACCGCGACGGTTGCGAATGGCCTGGCCATCGCGCTCCATCGCCCGCAGCCGTCGCCGCAGGCCCTCGATGCGCTCCTCGTCACCGTCGTAGCCGAGCTCGCTGATCAGCCGGTTGAGCGTGATCGGGCCATCCTGCTTGCCCAATAAGTCGAGCAGGAACTCGCGGCTAGCCACGGGGTTGTCGTATTTCTCGGCCTCGCGCGGGGCGTTCGGGTCTTCGAGGTTTGAATCGGTCATGGATACCTGAAAAGTGCGTCTGGAAAGTCACTCGCGAAACACGGACTTAATCTGACGTGTCGGCGAGAGATATAGCCGGGCATGATAAAGCAAAAGCCATCGGAAAGCCGAGGGTCAAGCCTATATACTCCCACCCCATGTCAGAACACCGTTTCCAGATCGCAACAGACTACCAGCCGGCCGGCGACCAGCCCCGCGCCATCGAGACCCTCGTCGGGGGTCTCAATGACGGGCTGATGCACCAGACCCTGCTCGGCGTGACCGGCTCGGGCAAGACCTTCACGATGGCCAATGTCATCCACGAGGTGCAGCGTCCGGCACTGGTACTCGCGCCCAACAAGACGTTGGCCGCGCAGCTCTACGGCGAGCTCAAGGGGTTCTTCCCGCACAATGCGGTGGAGTACTTCGTCTCCTACTACGACTACTACCAGCCCGAGGCCTACGTGCCGGCCTCGGACACCTTCATCGAGAAGGACGCCTCGGTGAACGAACACATCGAGCAGATGCGGCTGTCGGCCACCAAGGCGCTGTTCGAGCGCCGCGACGTCATCATCGTCGCCACGGTCTCGTCGATCTACGGCCTGGGCGACCCCGAGGCCTACCTCAAGATGATCCTGCACCTGGTGCGCGGCGACGAGGTCAGCCAGCGCCAGATCATCCGGCGGCTGGCCGAGATGCAGTACACCCGCAACGACATGGAATTCCGCCGCGGCACCTACCGGGTGCGCGGCGACGTGATCGACATTCACCCGGCCGAGGCCGACGACGAGGGGGTGCGCATCGAGCTGTTCGACGACGAGATCGAGCAGATCACCCTCTTTGACCCGCTCACCGGCCAGGTCCGCCGCCGGGTGCCGCGCTACACGGTCTACCCGTCCTCGCACTACGTCACCCCGCGCGAGCGCCTGCTGCATGCGATCGAGCAGATCAAGGTCGAGCTCGACGAGCGGCTCAAGGACCTCGAATCGCAGGACAAGCTGGTCGAGGCGCAGCGTCTGGCCCAGCGCACCCGCTTCGATATCGAGATGATCCAGGAGCTCGGCTACTGCAATGGCATCGAGAACTACTCGCGTTATCTGTCCGGCCGCCAGACGGGCGAGCCGCCGCCATGTCTCTACGACTACTTGCCCGCCGACGCCCTGCTCATCATCGACGAATCGCATGTGACCGTCCCGCAACTGGGCGGCATGTACAAGGGGGATCGCTCGCGCAAGGAAACGCTGGTCAATTTCGGCTTCCGCCTGCCCTCGGCGATGGACAACCGCCCGCTGAAATTCGAGGAGTTCGAGCGCCTGATGCCGCAGACAGTCTACGTCTCGGCCACGCCCGGCCCCTACGAGGAGGCCCATGCCGACCAGATCGCCGAGCAGGTAGTCCGCCCGACCGGGCTGGTCGACCCGCAGATCGAGGTCCGTCCGGTCGCGAGCCAGGTCGACGATCTGCTCTCCGAGATTCGCCTGCGCGCCGAGAAGAATCAGCGGGTGCTGGTCACGGTGCTGACCAAGCGCATGGCCGAGGACCTGACCGACTACCTCATGGAGCACGACGTGCGCGTGCGCTACCTGCACTCGGACATCGACACCGTCGAGCGCGTCGAGATCATCCAGGATCTGCGACTGGGCGAGTTCGACGTGCTGGTCGGGATCAACCTGCTGCGCGAAGGGCTGGATATCCCCGAGGTTTCCCTGATCGGCATCCTCGACGCCGACAAGCAGGGCTTCCTGCGTTCCGAGCGCTCGCTGATCCAGACCATCGGCCGGGCGGCGCGCAACCTCGAGGGCAAGGCGATCCTCTACGGCGACACCATCACGGATGCCATGCGCAAGGCGATCGACGAGACCGACCGCCGCCGCGAGAAGCAGCTGGCGCACAACGAGGCGATGGGCATCACCCCGCGCGGCATCGAGAAGAGCGTCGAGGACATCCTCCAGGCAGGCGAGTCCCGCATCCCCGGCGCCCGACCGGGACGCAAGCGCCGACAGGACGACAAGGTTGTCGAGGGCGGCGACTACGCCGCCCTGTCGCCGGACCAGGCCGCCAAGCGCATCAAGACCCTCGAGGCCGAGATGCATCGCCACGCCCGTGACCTGGAATTCGAGGCCGCCGCCCAGTCGCGCGACGAGCTGCACAAGCTAAAGGAGGCCTTCTTCGGGGCCACCGAACCCGGTTACAGCGATGACTAACGGCACGACCGACTAAACGCGGCCCAAGAAAAAGGCCGGCCCCACCGGGACCGGCCTTTGTGCTGGCTGCAGATACGTTGAGCGATCAGCCGCCCTGGCGCATCTCCATGGCCTTTTCACGCAGCTGCTGCATTTCCTCGGCCTGACGCTGCATCTTGGCGAACAGGTCCTTGGCTTGCGGGTTGTTTTCCTTCATCACCTGCTCGACGTCACCGCGCAACTCCTGAGCCATGCTCTGCACCTCCTCGTCCTGGAAGGCTTGCTGTTGGCGGCGCTGGAATTCCTGTTGCTGCTGGCGGAATGCCTTGACCTCCGACTCGGACGGCTGCTGATCGCCACCCTGGTACTTGGCCATGGTGGCCTTCATCTGCTCGAATTCCTTCTCGGCGTCGTAGCCACCGCTCGACATCTTCTCGGCAATCTTCGCCTGCAGCGCCTCGCGCTTCTCACCCAGCGCCGGGTTGTTCTCGTAGGCCTGCTGCTCCATCTCGCTCAGCTTGGCCTGCGTTTGCTGGAGCTCCTGTTGAACCGAGCGCATCTCTTCCATCAGCTGGCGCTGCTCGTCGGTCATTTGCGGCATCTGACCCTGCGCCGGAGCGCCACCCTGGCCACCGTGCGGTGCGGACTGACCGCCCTGCTGGGCCACGGCCGCGCCACTGAAGGCAAGCGCGGCGGAAACGCCGGCGGCCATCATGGATTGGCGCAACTTCTGGTTCCAAACGGACATGCAATCACTCCTCATTTAAATGGTTCGGCTTCGCATTTGGGCATGCTGGGCGCCGAGTCCCGATAGAAACGTGCGACAGCCTTGGCATTCGTAAAGTTCCATCGTCATGGCGAACCCCGTATATCGGCCGGCGCGAAACCCTTTGCATCGTAGGAGACCCGCTGCCCCTTGGCAACCGGCGTTCCCCGCTCGCGGCCACTGGTCGCCGGAGCGGTTTGCTAAGCTTGCCCGCGACAACCAACCAATTGGAGCAACCGACCCATGATCGACGAGCACAACAGTCCGCACGATTTCGAGACCACCTGCCAACGCTTGAGCGACGCCGTACCGGCCAATGGGTTCGGCCTGCTACACACGCATGACATCCACGGCACGCTCAACGCCAAAGGCGTCGATTTCGCCCCGCAGTGCCGGGTTTTCGAAGTCTGCAACCCCAAGCGAGCCGCCGAGGTGCTTGCCGTTCGGATGGACCTCGCCAACGCCCTCCCCTGCCGCATCGCCGTCTACGAGCGCGACGGGAAGGTGATCGTCTCGATGATCCGCCCGAGCGAAATGCTCTCGATGCTCAGCGACGACACCACCCTGGCCAAGGTGGCGACCGAGGTCGAGCAGACCATGAACCGCATCATCGAGGAGACGGTCAGCGCCTGACCCTGCCGCAACCTTCCGGGAAAAGAAAAAGCCCGCCGAAAAGGCGGGCTTTCAACATTCTGGCGGACCAGTCGCCCGCCGGCGGACGACTTACTCGGCCGCGGCTTCCTCGGCGACCTGCGCCGGCTCGGCACTACGCTCGACCAGCTCGACGTAGGCCATCGGCGCCGCATCACCCGCGCGATAACCGCACTTGAGGATGCGCAGGTAGCCGCCGTTACGCTCCTTGAAGCGCGGCCCGACGTCGGAGAACAGCTTGCCGACGGTGCTCTTGTTGCCGACCTTCGCAAAGGCCTGGCGACGAGCGTGGACGCTGTCTTCCTTCGCCAGGGTGATCAGCGGCTCGGCGACGCGACGCAGCTCCTTGGCCTTGGGAACCGTGGTCTTGATGACCTCGTGCTCGATCAGGGCGTTGGTGAGCGAACGCATCAGCGCCTTGCGCTGTGAGGCGTTGCGACCCAACTGCCGACCGGATTGACGATGACGCATGTCAAATACTCCAAAAAATTTCGTTCAAATCTTGGATTCGCTCAGATTCTGGAGCTCGGCCGGCGGCCAGTTCTCCAGTTTCTGCCCGAGGGACAGCCCCTGCTTGGCCAGTACGTCCTTGATCTCGGTCAAGGACTTCTTGCCAAGGTTCGGGGTCTTGAGCAATTCCATTTCCGACCGCTGGATCAGGTCGCCGATGTAATAGATGTTTTCCGCCTTGAGGCAGTTCGCCGAGCGAACGGTAAGCTCCAAATCGTCGACCGGGCGCAGCAGCACCGGATCGACCGACGGGGCCTGCTCTTCGACCGGCTCGGCCTTTTCCGCCTTGAGATCGACCAGCACCGACAGTTGATCGACCAGAATGCCGGCCGCCTGGCGGATGGCATCCTCGGCCGAGATCGACCCGTTGGTCTCGATATCGAGAACCAGCGAATCGAGGTCGGTCCGCTGCTCGACCCGCGCCCGCTCGACCGAGTAGGCAACGCGCCGCAGCGGCGAAAATGACGCATCAATCAGCAGACGACCGACCGTCGTTTCCTCGTCGTCACGACGGGCACTGGCCGGCACGTAACCCATGCCGCGCTCGACCTTGAAGGTCATGTTCAGCTCGGCATCGTCACGCAGGGTCGCGATGACGTGATCCGGGTTCATGATCTCGACCGAATGATCCGCCTTGATGTCGGCGGCGGTCACGGTCCCCGGACCGGTCTTCTTGATGCTCAGCACCGCCTCGTCGCGGCCGTGCATGGTGATCGACAACCCCTTGAGGTTCAGCAGGATCTCGAGCACGTCCTCCTGGACGCCCTCAAGTGCGCTGTACTCGTGGAGTGTGCCTTCGATCTCCGCCTCTGTGACGGCAACACCCGGGATGGACGAGAGCAGGATACGCCGCAACGCATTGCCCAGCGTGTAGCCAAACCCACGCTCCAACGGCTCCAGCACGACGCGCGCATGGGTGTCGTCGATCGTTTCCACGTCGACCAGGCGCGGCTTGAGAAGCTCTGTAGAACCCAGTTGCATTACGTACCCCCGAAAACCGTTTACTTCGAATACAGCTCGACAACGAGCGATTCGTTGATGTCCGCCGGCAATTCGTCCCGAGTCGGAACGGCCTTGAAGACGCCTTCCATCTTGCTGGAATCGACCGTGACCCACGGCACGACTTCGCGCTGGGCGGCCAGTTCGAGGGCATCCTTGACGCGTTGCTGCTTCTTCGCCTTTTCGCGAACCGAAACCACGTCTTCCATGGAAACCTGGTACGACGGGATGTTGACCACCTCGCCGTTGACCAGCAGGCCGCGATGCGAAACCAACTGACGCGCTTCGGCGCGGGTTGCACCAAAGCCCATCCGGTAGGCGACGTTGTCCAGGCGGCACTCGAGAATCTGCAACAGGTTCTCGCCGGTGGAGCCCTTCATTTGCGCGGCGCGCTTGTAGTAATTACGGAACTGCCGCTCGAGCACACCGTAGATACGACGCAGCTTCTGCTTTTCGCGCAGCTGCAGACCGTAGTCGGACACCTTCTGGCGACGGCCGGAACCGTGCTGGCCAGGGGCGCGATCGTGATGGCACTTGTCTTCCAGTGCGCGGACGCCGGACTTCAGGAAAAGATCCGTGCCTTCGCGCCGGGCAAGCTTACAAGTAGGACCGAGATAACGAGCCATAAGTCAAATACTCCTTACAAACGCACCGTCAAACGCGACGCTTTTTGGGCGGACGGCAACCATTGTGCGGGATGGGGGTAACGTCAGTGATCACGCCCACCTTGAAGCCCACGGCGTTGAGCGCGCGGATGGTCGACTCGCGACCCGGGCCGGGGCCCTTGACTTCAACATCGACGTTCTTGACCCCATATACCTTGGCTGCCTCGCCGGCACGCTCGGCCGCAACCTGTGCCGCGAACGGGGTCGACTTGCGAGACCCGCGGAAACCCGAGCCCCCTGAAGTCGCCCAGCTGAGGGTGTTGCCCTGACGGTCGGTGATCGTCACGATCGTATTGTTGAACGACGCATGGATATGCGCGACCGCATCGGTGACGACGCGTTTTACCTTTTTACGGGTAGTTTGACTTGCTTTAGCCATTAAAATCCTACTCTCGAAAGAATATTAAGCCTGATTAGCGCTTGACCAGGCGCCGCGGACCCTTGCGAGTCCGTGCGTTAGTGCGTGTGCGCTGTCCACGCAACGGCAGACCACGACGATGACGCAGGCCACGGTAACAACCAAGGTCCATCAGACGCTTGATGTTCATGGATACGTCGCGACGCAGGTCGCCTTCGACTACATACTTGCCGACTTCCGCACGCAGGGCCTCAACCTCTGCCTCGGACAGGTCGCGCACCTTGCGATCCTCGGCCACGCCGGTGGCTTCGCAGATCTGCTTGGCGCGGGTCTGGCCGATTCCATAGATGGAAGTCAGGCCAATGACCACATGTTTTTGAACGGGAATGTTGATCCCAGCAATACGTGCCATCGATATATCACCCCAAAAAAGAGCGCGAAAGCGTAACGCAACGCGCCGTCAATAGCAAACGGAAACGACGGGCCGTCTGGTTACAGCCCGTTCTTGAAATGTGCCTTGCGAACCAGGCTGTCGTACTGGTGCGAAACCAGGTGTGACTGCACCTGCGACATGAAGTCCATCAGCACGATCACGATGATCAGCAGCGACGTACCGCCGAAGTAGAACGGCACGTTCCAGTACAGGATCAGGAACTCCGGCAACAGGCAGACCGCGGTGATGTAGATCGCCCCCCAGAACGTCAGGCGCGTCAGCACCTTGTCGACGTAACGCGCCGTCTGCTCGCCCGGGCGAATACCCGGCACGAACGCGCCGGAACGCTTGAGGTTGTCCGCGGTTTCGCGGGCATTGAACACCAGCGCGGTGTAGAAGAAGCAGAAGAAGATGATCGCCGCGGCGTAGAACAGCACGTACAGCGGCTGACCCGGCGACAGCGTGTTCGACAGGTCCGCGAGCCAGCCCATGCCTTCCTGCTGACCGAACCAGTTACCCACCGTCGCCGGGAACAGGATGATGCTCGAGGCGAAGATCGGCGGGATGACCCCGGCCATGTTCAGCTTCAACGGCAGGTGGGAGGACTGCTGCCCCGCCATGCCGCGACCCTGCTGCCGCCGCGCGTAGTTCACCGTGATCCGGCGCTGACCACGCTCGACGAACACCACGAAGGCGGTGACCGCGAGGATCAGCACGCCCAGGATCAGCATCGTGAACACGTGCAACTCACCGGTGCGCACCAGCTCAGCCGTACCGCCAATGGCGCTCGGCAGACCCGCCACGATACCGGCGAAGATGATCAGCGAAATGCCGTTGCCCACGCCGCGCTCGGTGATCTGCTCACCCAGCCACACCAGCAACATCGTGCCGCTGACCAGGGTCAGGGTGGCGATGAAGACAAAGGCGATACCCGGGGCGAACACCAGCGGGGACCCGCCGACCGACTGACCCTGCAGGGCGATCGAAACGCCCAGCGCCTGCACCAGGCCCAGGCCGAGTGTGCCGTAGCGGGTGTACTGGGTGATCTTCCGTCGTCCGGCCTCGCCTTCCTTCTTCAGCTTCTCCAGCGACGGCACCACCGCCGTGAGCAGCTGGACGATGATCGCCGCCGAAATGTACGGCATCACACCCAGGGCAAACAGGGACATGCGCGAGAGCGCCCCGCCGGAGAACATGTTGACCATGCCCAGGATGCCGCCGGAGTTCTGGTCGAAAAGCGCCTTCATGACGTCCACGTCGATGCCCGGCAACGGGATGAACGTCCCGATCCGGTACACCACGAGCACCATGATGACGAAGAAAATACGTTGCCGGAGCTCGGTCAGTCGACCGGCCCCGGCAAGTGCGCCTATCCCTGAGTTTGCCTGTGCCACGCTTTACTCCGCTGAACCACCGGCGGCTTCAATCGCCTGGCGCGCGCCTTTGCTGATCGCCAGACCCTTGACCTGCAACTTCTTCTCCACATCACCCTGAAGGATGATCTTGACGCTCTTGACGTCGTTGCGGATCAGGTTAGCGGCCTTGAGCGACGCGAGCGTGACCTCACCGTCCAGGCGGTTGAGTTCCGCGGTGCGAATCTCCGCCCGGTACAGCGACTTGGCCGCCCGGAAGCCCATCTTCGGCAGACGACGCTGCAAGGGCATCTGACCGCCCTCGAAGCCCGTCTTATGAAAGCCGCCGGAACGTGACTTCTGGCCCTTGTGACCGCGACCGCCGGTCTTGCCCAGCCCGGAGCCGATGCCGCGACCGACGCGGTTGGCGTCCTTGCGGCTACCCTCGGCAGGGGAAAGTTTGTTCAAACGCATTACTTCGCTTCCTGTACGTCGAGCATGTAGTGGACGCGATTGATCATGCCCCGGTTTTCCGGGGTATCGGCCACTTCCACCTCTTGGTGCATACGGCGGATGCCCAGCCCACGAACGCAGGCCTTGTGGGACTCGAGTCGATTGTTCATCGACCGAACCAGGCGCACCCGGATCTTGCCATTAGCCTTCTGACTCATGCCTCATCCCCCAGGATTTCCTCGACACGCTTGCCACGCTTGGCGGCAACCGCTTCCGGCGACTGGATCTGGGAGAGACCATTGATCGTCGCCCGGATCACGTTCATGTGATTGCGGGTCCCGATGCACTTGGCCAGCACGTTGCGGACACCCGCTGCCTCGAAGACGGCACGCATGGCGCCGCCTGCGATGACACCAGTACCTTCCGATGCCGGCTTCATGAACACCCGACCGGCGCCATGACGGCCCTTGGTCTGGTAGTGGAGGGTCCCGTCACGGAGCGGCACGTCAATCATGCTGTTGCGCGCCCGGTCCATTGCCTTCTGGATAGCGGCCGGCACCTCTTTGGCCTTGCCGTAGCCATAGCCAACACGACCTTCGCCATCACCCACCACGGTCAGCGCGGTGAACGAGAACTGGCGGCCACCCTTGACCACTTTGGACACGCGGTTGATCGTGACCAGTTTCTCGATCAGGCCTTCGTTCGAGACGTCTTTTGCGTTACGGCTCATTGCTTCACCTCTTTAGAACTTCAGGCCGGCTTCGCGTGCCGCGTCGGCAAGTGCCTTGACACGCCCGTGGTAAATGAAACCCGAGCGATCAAACGCCACGGACTCGATGCCCTTCTCCAGGGCAGCCTTGGCAATGGCCTCACCCACCTTCTTGGCGGCGGCCACGTTGCCACCGAATTCGCCATCGGCGAGTACACCCTTGCCTACCGTGGAAGCAGTGGCGACCACCTGACCTTCCGGTGCGAAGACCTGAGCGTAGGTATGGTTGCTGCTCCGGTGCACGCTCAGGCGATGGACGCCGAGCTGCTTGATCTTGGCCCGGGTGCGACGTGCGCGGCGCAGCCGCTGTTTGGTACTTTCATTCATCGCGTCACCCTCGATTATTTCTTCTTGGCTTCCTTACGCAGGATGCGTTCATCCGCGTATTTGACACCCTTACCCTTGTAAGGCTCCGGCGGACGCAGCGCCCGCACGTTGGAAGCCACCTGGCCGACCTTCTGCTTGTCCGCGCCCTTGATGACGATCTCGGTCGCCGACGGGGTTTCCGCGGTGACGCCGTCCGGCAGCGGGAAGTCGATCGGATGCGAGAAACCCAGCTGCAGGTTCAGGGTCCGCCCCTGTACCTGAGCGCGGTAACCGACGCCGACCAGTTGGAGTTTGATTTCAAATCCGTTGGCGACACCGTCGACGCTGCCCTGTGCCAGGGAACGCATGGTGCCCGCCATCGGGATATTGTCATCGCTGTTCGGAACGAACCGGATCTGGTTGTCTTCGAAGGTCACGCCGACCGTCGGGTGTACGTTAAGTGTCAGCTCGCCGTTCTTGCCCTTGAAGGACAGAACCTGCTCATCGAGCTTGACCTCGACACCCTTGGGGACCGCGACCGGCTTTCGTGCTACTCGACTCATAAATCCCCCAACCGGTTACGAAACAAAGCAGACGACTTCGCCGCCGATATTGCGACGACGTGCTTCACGGTCCGGCATCACACCTTCGGAGGTGGAAACCACGGCAACGCCCAGACCACCGATGACCTGCGGCAGGTCCTCGGCGCCGAAGAACTTGCGCGACCCGGGACGGGAGACGCGGTTCAGCTTTTCGATGACCGGCTTGCCTTCGAAATAACGCAGGGTGACCACCAGTGTCGGCTTCTTGTCGCCCTCGATGCGGATGTCGGCGATATAGCCTTCGTCCTTCAACGTCTCGGCGACCGCCTTCTTGAACTTGGAGGCCGGCATGGAGACTTCCGTCTTGCGCGCGGCCTGGCCGTTGCGGATGCGCGTCAGCATGTCCGCGATCGGATCATTCATACTCATAACGCGTTCTCCTTACCAGCTCGACTTGCGCAGGCCCGGGATTTCCCCGGACATGGCCAGTTGACGTAGCTTGTTGCGGCCCATACCAAATTTCCGGTAGACGCCCTTGGGACGACCGGTCAGCGCACAGCGGCGCACCTGGCGGGTGTAAGAAGAATCGCGCGGCAGCTTGGCCAGCGCGGCGGAGGCCGCCATCTTCTCGTCGAACTCCACTTCGGGGTCGGCGACGATCGCGCGCAGCTTGGCGCGCTTGTCGGCATACTGGCGAGCAAGCTTCTGACGCTTGACCTCGCGAGCAATCATGCTTTTCTTAGCCATAGTCTCGTTTCGTCTCTGTTAACGACGGAAGGGGAAACCGAAGCCATCGAGCAGGGCCCGGGCTTGGTCGTTGTCCTTCGCGGTCGTTGTGATCGTGATATCCATACCCCGGACTTGGTCGACCTTGTCGAAGTCGATTTCCGGGAAGATGATCTGTTCGCGAACCCCGAGGCTGTAGTTGCCTCGACCGTCGAACGACTTCGGCGACAGGCCGCGGAAGTCACGGATACGGGGGCTCGCCACATGGATCAACCGATCGAGGAATTCGTACATGGTACGTCCCCTGAGGGTGACCTTGACACCCAGCGGCATGCCTTCACGGAGCTTGAAGCCCGCGATGGACTTGCGCGCATACGTCACCACCGGCTGTTGACCGGTGATCAGGCCGAGTTCTTCCACTGCGTTATCGATTACTTTCTTGTCACGAGCGGAATCACCCAGGCCCATGTTCAACGTAATCTTGGTCAGCTTCGGAACGGCCATTACGTTGTCGAGTTCGAGCTTCTTGGCGAGCTCGCCACGCAACGTCTTGGAGTAGTATTCCTGAAGTCGAGCCATTTCTCTGTTTCCTGTTAAGCGTCAACGACTTCGCCGTTGGATTTGAAATAACGAACCTTTCGACCGTCTTCAAGCGTCTTGAAGCCGACCCGGTCGCCTTTTTCGGAGGCCGGATTAAACAGCATCACGTTGGAGATATCAATGGGCTTCTCCATTTCGATGATGCCGCCGGTCCGTCCGATCATCGGATTGGGCTTCTGGTGCTTCTTCACCATGTTGACCCCTTCCACGACCACGCGGGCCCCATCTTCAACGACCCGCAGCACGGTGCCGCGACGACCATTGTCTTTACCGGTGACGACGACCACGTCGTCGCCTTGGCGAATCTTGCGCATCTCGACCCCCTCTTAAATCACTTCTGGCGCGAGCGAGACGATCTTCATGAACTTCTCGCCACGCAACTCGCGGGTGACCGGGCCAAAGATCCGGGTACCGATCGGCTGCAGCTGGGCGTTCAGAAGAACCGCCGCGTTGCCGTCAAAACGGATCAGCGACCCGTCCGGACGACGCACGCCCTTGGCCGTGCGAACAACCACCGCGTTGTAGACCTCGCCCTTCTTGACGCGGCCACGCGGGATCGCGTCCTTCACGGACACCTTGATTACGTCGCCGATCTCGGCATAACGACGATGCGAGCCGCCCAGCACCTTGATGCACTGGACCTTGCGCGCGCCGCTGTTATCTGCCGAATTCAGCACGGTTTGCATCTGAATCATGACGAAACTCCTTACTCAGCCGAGCGTTCGACAACGCGGACCAGGGTCCAGGTCTTGTTCTTGGAGATCGGACGCGTCTCGCGAACTTCGACGCGGTCGCCCTGGCGACAGGTGTTCTCTTCGTCATGCACCCGCAGCTTGCTGGTGCGCGTCATGTACTTGCCGTACAGCGGATGCTGCACGCGACGCTCGACCGCGACCGTAATGGACTTGTCGCCCTTGTCGCTGACAACCACCCCTTCACGGGTGCGGACATTCTTTTCTTCGGATACCGTCGTCATCTCAGGCACGCTCCTTTTCCGCAATCACGGTCTTGATACGAGCAACATTGCGACGCGCTTCCAGCGCCAGGTGGGTCTTCGCCTCCTGGCCCGTGGCATGCTGCATGCGCAGGTTGAATTGCTCGCGCTTGACGGCCAACAGCTCTTCGCGCAGCTCGTCGACGGATTTCTCACGCAATTCTGTTGCCTTCATCACATCACCAACCGTGTTACGAACGTGGTCTTCACGGGCAGCTTGGCGGAAGCGCGTTCGAAAGCTTCGCGCGCCACGTCCTCGCTGACCCCCTCGATTTCGTACAGCATCTTGCCCGGCTGCACCTTGGCAACCCAGTGCTCGACGCTGCCCTTGCCCTTACCCATACGGACTTCCAGGGGCTTCTGGGTAATCGGGGTGTCCGGGAAGATCCGGATCCAGATCTTACCGCCCCGCTTCACGTGACGAGAGATGGCGCGGCGGCCAGCCTCGATCTGACGGGAAGTAATATTTCCGCGCTCAAGGGTCTTCAGGCCGAATTCGCCGAAGCTCACCTTGTTGCCGTTATTGGCAACGCCGCGATTCTTGCCCTTGAACTGCTTGCGGAATTTTGTACGTTTTGGCAGCAGCATTTTTCAAAGCTCCACTTCAATTCGTTGATCAGGCGGCCGACTTGCCGTCGTCGCTGCCCGGCACACCGAACACCTCGCCTTTGAAAATCCAGACCTTGACACCGATGATGCCGTAGGTGGTCTGGGCCTCTGCCATGCCGTAATCGATATCCGCACGGAGCGTGTGCAGCGGCACGCGGCCTTCGCGGTACCACTCGGTACGTGCGATTTCGGCGCCGCCCAGGCGGCCCGCCACGTTGACCTTCACGCCACCGGCGCCGAGGCGCATGGTGGTCTGTACCGCACGCTTCATGGCGCGACGGAACATGACGCGACGCTCGAGCTGCTGAGCGATCGACTCGGCAACCAGCTGCGCGTCCAGCTCGGGCTTGCGGATCTCCTCGACGGAAACCTTCACCGCGCTGCGATCCAGGCCCAGCATCGGCGCGATCTCGGTGCGCAGACGCTCGATGTCTTCGCCCTTGCGACCAATAACGATGCCCGGACGCGCGGTGTGGATCGTAACGGCGGCCGAACGGGCCGGACGTTCGATCTGCACACGCGAGACGGAGGCGTCCTTCAGACGCTGACGAATGTACTTGCGCGTACGAACGTCCTGCTCGAGGTAGTCGGAAAAATGCTTGTTGTCGGCATACCAGCGAGAGCTCCAGTCGGAGGAGATCCCAAGCCGGAAGCCTACCGGATGTACTTTGTGACCCATGACTGCTCCTTAGCGCTCGCTGACGACGACTTTGATGTGGCTGGTCCGCTTGAGGATCCGCACACCGCGGCCTTTTGCCGCCGCACGGAACCGCTTCAGGGTCGGGCCTTCGTCAACCATGATCTCGGAGATGCAAAGACGGTCGACGTCCGCACCTTCGTTGTTCTCGGCATTCGCGATCGCCGACTCGACGACCTTGCGAATGATCGCGGCACCCTTCTTGGTCGAGAACTGGAGGGATTCCAGGGCATTGGCGACGTTGACGCCACGCACCTGGTCAGCCACCAAAC
The DNA here is from genome assembly GCF_034479635.1 of Guyparkeria halophila. NCBI lineage: Bacteria > Pseudomonadati > Pseudomonadota > Gammaproteobacteria > Chromatiales > Thioalkalibacteraceae > Guyparkeria > Guyparkeria halophila. Next base: position 2,317,602 of record NZ_CP140153.1, read on the forward strand.
GAGCCTTTTGCGGGGAGATCCGGGCAAACCGGTGTAGTGCTACTGCTTGCATCACGGAGCCTCCTTAACGCTTGGCTTTCTTGTCGGCGGCATGGCCTCGGTAGGTACGCGTCGGTGCGTACTCGCCGAGTTTCTGGCCAACCATGTTCTCGTTGATCAGCACCGGAATGTGCTGACGACCGTTGTGCACCGCGATGGTCAACCCGATCATGTCGGGAAGGATCATCGAGCGGCGCGACCAGGTCTTTATGGGCCGGCGGCTGTTAGCGGCCGCGGCCTCTTCCACTTTTTTCATCAGGTGGTGGTCCACGAAGGGACCTTTCTTGAGTGAACGTGGCACCTTAAAGCCCTCTTATTGCTCTATTTTTTGTTACGACGACGAACGATGTACTTATCAGTACGCTTGTTCGTACGCGTCTTGTAACCCTTGGTCGGCACGCCCCAGGGCGTAACCGGATGACGACCGCCGGAGGTCCGACCTTCACCACCGCCGTGCGGGTGATCGACCGGGTTCATCACGACACCACGGACGGTCGGACGGACACCGCGCCAGCGCTTGGCGCCGGCCTTGCCGAGCTGGCGAAGGCTGTGCTCCTGGTTGGACACCTCGCCCACCGTGGCGCGGCACTCGGAAAGCACCTTGCGCATCTCGCCCGAACGCAGGCGAATGGTGGCGTAGGAACCGTCCCGAGCGACGAGTTGGACGGCACCACCGGCACTGCGCGCCAGTTGGGCGCCCTTGCCCGGCTTGAGCTCGACCGCATGGATGGTGGTACCAACCGGGATCGAGTACAGCGGCAGCGCGTTGCCCGGACGAATCGGGGCGTCAACGCCAGACACGATCGCCTGACCCACCTCGACGCCACGCGGCGCGATGATGTAGCGACGCTCGCCGTCGGCGTACTTCAGCAGCGCGATGTGCGCCGAACGGTTCGGATCGTGCTCGATGCGCTCAACTTGGGCGGGAACACCGTCCTTGATGCGCTTGAAGTCGATCTTGCGGTAGTGCTGCTTGTGACCACCGCCGATGTGACGCGTGGTGATCCGGCCGGCGTTGTTACGCCCGCCCGAGCCGTGCTTCTTCTCGAGCAGCGGCGCGTAGCCCTTGCCCTTGTAGAGCTTGGAACGATCTACCTCGACGACGCCACGGCGACCCGGAGAAGTCGGTTTTGCAACTTTCAAAGCCATGAGTTGAATCCCCTACTGTTTAGCCGGCCGCGCCGAAATCGATGGTCTGACCTTCGGCGAGGGTGACGTAGGCCTTCTTGGTGTCGGCACGCCGCCCCGGCATGCCGCGGAATCGGCGGGTCTTGCCACGCTGATTCACCACCTGTACGGCCTCGACATTGACCTCGAACACCTGCTCGACAGCCGCCTTGATCTGCGGCTTGGAGGCGGAGGTCGCCACCTGGAACACGTACTGGTTGAACTCGCCGGCGCGGGCAGTCTTTTCGGTGACCACCGGGGCGCGCAGCACGTCGTAAAGCTTTTCCGAATTCATGACAGCCACTCCTCAACCATCTTCAGCGCACCCTGGGTGATGACGACCTTGTCGGCGTCCACCAGGCTAACCGGGTCCAGCGTGCCGGCCGTGCGGTAACCCAGCTCGACCACGTTGCGGGAACCCAGCAGCAACGCCTCGTCCATCGCCTCGGTGACGATCAGGCGTTTGCCTTTCTCGACGCCGAGATCGTTGAGCGCCTTGATGACCTGCTTGGTCTTGGGCGCATCGACGGTGAGCGACTCGACCACGACCAGACGTTCCTGGCGCAGCAGCTCGGAAAAGATCGAACGCATCGCGGCGCGGTACGCCTTGCGGTTCATCTTCTGCGAGAAGTCACGCGGACGGGCGGCGAAGGTGACACCACCGGTACGCCAGATCGGCCCCCGGGTGGTGCCGGCACGGGCGCGGCCCGTGCCTTTTTGACGCCACGGCTTGGTGTTGCCGCCGGAGACTTCGGCCCGGCTCAGTTGACGCTTCGTACCGGCCCGGCCACCGGCCAAGTAGGCGATGACTGCCTGGTGGACCAGCGCTTCGTTGTATTCCCGGCCGAAGACCTGCTCGGAGACATTCAGCGCGGAACCGTTCTTGACTTGGATATCCATACCTGACGACCTCACGCTTTGATCTTGACCGACGGACGAACGAGTACGTCGCCACCGGTGGCGCCCGGAACGGCACCCTTGACCAGCAGCAAACCGTTCTCGACGTCAACGCGAACCACCTTGAGGTTCATCGCGGAGACGCGCTCGTCGCCCATGTGGCCGGCCATCTTCTTGCCCTTGAACACGCGACCCGGGGTCTGGTTCTGACCGATGGAACCCGGAACACGGTGGGACAGGGAGTTACCGTGAGTGGCGTCCTGGGTACGGAAGTTGTGACGCTTTACCGTACCGGCGAAGCCTTTACCCTTACTGGTACCAGTGACATCAACAGACGGCACGTCGTTGAAGATCTCGACCGTGATCTCGTTGCCCGCCTCGTAGTTGCCGAGCACGTCGGCATCAACGCGGAACTCACGCACGGTGCGACCGGCAGCGACCGACGCCTTGGCAAAATGACCCGCCATCGGCTTGGTCACCCGCCCCGGGCGGCGCTCGCCGACGGTTACCTGCAGGGCGGTGTACCCGTCGACATCATCAACTTTCTTCTGAGTCACACGGTTCGGCTCGACCTCGATGACGGTCACCGGCGTGGAAGCGCCGGACTCGTCAAATACTCGGGTCATGCCGACCTTACGACCGACAACACCTAAAGCCATTGTTATTTCCTCTTATGCACTTCGACGCCGATTTCGATTGACCGGATCGCCGGAAAAAACCAGCCCGACGCGGTTTGAGCACGCATCGGGCTGAACAAGAGCGCGGCACTATAACAGAAAACGCGCCGGGCCAAAAGGCTTTTGGCCGGCGCGTTTCAACTGGCGTGCGGGTGGATCAGTTCAGACGGATCTGAACATCCACACCGGCGGCCAGGTCAAGCTGCATCAACAGGTCGACCGTCTTGTCGGTCGGGTCGACGATGTCGAGTACGCGCTTGTGGGTGCGGATCTCGTACTGGTCACGCGCGTCTTTGTTGACGTGCGGCGAGGTCAGTACGGTGTACCGCTCCTTGCGGGTCGGCAGCGGGATCGGGCCCTTGATCCGCGCGCCACTGCGGCGCGCGGTCTCGACGATCTCCGCGGTCGAACGGTCGATCAGACGGTGATCGAAGCTCTTCAGCCGGATGCGAATCGTTTGTCCTGACATACTTAATTACTCGATGATCTTGGAAACGACGCCGGCGCCGACGGTGCGGCCGCCTTCGCGGACAGCAAAGCGCAGACCTTCTTCCATCGCGATCGGCGCGATCAGCGTGACGGTCATCGCCACGTTGTCACCCGGCATGACCATCTCGGTGCCTTCCGGCAGCTCGCAAGCGCCAGTCACGTCGGTGGTACGGAAGTAGAACTGCGGACGGTAGCCGTTGAAGAACGGGGTGTGACGACCACCCTCTTCCTTCGACAGGACGTAGACCTCGGCCTCGAACTGGGTGTGCGGCTTGATCGAGCCCGGCTTACACAGCACCTGACCACGCTCGACGTCGTCACGCTTGGTGCCACGCAGCAGTACGCCGATGTTGTCGCCCGCCTGGCCCTGGTCCAGCAGCTTGCGGAACATCTCAACACCGGTGACGGTGGTCTTGACGGTGTCCTTCAGACCGACGATCTCGATCTCTTCGCCGACCTTGACGATGCCGCGCTCGACACGACCGGTAACCACGGTGCCGCGACCGGAGATGGAGAACACGTCCTCGACCGGCATGATGAACGAACCGTCGATGGCCCGATCCGGCTCCGGGATGTAGTCATCCATGGCCTCGACCAGCTTGACGATCGCCGGCGCGCCGATTTCGGAGGTGTCACCTTCCAGCGCCTTAAGGGCCGAACCGGTGATGATCGGGGTGTCGTCGCCCGGGAAGTCGTACTGGGACAGCAGGTCGCGAACTTCCATCTCGACCAGCTCCAGCAGCTCCGGATCGTCGACCATGTCGGCCTTGTTCAGGAACACGACGATGAACGGGACGCCTACCTGACGCGAGAGCAGGATGTGCTCACGGGTCTGCGGCATCGGGCCGTCCGCGGCGGAAACCACCAAGATCGCGCCGTCCATCTGGGCGGCACCGGTGATCATGTTCTTGACGTAGTCGGCGTGACCCGGGCAGTCGACGTGAGCGTAGTGACGCTTGTCGGACTCGTACTCGACGTGCGAGGTCGAGATCGTGATGCCACGCGCCTTCTCTTCCGGCGCCTTGTCGATCTGGTCGAACGCCATGCCCTGGCCACCGTAGGTGGTGGACATCACGTGCGTGATCGCCGCGGTCAGCGTGGTCTTGCCGTGGTCAACGTGACCGATCGTGCCGACGTTTACGTGCGGCTTGGAACGTTCAAATTTTTCTTTGGACATGTCTTACATCCTCAACTGGAAAATAATTCAGGAATCTGCGGGCGGATCACGAACCCTTGATGACGTCTTCCGTCACACTCTTCGGTGCCTCGGCGTACCGGCCGAACTCCATCGAGTAGGTCGCGCGACCCTGGGTAGCGGAGCGCAGGTCCGTGGCGTAGCCGAACATCTCGGACAGCGGCACCTCGGCCTTGATCTGCTTGCCACCGCCATGGATGTCATCCATGCCCTGAACCATGCCGCGGCGACGATTGACGTCACCGATGACATCGCCCATGTACTCTTCGGGCGTTTCGATCTCGACGCTCATCATCGGCTCGAGCAGTACCGGGGACGCCTTCTGGGCGCCTTCCTTGAATGCCATCGAGCCGGCGACCTTGAACGCCATCTCGTTGGAGTCGACCTCGTGGTAGGAGCCGTCGTACAGCGTGACCCGGACATCGACCATCGGATAGCCGGCGATGACGCCGTTCTGCATCTGCTCGTAGGCGCCTTTGTCGACCGACGGGATGTACTCCTTCGGCACCACGCCGCCAACGATCTTGTTGACGAACTCGTAACCGCCGCCTTCTTCCATCGGCTCGATCTTCAGCTTGACGTGGCCGTACTGACCGCGACCGCCCGACTGGCGAACGAACTTGCCTTCCTGCTCGACCGCGCTGCGGATGGTTTCACGGTAGGCCACCTGCGGCTTGCCGATGTTCGCGTCGACCTTGAATTCGCGACGCATGCGGTCGACCAGGATCTCGAGGTGCAGTTCACCCATCCCGGAGATGATGGTCTGGCCCGACTCCTCGTCGGTGCGGACGCGGAACGACGGATCTTCCTGTGCCAGACGACCCAGCGCCTGGGACATCTTTTCCTGGTCGCTCTTGGTCTTCGGCTCGACCGCTACCGAGATGACCGGATCCGGGAACTCCATGCGCTCCAGGATGATCGGGCTGCTCGGATCGCAGAGCGTCTCGCCAGTGGTGACGTTCTTGAGACCGACGGCGGCCGCGATGTCACCGGCATAGACGGACTTGACCTCTTCACGCGAGTTCGAGTGCATCTGCAGGATCCGGCCGATCCGCTCACGGTTGCCCTTGGTCGAGTTCAGGATCGCGTCACCCGCATTCACCACGCCGGAATAGACGCGGAAGAAGGCCAGCGAACCGACGAACGGGTCGGTCATGATCTTGAACGCCAGCGCGGCGAACGGCTGGTCGTCACCGGTCTTCCGGCGGGCTTCGGTGCCATCCGGCAGCTCGCCCTTGATGTCCGGAACCTCGGTGGGCGACGGCAGGTATTCGATTACCGCGTCGAGCAAGCGCTGCACGCCCTTGTTCTTGAACGCAGTCCCGCACAGTGCCGGGATGATCTCGTTCTCAAGCGTCCGCTTGCGGATACCCTGCTTGATTTCCGCGTCGGTCAGCTCGCCGTTCTCGAGGTACTTCTCCATCAGTTCCTCGGAGGACTCGGCGGCCGCTTCGATCATCTCTTCGCGATACTTTTCCGCATCGGCCTGCAGCTCTTCCGGAACCTCGCGCTCGTCATAGGTCATGCCCATGTCGTCGGTGTTCCAGTAGATCGCCTTCATGCGCAGCAGGTCGACGACGCCCTGGAAGTTGTCTTCCGAGCCGATCGGGATGACAACCGGCACCGGGTTCGCACCCAGGCGTTTCTTGAGCTGATCCATGACCCGGTAGAAGTCCGACCCCTGACGGTCCATCTTGTTGACGAACGCCAGACGCGGAACGCTGTACTTGTTGGCCTGCCGCCAGACGGTCTCCGACTGCGGCTGGACACCACCGACGGCACAGAGCACGAACACGGCCCCATCAAGCACCCGCAGCGAACGCTCCACCTCGATGGTGAAGTCGACGTGCCCGGGGGTGTCGATGATGTTCAGCCGGTGCTTTTCGAACTGCTGGTCCATGCCCTGCCAGAAGGCAGTGGTCGCGGCAGACGTGATGGTGATGCCGCGCTCCTGTTCCTGCTCCATCCAGTCCATGGTGGCGGCGCCGTCGTGTACTTCACCGATCTTGTGGGAGACACCGGTGTAGAACAGGATGCGCTCGGTGGCCGTGGTTTTGCCGGCATCGATGTGAGCCATGATGCCAAAATTGCGATAGCGCTCGAGCGGGGTCGTACGGGACACGAAAAGTACCTCTTAAATAAAGCGTCGGGTTACCAGCGGAAGTGCGCGAAGGCCTTGTTGGCCTCGGCCATGCGGTGCGTGTCTTCACGCTTCTTCACAGCGGAACCACGACCTTCGGCAGCGTCCGACAGCTCACCGGCCATCTTCTGGGCCATGGTCTTCTCACCACGCTTGCGGGCGGCTTCGATCAACCAGCGCATGGCCAGTGACGAGCGACGCACCGGGCGAACCTCGACGGGCACCTGGTAGGTCGCACCACCGACTCGGCGGGATTTGACCTCGACGGACGGGGCGACGTTTTCCAACGCCTTCTCGACCACGTCGACCGGGTGACCCTTGCCCTTGGACTCGATCATGTCCATCGCGTCGTACAACAGACGCTCGGCGACGGCCTTCTTGCCGCTGAGCATGATCATGTTGATGAATTTCGCGACGGTGACATTGCCGAATTTCGGATCCGGCAGAATCTCGCGCTTGGGGACTTCTCTTCTTCTGGGCATCTCAAATCCTACCGTTGATTAGCTCTTCGGACGCTTGGCGCCGTACTTCGAACGACCCTGACGGCGCTTCTCGACACCCTGGGTATCGAGGCTGCCGCGGACGACGTGATAGCGCACACCCGGGAGATCCTTTACACGACCGCCGCGGATCAGCACGACCGAGTGCTCCTGCAGGTTGTGACCTTCACCACCGATGTAGCCGGTGACCTCGTAGCCTGAGGTCAGACGCACACGGGCGACTTTCCGCAGGGCCGAGTTCGGCTTCTTCGGGGTGGTGGTGTAGACGCGCGTACAAACACCGCGTCGCTGGGGGCAGCGCTCCAGCGCGGGCACGCTGGTCTTTTCGACCATGCGCTTGCGCGGCTTACGCACTAGCTGATTGATAGTAGCCATGTATCCGTATTCTCCGACCAAAAACTAGCACGACGGGCACAGTTGCCCGCCGTAAAGGGCAGTGATTCTATGCAGTTGCCGCGTTGCTGTCAACGCAAGCTCACTCCTCGTTGCCATTCTCCTCGGCAGTCGCCTCCACCTCGGCCGCTTCCGCCGGCGCACCGAACAGGTCGTTGGCCTGATCGAGCGCGGCGTGACGCCGACGGCGACGCTCTTCGTGGTGAGCCAGGCCCGTACCCGCCGGAATCAGACGACCGACGATGACGTTCTCCTTGAGGCCACGCAGCTCGTCGCGACCGCCACGGGTGGCGGCATCGGTGAGCACGCGGGTGGTCTCCTGGAACGACGCCGCGGAGATGAACGACTCGGTCACCAGGGAAGCCTTGGTGATGCCGAGCAGCATCGGCTCGGACTTCGCCGGGAACTTGCCGTCCTTCTCGAGCGCGGCGTTTTCCTCGACCAGACGCGCCTTGTCGACCTGATCGCCACGCAGGTAACCGGAATCGCCCGACTCGACGATCTCGACCTTGCGCAGCATCTGGCGAACGATCACCTCGATGTGCTTGTCGTCGATGCCAACGCCCTGCAGGCGGTAGACGTCCTGGATCTCCTTGACGATGTAGTTCGCCAGATCCGCGATGCCACGCAGACGCAGGATGTCGTGCGGTGCAAGCTCGCCATCGGCGATGATCTCGCCACGCTCGACGTGCTCGCCCTCGAAGACGTTGATCACGCGATACTTCGGGATCAGCTCTTCGTGCTGCTCGCCGTTCTCGTCGGTGATCACCAGGCGCTGCTTGCCCTTGGTCTCCTTGCCGAAACTGACCGTGCCGGTGTGCTCGGCCAGGATCGCCGGCTCCTTGGGCTTGCGGGCCTCGAAGAGATCCGCCACACGCGGCAGACCGCCGGTGATGTCGCGGGTCTTCTGCGATTCCTGCGGGATCCGGGCCACCACGTCACCCACCTGGACTTCGGCGCCATCGGTGATCCCGATGATCGCGCCGGCCGGCAGCACGTAGATCGCGGGGATCTCCGTGCCGGGCAGGTTGACCGGGTTGCCGTCACCATCGGTCAGGGCGATTGCCGGACGCAGATCCTTGGCGGTACCGGAACGCTGCGACGGATCGATGATGATCTGCGAGGACAGGCCGGTGATCTCGTCGGTCTCGGTCTTCACCGATTGACCATCGACGAAATCCGAGAAGCGGGCGAAGCCTTCTACCTCACTGACAACCGGGTGCGTGTGCGGATCCCAGTTGGCCAGCGTGGTGCCGGCATCGACCTTCTCGCCGTCCTTGACGCGGATGACCGAGCCATAGGGCACCTTGTAGCGCTCGCGCTCACGGCCCTGCTCGTCGAGCACGCCCAGCTCACCGGAGCGGGTAACCGCCACCAGGTCGGCGTCGCGGTTCTTGACCGTCCGCAGGTTGTGCAGGCGGACGGTACCGGTGGCCTTGTTCTCCACGGAGCTGGCCGCGGCCGAACGGGAGGCCGCACCACCGATGTGGAACGTCCGCATGGTGAGCTGGGTGCCCGGCTCACCGATGGACTGGGCCGCCATGACGCCGACCGCCTCACCGAGGTTGACCGGCTCGCCGCGTGCCAGGTCGCGACCGTAGCACTTGGCACAAACGCCATGGCGTGCTTCACAGGTGATCGCCGAGCGGACCCAGACCTCGTCGATGCCCGACTGCTCGATCCGCGCGACCATGGCCTCGTCGATCAGCGTGCCGGCCGGCAGCAGGACTTCCTCGGAACCCGGCACGACCAGGTCCTTGGCAGTCACGCGCCCCAGGATCCGGTTGCCCAGACCCTCGACCACGTCACCACCCTCGATCACGGCGGTCATCTTCAGACCGTCGGTGGTGGTGCCGCAATCGTCGGAAGTGACCACCAGGTCCTGCGCCACGTCGACCAGGCGACGGGTCAGGTAACCGGAGTTGGCGGTCTTCAGTGCGGTATCCGCGAGGCCCTTACGGGCACCGTGGGTCGAGATGAAGTACTGCAGTACGTTCAGACCCTCGCGGAAGTTCGCGGTGATCGGCGTCTCGATGATCGAGCCGTCCGGCTTGGTCATCAGGCCTCGCATGCCGGCCAGCTGCCGGATCTGCGCCGCCGAACCCCGGGCGCCGGAGTCGGCCATCATGAAGATGGCGTTGAACGAGTTCTGCGTGACGTCGTTGCCGTCCTTGTCCTTGACGGTATGCGCACCCAGCTGCTCCATCATCGAGCGGGAGATGGAGTCGTTGGCGCGCGACCAGATGTCGACGACCTTGTTGTAACGCTCCTTCTCGGTCACGAGACCCTGGCCGTACTGGTCCTGGATCTCCTTGACCTCGGCCTCGGCGGCCGCCAACTCGGCATCCTTGGAGGCCGGGACGATCATGTCGTCCGAGCAGATGGAGATGCCCGAGCGGGTCGCGTATCGGAAGCCGGTGTACATCAGCTGGTCGGCGAAGACGACGGTGTCCTTCAGGCCCAGGTGACGGTAGACGTAGTTGAGCAGGGCCGAGATCGGCTTCTTGCCCATGTCCTTGTTGATCTGCGCGAAGGGAATCCCCTCCGGCACGATCCGGTACAGCAGGGCCCGGCCGACGGTCGTCTCGACGATCGCCGTCTTGGACTCGACCGTGCCGTCTTCCTCGCGGGTCCAGTCGGTGATCCGCACGCGCACCAGCGCGCCCAGCTCGACCTGGCCGTTGTCATAGGCGCGCTGTACCTCGTCGAGGTCAGCGAAGATCATGTCTTCGCCGCGGGCATTCACCTTGGAGCGCGTCATGTAGTAGATGCCCAGCACGATGTCCTGCGACGGCACGATGACCGGGTCACCGGAGGCCGGCGACAGCACGTTGTTGGTGGACATCATCAGCGCGCGCGCTTCCGACTGCGCCTCGAGCGACAGCGGCACGTGCACGGCCATCTGGTCACCGTCAAAGTCGGCGTTGTAGGCCGAGCAGACCAGCGGGTGCAGCTGGATCGCCTTGCCCTCGATCAGGGTCGGCTCGAACGCCTGGATGCCCAGACGGTGCAGGGTCGGCGCGCGGTTCAGCAGCACCGGGTGCTCGCGGATGACCTCCTCGAGCACGTCCCAGACCTCGGCGCCCTCGCGCTCGACCAGCTTCTTGGCCGCCTTGATGGTGGTGGCGAGACCACGGCGGTGCAACTTGCCGAAGATGAACGGCTTGAACAGCTCGAGCGCCATCTTCTTGGGCAGGCCGCACTGGTGCAGGCGCAGGGTCGGGCCGACCACGATGACCGAACGGCCCGAGTAGTCGACGCGCTTGCCCAGCAGGTTCTGGCGGAAGCGGCCCTGCTTGCCCTTGATCATGTCGGCGAGCGACTTGAGCGGGCGCTTGTTGGTGCCGGTGACCGCGCGGCCGCGACGACCGTTGTCCAGCAGCGAGTCGACCGACTCCTGCAGCATCCGCTTCTCGTTGCGCAGGATGATGTCCGGCGCGTTGATCTCGAGCAGGCGCTTGAGGCGGTTGTTGCGGTTGATGACCCGGCGATAGAGATCGTTGAGGTCACTGGTCGCGAACCGGCCACCGTCCAGAGGTACCAGCGGACGCAGGTCCGGCGGCAGGACCGGCAGCTGGGTCAGGACCAGCCACTCCGGACGGTTGCCGGAGGAGCGGAACGACTCGAGCAGCTTCAGGCGCTTGGTGATGCGCTTGATCTTGGTCTCGGAGCCGGTCTCCGCGAGCTCGTCGCGCAGCTTGAGGATCTCGTCGTCCAGCACGATCTCCTTGAGGAGCTTCTGGATCGACTCGGCGCCCATGCCGGCCTCGAACTCGTCGCCGAACTGCTCGAGCGCCTCGATGTACATCTCGTCGGTGAGCAGATCGCCCTTGTTCAGGGTGGTCATGCCCGGCTCGGTGACGATGAACGCCTCGAAGTAGAGCACCCGCTCGATGTCGCGCAGCGTCATGTCGAGCAGCAGGCCGATACGGCTCGGCAGCGACTTCAAGAACCAGATGTGTGCGACCGGGCAAGCCAGCTCGATGTGGCCCATGCGCTCGCGGCGGACCTTGGAGAGCGTGACTTCGACGCCACACTTCTCGCACACGACCCCGCGGTGCTTGAGACGCTTGTACTTGCCACAGAGGCACTCGTAGTCCCGCACCGGGCCGAAGATCTTGGCGCAGAAAAGGCCATCGCGCTCCGGCTTGAAGGTGCGGTAGTTGATGGTCTCCGGCTTTTTCACTTCGCCGAACGACCAGGAACGGATCATCTCCGGGGAGGCCAGCGAGATACGGATGTGGTCGAAGTCCTCTTCGCCGACCTCGTGGTTCATCAGATTAAGCAATTCTTTCATTGACTACCTGCCTAACGTGTTCTGTCACACGGCACCATGGACCCGGGCAGCTGCCCGGTTGGCCCATGCCCCGGAAATCACTCGTCGTCTTGTTCCAGCTCGATGTTGATCCCGAGCGAACGGATCTCCTTCAACAGCACGTTGAAGGACTCCGGCATGCCCGCATCCATACGGTGATCGCCATCGACGATGTTCTTGTACATCTTGTTGCGGCCGTCGACGTCGTCGGACTTGACGGTCAGCATCTCCTGGAGCGTGTAGGCCGCGCCGTACGCCTCCAGTGCCCAGACCTCCATCTCGCCGAAGCGCTGGCCGCCGAACTGCGCCTTGCCGCCCAGCGGCTGCTGGGTGACCAGGCTGTACGGCCCGGTCGACCGGGCGTGCATCTTGTCGTCGACCAGGTGGTTGAGCTTCAGGATGTACATGTAACCGACGGTGGTCTGTCGCTCGAACGGCTCGCCACTGCGGCCGTCGTACAGCTGCACCTGCCCGTTCTCCGGCATCTCGCCGAGCTTGAGCATGTGCTTGACCTCGTCCTCGACCGCGCCGTCGAAGACCGGCGTGGCCATCGGCACGCCCTTCTTGAGGTTGCCGGCCATCTCGATCAGCTCGTCGTCGGTCAGGCTGTCGAGATCAACGGTCGGTTCCTCGCGGTGGTTGTAGACCTTGTCGAGGAACTCGCGCAACTCCTTGATCGCCTTCTCGCGCTCGAGCTTGAGGCGTTTCTCGATCTGGTGACCCAGACCGCGCGCCGCCAGGCCCATGTGCGTCTCGAGGATCTGACCGATGTTCATCCGCGACGGGACACCCAGCGGGTTGAGGCAGATATCCATCGGCGTGCCGTCTTCCATGTACGGCATGTCTTCCTCGGGCACGATCATCGAGATGACGCCCTTGTTGCCGTGACGGCCGGCGAGCTTGTCACCCGGCTGGATGCGACGCTTCACGGCCACGTAGACCTTGACCATCTTCAACACGCCCGGCTGCAGGTCATCGCCCTGCTGGATCTTGCGCTTCTTGTCCTCGAAGCGCGCCTCGGCATCGGCCTTCTCGCGCTCGAGCTGGGCCTTGTATTCCTCCAGCGCGCTGGCGGCCGCCTCGTCCTCGACGCGAATCTCGAACCACTTGGTCGGATCGACCTTGTTCAGCTGCGCCGCGGTGATCTTGCCACCGGCCTTGACGCCGGTCGGGCCGCCGACGGCGACCTTGCCCAGCAACAACTCGCGAACGCGGGCCTGGATATCGCCCTCGATGATGCGCATGCGATCCTTGAGATCCTTGCGCACCGCGTCGAGATCGTCTTCCTCGATCGAACGGGCCCGGCTGTCCTTCTCGATGCCATCACGGGTGAAGACACGCACGTCGATGACGGTGCCCTCGATCCCCTGCGGCACCCGCAGTGAAGTGTCCTTCACGTCGGATGCCTTCTCGCCGAAGATGGCTCGCAGGAGCTTTTCCTCCGGGGTGAGCTGGGTTTCGCCCTTTGGCGTCACTTTGCCCACCAGGATGTCGTTCGGGCTGACCTCGGCGCCGATGTGCACCACGCCGGCCTCGTCCAGCTTGTTCAGCAGGTTCTCGGCCACGTTCGGGATGTCCGAGGTGATCTCCTCGGCGCCCAGCTTGGTGTCACGGGCGACGCAGTTGAGCTCCTCGATGTGGATGGTGGTGAAGCGGTCTTCACGTACCACCCGCTCGGACATGAGGATCGAATCCTCGAAGTTGTAACCGTTCCAGGGCATGAAGGCACAGAAGATGTTCTGACCCAGTGCCAGCTCGCCCATGTCGACCGACGGGCCGTCGGCGAGCACGTCGCCCTTCTCGATCCGGTCACCCACCTTCACCAGCGGACGCTGGTTGATGCAGGTGTTCTGGTTCGAACGGGTGTACTTGGTGAGGTTGTAGATATCCACACCGACCTCGCCTTGGGTGGCCTCCTCGGCCTTGACCCGAACCACCACGCGAGAGGCGTCGACACGGTCGACCAGACCGCCACGCTTGGCGACCACACAGGCGCCGGAGTCGGTCGCGACCACGCGCTCCATGCCGGTGCCAACCAGCGGCTTGTCCGCCTTGAGTGTCGGCACGGCCTGACGCTGCATGTTCGACCCCATCAGAGCGCGGTTGGCGTCATCGTGCTCCAGGAACGGGATGATCGAGGCCGCCACCGAGACGATCTGCTTGGGCGAGACGTCCATGTACTGGATCTCGGACGGATCGGACAGCATGAACTCGCCCGACTTGCGCGCCGAGATCAGCTCACCGGTCAGCGTGCCGTCCTCGGCCAGCGGGGCGTTCGCCTGGGCGATGGTGAACTTCTCTTCCTCGTAGGCCGACAGCCAGTCGACGTCGGCGGTCACCTTGCCGTCGACCACCTTGCGGTACGGCGTCTCCAGGAAGCCGTAGGTGTTGGTCTGGGCGAACACGGCCAGCGAGTTGATCAGGCCGATGTTCGGGCCTTCCGGCGTCTCGATCGGGCAGACCCGGCCGTAGTGCGTGGTGTGTACGTCACGCACCTCGAAGCCGGCCCGCTCGCGGGTCAGGCCGCCCGGCCCGAGCGCGGAGATACGACGCTTGTGCGTGACCTCCGACAGCGGGTTGTTCTGGTCCATGAACTGCGACAGCTGCGAGGAACCGAAGAACTCCTTCACCGCAGCGGCCACCGGCTTGGCGTTGATCAGGTCCTGCGGGGTCAGGCCCTCGCTCTCGGCCTGGGTCAGGCGCTCCTTGACGGCGCGCTCGACCCGCACCAGACCGATACGGAAGACGTTCTCGGCCATCTCGCCCACCGAGCGGATGCGGCGGTTGCCAAGGTGGTCGATGTCGTCGGTCTTGCCGTTGCCGTTACGGATGGCAATCAGTTCCATCAGCACGTCGAGGATGTCGGACAGATCGCCGCTTTCCTCAAACCGCTTCTTGGCCTCGTCGTTGCCTGCCTCGGCCAGGCGACCGAAGTACTTGGCATCGTAGAGGATGCCCGGACCGGAATCGCCCTCGCGCTCGAGGCGGCGGTTGAACTTCATCCGGCCGACCTCGGACAGGTCGTAGCGCTCCTCGGAGAAGAACAGACCGTGGAACAGGCCTTCGGCGGCATCCTTGGTCGGCGGCTCGCCCGGACGCATCATCTTGTAGATCTCGACCATCGCCTCGAGCGGCGTGGTCGACGGATCGTTGCGCAGGGTCAGCGACATGTACGGGCCGCGATCGACCTCGTTGTAGTACAGCGTCTTGAACGACTCGATACCGGCCTTCTGGAAGGTCGCCAGCATCTCCTCGGTGATCTCGTCGTTGGCGTTGGCGATCACTTCACCGCTGTCGGTGTCGACCACGTCCTTGGCCAGCGTACGACCGACGACGAACTCGGCCGGGATCGGCAGGCTGTCGATCTTGGCGTTGTTGAGGTCACGGACGTGCTTGGCGGTGATGCGCTTGCCCGTCTTGACCACGGTCTCGCCGTCGACCTCGATATCGAAGGCGGCATCGGTGCCCTTGAGACGCTCGGGCACCAGCGTGAGCGAGAGCTCCTCGCCATCGACGCGGAATTCGTCGTGCTCGAAGAAGATGTCGAGCATCTCCTCGTTGTTGTAGCCCAGTGCGCGCAGCAGGATCGACGCCGGGATCTTGCGGCGACGGTCGATGCGGACATAGACGAGGTCCTTCTGGTCGAACTCGAAGTCGAGCCAGGAACCGCGGTACGGGATCACCCGGGCGGAGAAGAGCATCCGCTTGGAGGTGGTGGTCTTGCCCTTGTCGTGGTCGAAGAACACGCCCGGCGAACGGTGCAGCTGGGAGACGATGACCCGCTCGGTGCCGTTGACGACGAAGGTGCCGCTCTCGGTCTGCAGCGGGATCTCGCCCATGTAGACATCCTGCTCGCGGATGTCTTTGACGACCTTGGAACCCGCCGGGGCTTCCTTGTCGTAGATCACCAGTCGCAGCTTGACCCGCAGCGGCGCCGAGTAGGTCAGCCCGCGGATCTGGCATTCGCGCACGTCGAATGCCGGCTCGCCGAAGTGATAATCGACGTAATCGATTTCAGCATTGCCCGAGTGGCTTGCGATCGGAAACACCGAACCCAGCGCCGCATGGAGCCCGATGTTGCGGCGCTCCTTCTGCGCCACACCCTGCTGCAGGAACCCCTCATAGGACTTCACCTGCGTGGTCAACAGATAGGGGACCGGCAGGACCTCGGCACGCTTGCCGAAGTCCTTGCGGATTCGCTTCTTCTCAGTGAATGAATAGCTCATCTACTTTCCTCGTCGGGACAATCTGAGTGTGATCACCAGCGGACTGGCGATGCACGCCGTGGCGCGCGGGGATCCGTTCCCCCTGTGTGGGGCGGCAGCCGGCCGCCCCGGGCAACCTTTCGCGATCAGACCGACAATCCGATCGCGAAAGGACGCCCAACAAGCGCGTAAAGGCCGGCGACCCGAAGGCCACCAGCCTGTACCTGGGTGCTGTGGTTAAGCGACCCTTGCACTCGTTTACTTGAGCTCGACGGAAGCGCCTGCCTCTTCGAGCTTGGCCTTCATGGAGTCGGCCTCTTCCTTCTCGACGCCTTCCTTGATGGTGCTCGGGGCACCTTCGACCAGTTCCTTGGCTTCCTTGAGGCCCAGGCCGGTCAGCTCGCGGGTCGCCTTAATGACGGAAACCTTGTTGGAGCCGAACGAGGTCATGACCACGTCGAATTCGGTCTGCTCTTCTGCAGCAGCGGCGCCTTCGCCACCTCCGGCTGCCGGAGCGGCGGCAACGGCTGCTGCCGCGCTAACGCCGAACTTCTCTTCCATGTCGGAGATCAGTTCAACGACCTCCATGACGGACATGTTGGAGATCGCTTCGAGGATATCGTCTTTTGTAACTGCCATGATTGAGTACCTGAAAAGTGATGAAAAAGGTTAAGCCGCTTCTTTCTGGTCGCGAATCGCTGCCACGGTGCGTACCAGCTTGCCCGGAACCTCGTTGAAGGTACGGGCCAGCTTGGTAACCGGCGCCTGCATGGTCGCCATGAGCAGCGCAAGCGCTTCCTCACGGGTCGGCAGGCTGGCAACGCGTTCAAGAGCGGAAGCCGGGAGGAGTTCGCCACCCAAGGACACGAACTGGACTTCAAGCTGCGACATCTCCTTGGTCGCGTCCTTCATCAGACGCGCCGCGGAGCCCAGGTCGTCCATCGAGAACGCGAGGATGAGCGGGCCACGCAGGGCATCGCTCATGCATTCGTACTCGGTGCCTTCCAGGGCGCGCTTGGCCAGGGTGTTCTTGACGACACGCAGATAAACACCCTGCTCACGCGCCTTGACGCGAAGCTCGGTGACCTGCGAGACCGTCAAGCCTCGATACTCGACGCCAACCGCCGAGTAGGCCTTGGATGCAACCTCGGCGACTTCTGCGACAACCAACTTCTTGCGATCGAAGGTTAATGCCACGTCTCTTACCTACGGTTGCAAAGGGACAAGCCCTTTTCGTTTGAAACCGATTCGTGCGGTGCACGAATCGCCCTTCTCAACGGCCACCCAGACATGAAATCATCGGGACTCTGACCGTCTGCGCAGGCTTTCTTGATTAAGCGGGAGAGCGAACCCGCCCGCGCCTGCGGTCTTTGACGCCACCGGCATCAATACCGGCAGTCCAAAGAACGTGACCGGCCTCGACACGAAGGTCGAGGCCGGCTATTCGGGGGTTGCGTCGCGGTTATTCCGCGAGCGAACCCTGATCCACCACCAGGCCCGGGCCCATCGTGGTGGAGACGGATACACGCTTCATGTATACGCCCTTCGCCGCGGACGGCTTGGCCTTGTTCAGGTCGCCGACCAGGGCATTGAGGTTCTCGATCAGCGCCGCCGGCTCGAAATCCACCTTGCCAATGGTGCAGTGGATGATGCCGTTCTTGTCGGTGCGGTAGCGAACCTGGCCGGCCTTGGCGTTCTTGACCGCCGTGGCCACGTCGGTGGAAACCGTGCCCACCTTCGGGTTCGGCATCAGGCCACGCGGACCCAGGATCTGGCCCAGCTGACCGACCACGCGCATTGCGTCCGGGGAGGCAATGACGACGTCGAAGTCCATGCGGCCCTGCTTGATCTCACCGGCGAGATCATCCATGCCGACGATGTCGGCACCGGCCGCCGTCGCGGCCTCAGCGTTCGCGCCCTGGGCAAAGACGGCAACGCGCACGTCTTGACCCGTGCCGCGCGGCAGGACGGTGGAACCACGAACCATCTGGTCCGAACGACGCGGATCGACGCCCAGGTTGACGGCCACATCGACCGACTCGTTGAACTTGACCGCGGAGACTTCCTTCAGCAGGGCGAAGGCCTCTTCGGCACCGTACTGACGGTTGCGATCAATCTTTTCGGCGATCTGCTTCTGACGCTTGCTCAACTTGGCCATCTCACACACCCTCCACGTTCAGGCCCATGCTGCGGGCGCTACCGGCAATGGTGCGCACACGGGCGTCGAGATCCTTGGCCGTCAGGTCCGGCTCTTTGGTCTTGGCAATTTCTTCGAGCTGGTCACGGGTCACCGTGCCGACCTTGGTCTTGTTCGGCTCGGCGGAACCGCTTTTGATGCCGAGGGCCTTCTTGAGCAGGATCGCCGCCGGCGGGGTCTTCATGATGAAGGTGAACGACTTGTCCTGATAGACAGTGATCACCACCGGAACGGGAAGACCCGGCTCGATGTTGCCCGACGCCGCGTTGAACTCCTTACAGAAGCCCATGATGTTGACGCCGTGCTGACCCAGGGCAGGACCGATGGGGGGCGACGGGTTGGCCTGACCGGCAGGCACCTGAAGCTTGATGTAAGCGGAGACTTTCTTAGCCATGATGACCTCTCAAGTGGGTAGTAGCGCCCGACGCAAGGCCAGGCTCCCCGTGTGTCGACTGATCAGGTCTTCTCGACCTGGTCGAAATTCAGCTCCACCGGAGTGGAACGTCCGAAAATGCTGACCGCCACGCGCAGGCGGCTCTTTTCGTAATTGACTTCCTCGACCGTGCCGGTGAAGTCGTTGAACGGGCCGTCGCAGACACGCACCATCTCGCCGACGTCGAACAACGTCTTCGGCTTCGGCTTCTCGGTCGAGTCCTTGACCCGGTTGAGGATCTGCTCGGCCTCGCGCTCGGTAATCGGTGTCGGCTTGCCGCCCGAGTTACCAATGAAGCCCAGGACGCGCGGCACCGACTTGATCAGGTGCCACGCCTCGTCGGTCATGTCGACCTGGACCAGCACGTAACCGGGGAAGAACTTGCGCTCGGAACGACGCTTGACGCCGTCGCGCATCTCGACCACCTCCTCGGACGGGACCAGGATCTCGCCGAACAGATGCTCCAGACCGGCGCGCTCGATGCGCTCGGCAAGCGCCTTCTTGACGCTGTTTTCGTACTGTGAGAACGCCTGGACGACGTACCAGCGCATCGCCATGTAAAGCCTCCTAACCGGTAATGCTGCGAACGATCCAACCCAGCAGCGAGTCGACGCCCCAGAGGAACAGGCCGATCAGGATGACGAGCAGGATGACCACGAGGGTCGTCTGCGTCGCTTCCTGACGCGTCGGCCAGACCATCTTCTTGACCTCGAGACGCGAGTCGAAGGTGAACTGCCAGATCGACCGCCCGACCGCCGTGGTGTATGCCACGGCAATCGCGAGCCCCGCCCCTGCCACCACGGCCAGGATGCGCAGGAACAACGGCTGGCCATCAAGCAGGTAATAACCCACGATGCCGGCGATGATCAGCAGGATCGCGACGGCGATCTTGGCTGAATCCAGGCCAGACGACGTGGGCTGCACGGACTTTTCCGACATGTTAGGAACTCACGCTTCAAAGACAGCACCCGCCGGCCGGCGAACCGGACCCGGCGGGCACCCCCTGCACGGAAGTGGCAGGGCAGGAGGGACTCGAACCCACAACCTACGGTTTTGGAGACCGTTGCTCTGCCAATTGAGCTACTGCCCTAGTGTTTTCGCCTACCGCGAAAAAAGAGCGCGAAGTCTATCCGACTCCGCGCCTTGACGCAACCCGTTGCGGGTTACTCGACGATCTTGGAAACGACGCCGGCGCCGACGGTGCGGCCGCCTTCGCGGACAGCAAAGCGCAGACCTTCTTCCATCGCGATCGGCGCGATCAGCGTGACGGTCATCGCCACGTTGTCACCCGGCATGACCATCTCGGTGCCTTCCGGCAGCTCGCAAGCGCCAGTCACGTCGGTGGTACGGAAGTAGAACTGCGGACGGTAGCCGTTGAAGAACGGGGTGTGACGACCACCCTCTTCCTTCGACAGGACGTAGACCTCGGCCTCGAACTGGGTGTGCGGCTTGATCGAGCCCGGCTTACACAGCACCTGACCACGCTCGACGTCGTCACGCTTGGTGCCACGCAGCAGCACGCCGATGTTGTCGCCGGCCTGACCCTGGTCCAGCAGCTTGCGGAACATCTCGACACCGGTGACGGTGGTCTTGACGGTGTCCTTCAGACCGACGATCTCGATCTCTTCGCCGACCTTGACGATGCCGCGCTCGACACGACCGGTGACCACGGTGCCGCGACCGGAGATGGAGAATACGTCCTCGACCGGCATGATGAACGAACCGTCGATGGCCCGATCCGGCTCCGGGATGTAGTCGTCCATGGCTTCGACCAGCTTGACGATCGCCGGCGCGCCGATTTCGGAGGTGTCACCTTCCAGCGCCTTGAGGGCTGAACCGGTGATGATCGGGGTGTCGTCGCCCGGGAAGTCGTACTGGGAGAGCAGGTCGCGAACTTCCATCTCGACCAGTTCCAGCAGCTCCGGATCGTCGACCATGTCGGCCTTGTTCAGGAACACGACGATGAACGGAACGCCTACCTGACGCGAGAGCAGGATGTGCTCACGGGTCTGCGGCATCGGGCCGTCCGCGGCGGAAACCACCAGGATCGCGCCGTCCATCTGGGCGGCACCGGTGATCATGTTCTTGACGTAGTCGGCGTGACCCGGGCAGTCGACGTGAGCGTAGTGACGCTTGTCGGACTCGTACTCGACGTGCGAGGTCGAGATCGTGATGCCACGCGCCTTCTCTTCCGGCGCCTTGTCGATCTGGTCGAACGCCATGCCCTGGCCACCGTAGGTGGTGGACATCACGTGCGTGATCGCCGCGGTCAGCGTGGTCTTGCCGTGGTCAACGTGACCGATCGTGCCGACGTTTACGTGCGGCTTGCTACGTTCGAACTTTTCCTTAGACATCGCATCCTCCGCCAACCGGGACAAGCAAATGGGAATGTGGAGCTCATGACCGGATTTGAACCGGTGACCTCGTCCTTACCAAGGACGTGCTCTACCAACTGAGCTACATGAGCAAATATGAGTCGACGGCGTGCCGCCGACGCAATCTCTAGCAACAGATGCGACCCCGTGGAGGGTCGCGTCGGTCCGTTCCGGAACCGGGTCAGGCGACCCGGATCGCAGGACTGGAGCGGGCGATGGGAATCGAACCCACGTCATCAGCTTGGAAGGCTGAGGTTCTACCATTGAACTACGCCCGCAGACCGTTTGAATCCCGCAAGCGGTTGCGAGATTCGTCTTGTCTGGTGGTGGGGGCAGGATTCGAACCTGCGAAGGCTGAGCCGGCAGATTTACAGTCTGCTCCCGTTGACCGCTTGGGTACCCCACCCGGGAAGCGCGCCATTCTTCACAAAAAGGACCGGGCTGTCAACACCCGGTCCGCGGCTTGGACATCACGACAAGGGCGCGCATCGTGATGCCGGCCAACGCCCGCGAAACCGTGCTTCGCGAACGTCCTGCCTCTGGTGCCGGCTGTGGGACTCGAACTCACGACCTACCGCTTACAAGGCGGTTGCTCTACCAACTGAGCTAAGCCGGCAATGGGCGCGCATTTTACGCACACGGACACCCCTTTGCCAAGCCGACATGCCGCGAACGGCAGAGTTAGCGCCGGGCGCGCGCCAGCCGGACCACCCCGGAAAGCACCAGGTCGGCTTCAAGGCAGAGCTCGAAGGCCGGATCGATCAGGTCGACCAGCCGTTCGGCATCCCCGCCGGCAATCACGGCAAGTAGCGCCTCCTCGCCGGCAAGTCGCTCCTGCCAGACCGACAACATCTGATTGACACCGGCGGCAATCAGCCAGTGGCGACCCAGCTCGATCGCCGTCGCGGTATCGGCCGCCAGGCCCAGCCGCCGCGTCGCCTCGGGCACGGCCGCTGCCCCATCGCCCGGCTCGGCGGGGGCACCGTCGCGCCCCAGTGAGTCAATCGCCGGGTCCAGCGCGGGCGCGGCCGAGCGCAAGGCCTCCAGCTGGGCACGCCACCCCGGCAGGATCAGGCCACCGAGGTGCTGACCGTCGGCGGCGAGCACATCCAGGGTGATCGCGGTGCCGGCATTGATGATCGCCAGCGGCCGGTCGGGATAACGGGCCCGGGCCTCGATCATGGCGCAGAACCGGTCGATGCCCAGATCGGCGGGCGACTCGTAGGCAACCCGGACGTGACAGCACTTGCCGGGCACCTCGAGCCAGCGACACTCGGCCTGCGGGCAGACCTCGGCGATCGCGGTTCCCAACCAGTCGCGCCGACGCGGCTCGACCACCGTGGCCAGCACGACCTGCTTGGGCGAGCGCCCCTTCTCATCCACCAGCAAGGGCTCCAGGCGAGTCGCCAGCGCACCGATGGGATCGGACTCGTTGGCGGCCGGCCAGTCGATGACGACCGGCTCGACCGTCTTTTGGCTGCGGCGGGCAAGATGCGCCTTGATCCGGCTGTTGCCCGCATCGATGTAACAATTCACTGGGTCAGGCCTTCCTTATAACGTTCAGTATGAGTCGCGCCCGGCGCGCTCGGCGAGCACGCGCACCCGATCGTGCGCACCCGCCCGGATCACGCACCCATCGGACCGGGCGATCTCCAGGTCGCCATCGGGGCAGATCAATCCGGCGATACCGCTCTCGCCGATACCGTTGCCGCGTTCCACCACCACCGGCTTGCCAAAGCCATGATGTCGGCGCGACAAGTGGGCAAGCTCGCCCGGCCAGTCAGCGGGGCGCGACATCACGGTGACCGCCGCCTCAACCAGGGCGAGCGCGAGGGCGATGGAACTCCCCCGCCAGCCGTCGCCCGCCTCGCTGATGGCCGACGCCCGATAATCCGCATCCAGCGGGTCGGCGGGCTGGCGCCAGTTGATCCCGACCCCGGCCAGCCAGCGGAGTTCGCCGCCGAGGCGAGATCGCTCGATCATCAACCCACCCAACTTGCCTTCATTGAGATACAGGTCATTGGGCCACTTGACGGTCGCCGGCACGCCCTGTCCCCGCAGCACCCCGGCCAGCCGTCCGGCCAGCGCGAGCGCCGGCGGCGCGTCGGGCAATTCTGGACCGGCGGGCACAACCAGCGAGAACCAGAGACCATCGCCCGGCGCACTCAACCAGCGCGCCCCTCGCCGCCCAACCCCGGCGGTCTGCTCGGCTGCCACGACCACGGCCGGCCCACGCACGCCGCCATCGGCCGACTCCACCAGGGCGCGCACGCGGTCGTTGGTGGAATCGACGCGGGCCTGGGTGGCCATCATCCAGCCCTGGCGCGCGGCCAATCGCCGCAACTGCCGGGCGAGCGGGTCAAAATCGAGCGCGGCGTCGCGATGCATGACAGACCCCGGCGAAAAACGGGCGAGCGGATCGTGCCAGAGTATGGCAACGGATGGGCGGCGGATGGGCGCCGGACCGGCAATTGGCCGCCGGCACCCTCAAGTTTTGCGGAACGGGCCCGATTATACTGGCTCGGGCCGGCAGAACGAGTCCGCCCGTCCGATCGAATTCCTCCCGAACCAGACATCATTTCGGGACGAACAACTGAGGAGCCCCTTGGACAAAGCAACCATCATCGGCATCGTCGCGGCCCTGTCCGTCGTGATTCTCGCGATCGGCCTCGGGCAGTACCCGCTCGGTTTCATCAGCATTCCGGGCGCGCTGATCGTGATCGGCGGCACCCTGTCGATCACCCTGGCAATGATCACGTTCCGCCAGTTCGTCCAGTCGTTCGGCGTGATCAAGCAGGCCTTCATCGACCGTCAGCACAGCCTGACCGGGCTGATCGACGAGATCGAGGAACTGGCGCAGGTCGCGCGCCACGACGGCGCGCTGGCCCTTGAGGATCAGGAGATCAACCACCCCTTCATGGAAAAGGGGGTGCGCATGATCGTCGACGGCCAGCCGATGGAGGTAATCGAGCGCACCCTCGACCGCGACATCGAGCTCTCCGAGGAGCGCCACGACGGCGGGGTGCAGATGTTCAAGAGCATCTACGACGTTGCCCCGGCGATGGGGATGATCGGCACCCTGGTCGGGCTGGTGCAGATGCTCAGCTCACTAGACGATCCGTCGAGCATCGGGCCGGCGATGGCCACCGCCCTGCTGACCACCTTCTACGGCGCGCTGATCGCGCAGGCGATCGCCCTGCCCATCATGACCAAGCTGCAGATGCGCGCCACGCAGGAATCGCGCGAGCAGCGCCTGATTCTCGAAGGCATTCGTGGCATCCAGGACGGCATCAACCCGCGCATCCTGCGCGGCCTGCTGGAGACGTTTCTGCCCAGCCGCGAGCGCCAGGAGGACGACTGATCCATGGCACGCGCGCGGCGACGCAAGGTGGGGAGTTCCGGCGGCTGGCTGACCACCTACGCCGACATGGTCACGCTGCTGCTGACTTTCTTCGTGTTGATGCTGTCGATCTCGGTGGTCGACGTCGAGCGTTACAAGGCGGTCGCCGAGACCCTGCGCTCCTCCTTCGGCAGTCTGCCGACCGAGAACACCGCCGCCCCCGGAGAATCCGTGGTGGAACTGGCACCGGGGGCCGCCGATCCCGACAGCACGATCGAGGGACCACCACCGACCCAGCTGATCGAACTCCAAGCACCGCCCACGGCGGACAGTCGGGAAGACAGCGCCCGCGCGCTCGAGGATCTGCGGCGCGCCCAGCTCGAGGAACGCGCGGCCGAACTGCGCTCGACCATGGATGACGCCATCGCCGCCGGCGATATCGAGATCGAGACCACCGACGACACGGTCATCATCCGCATCAAGGAAAACGCCTCCTTCCCCTCGGGCAGCGCCAACATGCAGCGGGCCTTCGAGCCCGTGGTCGACCGGATCGCCGATGACCTGAGCAACAGCGATGACCGCATCGTGGTCACCGGCTATACCGATGACGTACCGATCAGTTCGGGACGCTTCCGCTCCAACTGGGATCTCTCCGCCGCCCGGGCGGTCAGCGTGCTGATGTCGCTACGCGATCAAGGCATCGACGCCGACCGCCTCTCGGCCCGCGGCATGGGAGAGAACAACCCCATCGCACCCAACGACAGTGAGGCCAATCGCGCGCTCAACCGCCGGGTCGAGATCGCCCTGATCCCGACGTGGGCGGATGTCGACAAGCCTCAGCTCGACGGCCAGCCGATCGACTAGAAAATCAATGTGGCGCCAGCCACTCGGCGAAACGCGCCTCGGTCTTGATGTCCCCCGCCGCGCGCTGCAGGCGGTGCTGGTTGAGGCACTCCGGCGCCAACGTCAGCGCCATCTCCAACAACCGCCCCTGACGGAAGACATGCAGGGCGAGCCGATCGCCGGCGCGATGCCGGGCAATCCGCTCGCCCCAGTTGCCGCCGTTGACGGCGAAACCGTCGATCGCAATGATGCGATCGTCGACCGCCAGGCCCGCCGCCGCGCCGGGGCGATCCTCGAACACCAGCGCCACGCGGGCAGCCTGCGGATCACGCTCGTCGACGCGCATGCCGGCGTCGGGCCCGCCCTGCTCGGCGCGCGGCAGCATGGCCACGCCGAAGCGCGCCAGCAGCCCGGCGACATCGAGCGTCTCGGTCGAGCGCAGCGCGCGATCGAAGAATTCGCCCATCGGTTCGCCCATCGCCGACTCGATCAGCGCCTCGACCTGCTCGCCCTCGAGCAGCGGCCGCTCGCCGTGGTGTTCCCACAGGCGGCGCATCACGTCCATCAGGCTCGCGCCGCGCTCGCGCAGCATCAGGTCGAGCATCAGCGCCACGATCGCGCCGCGGGTGTAGTAGCTGACGATCGCATTCACCGCGTTGGCATCCTGCTGGTAGAAGCGCGTCCAGGCGTAGAAGCTCGATTCCTCCAGCGTCTGGCGCGACCAGCCCTTGCCGCGCATGGCGCGGTTGATGGTTTCCTCGAGCGCGGCGAGGTACTGGGTCTCGTCGATCAGACCGGCGTGGCGCACCAGCCAGTCGTCGAAATAACTGGTAAAGCCCTCGAACACCCACAGCAGACGCGTGGTCGCCGGGCGGTCGAGCGGCAGGCCGGCGAAGGCCGCCGGGCGGATCCGCTTGACGTTCCAGTTGTGGAAATATTCGTGGGCACACAGGCTCAGGAAACGCTGGTACTCCTTGCTCACCCCGCCAGCCGTCACGGAGGGCAGGTAGGCGCGCGGGAAGATCAGCGCGGTGGAGTCGCGGTGCTCCAGACCGCCAAAGCCGGACTCGTCCAAGGCGACCAGGAAGAGGTATTCGTCGAACGGCGCGCCGTCGAACAGCTCGATCTCGGTCTCGCAGATGCGCGCGACATCGCTGGCGATCCGGTCAAAATCGGTTTCGGGCAGGGCGTTGGTGAACACCATCCGATGCAGCACGCCGCCGGCGGTGAACTGACGCTCGACGAAATCGGCGATCTCGACCGGGTGGTCGATCAGGGCCTCGTAACCGGCGGCGGCGAAGTCACCGAAGCCCCGCTCGTCGACGGCAATAGCCGGCAGCGTGGTCGCCACGCGCCACTCGTCGGGCAGCATCTGGCCGTCGATCACCACTTCGTGGCGCGCCTGCTCGGCCCCGTGCACCCGCAGGAAGACGCTGGTGCCGTTGAAGAAGACGTGGCTCGAATCGACGTGCGCGCTGCGCACCGAGAAGTCGGCGCAGTAGACCCGGTAGTGAACCGCCACCGGCTCGTCGTGGGCGGCCAGGTCCCAGGTCTGCTGGTCGACCGGGGTGATCGCCACCCGCCGACCGCGGGCGTCCTCGGCATGCTTGCCCACCAGGTGGCGGGCAAAATCGCGCACCAGGTAGCTGCCCGGAATCCACGCCGGCAGGCTGAGCCGATAGCCCGATGATGAGGCCGGCAGCCGCAGGGTCACGTCGAGATAACGGCTGTGGTGGCCGGAAAACTCGATGCGATAGAACGGTTCGATGCGGGCGGTGGCTTGGGAGACGGCGGCGGACTGGCTCATCAGGACTCCTGGCTCGACGCTTCGCCCGGCAGGTCGGGCACCGAGGAATCCTTGGTCATCAGGTGATGGCCACCCGGATGGACGCGACCGTGCTTGATCTCGTCGGGATGCGCGTCGCGCACCAGGCCGATGCGCGCGGCAAAGTGCAGCCGAAAACCGGCCAGCGGGTGATTGAGATCGACCTTGACCGTCCGGTCACCGACCTCGAGGATCAGCATCTCGATGCGCCCCTCGGGGCCGTGGGCCTCGACCATATTGCCCGGGGCAAGCTCCGCCTGCGCCTCGATGCGTTCGCGCGGCACCTCGATCACGCCTTCGTCGTCGTGCAGACCGTAGGCCTGTTCCGGTTCGACGGTCACCTCGATCTCGTCGCCCTCGGCGCGCCCCTCGAGCTCGGCCTCCAGCCCCGGAATCAGGTTGCCGTGACCGTGGATGTATTCGAAGCCGTCGACGCGCGTGTCGGCGAGAACCGCGCCGTCGTCGTCACGCATCACGTGGAAGACACGCACGACCTTGTCCTTCCCGACCGGCATGGTCGCGCCCTCGCTATGTTGGGTCTCACTCATCTCTAATCGTCCTCTTTAAGCAACCTCTGCACGAATGGCATGCCACTCGTGCAGAGGTTCCTTAGGTTTCAGATCGCCACACCATGCCAGAACGGCAGCGTCAGCAGCGCCAGCAGGGTCGAGGCGCTTGCCGTGGTCGCGTACAGACCGGTGTCGAGACCGAAGCGGTCGCAGAGCACCAGCCCGAGCACCATCACCGGCATCGCCCCTTCCAGCACCACCGCCGTGAGCGTCTGCCCGCTGGTGCCGACCATCAGCGCAAAGCCCAGCGCGAGCAAGGGCATCCACAACAGCTGGATCGCGATCGCCGGGCTGACGGTCAACAGCTGCCGTCCGGTCAATGTCTCCAGCCGCAGGCTCATGCCCAGCGCGACCAGCATGATCGGCACCACGGCCGCGCCGAGACGGTCGAGCCACTCGGCCGCCCAGTCCGGCTGCCCCACCCCGGCGAGGTTCAACCCGGCCCCGGCGACCGCCGCCCACAGCGGTGGCACCTTGAGCAGGGTCTTGAGCGGGTGCACCTCCTCCTCGCTGTCACCGAAGCGCGCGGCAAGGAGAATCCCCACCGACAGCAGCAGCGGCGTGCAGGCGAACAGGTCGTACTGAATGGCCACCGCCTGCCCGGCATCGCCGAACAGGCTATCGAGCAGCGGCAGCCCCATGTAGGTCGCGTTGGGGAAGCTGGCCGCCAGCAACAGCGCACCGAACTGCGGCCGGCTCAACGGCATCAGCCGCCCGACGGCGTACATCAACGCCAGCGAGCCGATCACGGCCACGGCAGCCGTGCCGGCGATCCGCAGCGTGTCCACGCCCATCGGCGCACGCCACAATACCGCGAACACCAGTGCCGGCAGGAACAGGTAGTAGACCGACGAGGTCAGCGCACCGCGCGCCCGATCGGCCGTCCACCCACCCAGCGGCAGGTAGCGCCAGATGTGGCCCAGCGCGATGGTGCCGGCCATCTGCAGGATGACCGAGATCACAGGCGCAACGCTGCCGCGTGGCGGTCAATCGTTCGGATCACTGCTCCTTGGACTCCGCTTCGGCCTTCTCGACCTCGGCGCGCACCTCGTCCATGTCCAGGTCCTTGACCTTGGTGATCAGCTCGTCGAGGGCATTGCGCGGCAGGGCGCCGGCCTGGTTGAACAGCAGGATCTGCTCGCGAAACACCATCAGGGTCGGGATCGAACGGATCTGGAAATGCCCGGCGATCGCCTGCTCTTCCTCGGTGTTGACCTTGGCGAAACCCACCTCGGGGTTGGCCTCGGCGGCCTGCTCGAAGATCGGGCCGAAGGACTGGCAGGGGCCGCACCAGGGTGCCCAGAAATCCAGCAGCAGGATGTCGTTGTCCTTGAGAAGGCCTTCGAGGTTGTCCGCGGTCGCGGTCTGAACGGTCATAAAGACACCTTTGGATCATGCCGGCCCGTGGGCCGGCCGCATGTCGACCCGGCTACACCGGGTCACGAAAACGGGCTACCCCGATCGCCGGGCCCTCGCTGGGTCCTGGCGCCCGGGATCGAATCGCCCGAGGTAAGGGCACACTCGGAGAATTCAACCCGAGCAATCCGAGTAATCCGGGAAACCAGGGCAATCCGCAATCAGAGCGCGCACGACGCTGCCGATCACTCGCCATCCCGCTCGCCCCAGCGGGCATGCAAGTCGTGCGGCACATCGATCTGGTCGAGGATGCGCGCGACAGTGAAATCGATCAGGTCCTGGATCGTCTGCGGGCGATGGTAGAAGGCCGGCGACGGCGGCAGGATCACCACGCCCAGCTCGGCCAGCCGTGTCATCTGCCCCAGCGCGATCGCGGTGAGCGGCGCCTCGCGCGGGACAATCACCAGATCGCGGCGCTCCTTGAGACAGACATCGGCGGTCCGCTCGATCAGGGAATCCGACAGGCCGTTGGCGATCGCGCCGAGCGTGCCGGTGGTGCAGGGGCAGACCACCATGGCATCCGGCGGGTTGGAGCCGGAGGCAAACGGCGCGGTCCAGTCCTGGCGAGCAAAGCCCCTCACCTGCCCCTCGGCGGCGCCAAACCGCCCACCCAGTTCGGCGGCCAGCGCATCGTGACGGGCCGGGAACGGCTCGTCGAGCTCCAGCGCCGCCACCGCATGGGCCGCTTTGGAGGCGATCAGGCTCACCCGGCAGTTCGCCGCGATCAGGCATTCGAGCAGGCGCAGCGCGTAGGGCAGCCCCGAGGCGCCGGTCATCGCCAGGACGACGTGCTCGGTCTCGACGCGACGCCTCATGCCTTCACCTCGCGCAGCGAGTCGACCAACCTGGCCGGAAAGCCACCGAAACCGCCATTGCTCATCGAGACCACCCAGTCGCCCTCGCGGCAGTCGGCTATCACGGTCGCGAGCAGCTGGTCGACCGACTCGGCCACGGCCAGTCGCTCGCCCAGAGCGGCGAGCGCGATTGTCGGATCAAAGGCGAGATCGCCCGGCGCGTGCACGACCACCCGATCGGCGGCCGACAGGGCACCGGCCAGCCGGCCGGCATGCACGCCGGCACGCATGGTGTTCGAGCGCGGATCGAGCACGGCAACCAGCCGGGCCTCGGCCGGCATCTGCTCGCGCACGGCGGCGAGCGTCGCCTCGATGGCGGTCGGGTGGTGGGCGAAATCGTCGATCACACGCACCCCGCCGGCCTCGCCCTTGAGCTCGAGGCGTCGAGCCACTCCGCCGAAATCCGCCAGCGCCGCCAGGCCCTCCGTGGCCGGCACCCCGGCAAAGCGGGCCAGCGCCACCGCGGCCATCGCGTTGCGGCGGTTATGCGCCCCCTGGATGGAGTCCGGCAGGTAGCCGACCGGCTCGCCCTCGCAGAACAGCTCACCATGAGCCTGCCACCAGTCGGCACCGGCGGTCGGCTGCTCGGCCAGGCGCTCGACCGGCGACCAGACACCCGTGGCCAGCACGCGGTCGATCGCCGGCTCGTCGAGCGGGGCGATCACCTTGCCCTGCCCCGGCACCAGCCTGAGAAGATGCGCGAACTGGCGCTCGATCGCGGCCAGGTCATCGAAGATGTCGGCGTGATCGAACTCGAGGTTATTGATCACCAGGCCCCGCGGGCGGTAATGCAGGAACTTCGAGCGCTTGTCGAAAAAGGCCGTGTCGTACTCGTCGGCCTCGATGACGAAAAACGGCGTCTCGCCCAGGCGGGCGCTGACGCCGAAACCACCCGGCACCCCACCGATCAGGAACCCCGGCGCCATGCCGACCGCATCGAGGATGTGCGCGACCATCGAACTGGTGGTGGTCTTGCCGTGAGTACCGGAGACGGCGAGCACGAACCGCTGGAAGAGCACTTCCTCCCCCAGCCATTGCGGCCCGGACCGAAAGCGATAGAAGCCATTGAGCAACTGGTCGATCACCGGCATGTCACGGCGCATCACGTTGCCGACGATGATCTCGGCATCGTTCGGCAGCGGCGCGTCCATGTCGGTCTCCACGACGATGCCCGCCGCGGCGAGCTGGTCGCTCATCGGCGGGTAGATGGCATGGTCGCGCCCGGAGACCTGGTAACCCATCTCGCGAGCCAGCAAGGCCAGCGAGCCCATGAAGGTGCCGGCGATGCCGAGGATGTGGAGTTTCTGCGTGGGCGCGGTCATGTCGGCAACCCCGTCTCGCCCGGAAGCAACTGCACCGCGAGGGTCATGTAGACCAGCGAGCTGAGGATGAAGTAACCCAGGGCGCTGAGCACGCCGATGGCTGCGCCAAAGTCGAGTGTGCGCCGGTAGATCTGCCCCAGCACCACCAGGTTCCAGGCGAACAGCGCGATCATCAGCACCGACCAGAGACCGACCTGCCCATCGATATTTTCCCCTTCCAGGCCGGTCGGCTGCATCACGACCAGCGGCCAGGCCACCAGCCCCAGCATGGCCGTCGCGCCGAACAGGGCGGTCAGCATCTGCGGGATGCGCGCACGATGACCACGCAGGACCGCCAGCCCGGCCGAATAGCCGACCAGCACCAGCGCATCCGCGGCCAGCAGCATCAGCCCCGCGCCCAGGCCATTACCGCCGATGCCGCTCTCGCCGGTCACCGCGAAATCCAACAAGACCCCGACGACGACATAAAAGCCCACCGCAATCAGCAGGGGCTGCTGGCCGGCGGGCATGTCCTCGGGACCGGCCCGCAGGAACAACAATTGGAAGAAAAGACGGATCAGAGACAACTCGGCACACCCGTTGAACGTGGCTCGGCCGACAGGCGGCCCGAAAAAAGACGGCAGCAAGCCTAGCGCAAAACCCGCCCCGTCGTCTGCGCCCCGTCCGATCAGGAACCTCTGCACTATCGAATCGTGCAGAGGTTCCCTAAGGAAAGTCTGTCACTCAGCGACGCAGGTCGCGCAGGTACCACCACTCGAAGAAACGCTTGGCCCAGTGCAGCAGACGACACGGCGGGGTGACGAACTGGCGTTTCTCGTTGCGGAACACCAGCGTGGCCCGATCGAGCATGTCCATCACGCAGACCAGTTCCCACTTGAAGGTCCGGTCGGCCGGCTGGCCGTCGATCTCGGCGACCAGGTTCTCGGCGGCGGCCGCGGCCTGCAGGTCGGCCATGTGCGCCTGCTTGGGCGCCCAGTCCGGGGCGGGGTAGCTGCCGGAATCGCCGGCAACGTAGACCTTGTCGGCGCCCTTGACCCGCGCATGCTCGTCGGCCTCGATCATGCCGCCGGGCGAGGTCGGGAACGGGGCGTTCTCGAGCCAGGCCGGCCCGGTCATGCCGGGCATGAACAGGATCAGGTCGGCCGCGAACTCGCCCTTTTCGGTAATCACGCGGTCGGCCTCGAAACGCTGCGGCTTGGCGCCGATATGCGTCTCGATGTCGAACTTCTTCATCCGGTCGAGCAGCCGGTCGACCGCCGACTCGCCCAGCCGGTTGCCCGGGCGCGGGGAGGGGTTGAAGAACACCAGCTTGAACTGCTCGCGCCGCCCCTGCTGGCGCAGCAGGCGATCGATGCCGAACAGCAATTCGAACATCGGTCCGCCACGCACGGCCGCCGGCTCCTTGGGGTTGCCGCCAAAGCCGATCGCGATGGTGCCGCCCCGCATCTCGTGGAGCCGGTCGTGGATCGCCTCGGCGGCATCGATGCCCTCGCAGAGCGTGATCGCGTGCTCGATGCCGGGCAGCTTCTTGAGGAAGCGACCGCCGCTGGCGACGACCAGGCCGTCGTTCTCGACCTCGCCGTTGTCGGTGATCACCCGACGGCCATCGTCGCTGACACCGGTCACGCGCCCGGCATGGAAGCGCACGTCGAGGCGCTCGAGCAGCGGGCGGATATCGAACAGGATGTCCTCGCGCCGCCGCAGCCCGGCCGGCACCCAGATCAGGCTGGGGTAGTACTGGAAGGTGGGTTCGGGCGCAATCAGGGTGATCTCCGCCTGCGGACGCAACCGCCGCAGGCGACGGATTGCCGTCAGGGCACCAAAGCCCGCGCCGATGACCGAAAGTCTCATCATGTGCCTCCAAAGCCGGGTCAGTCGTTCAAAGCAACACCTTATCTTGGCATAAGGTATTTCTAATACTCAATCCAACTCAGGCCCGTCGCGATGACCGCCTCCTGTCCGACAGCCATCGAGTCAGCGGGCGGGCCAGAAACAGCGACAGCAACACCAGGGCCAGGATGATGGGCGTACGCGTGTCAAACTTCACCGACAGGAAGTAGTGCAGCACGACCAGCGCGGTGGCCGGGTAGACCAAGCGATGGACGGTCTTCCAGCGGCGACCCAGTCGGCGCATCCAGCCGGGCGTGGAGGTGACTGCCAGCGACAGCAGCATCAGGAAGGCGATCGCGCCAAAGGTGATGTGCTCGCGCTCGAGCACGTCTTCCCAGATCGCGGCCAGGTCGAGCTGGCGATCGACGGCCAACCAGAGCAGGACATGCAGGCTGGCGAAGAAAAAGGCGTACAGCCCGACCATGCGCCGGTAGTCGATCAGCCCGACCCGCGGCAACAGGCGCTGGAGCGGGGTGATCGCCAGACCGATCAACAACAGGTAGAGCGCGGTGTCGCCCAGAAAACGCAGGCTGTCGACCACCGGCTCGTAGCCGAGCTGGTGGGTGGGGATCGCCCAGGCGAGATAGATCAACGGGGCCAGCTGGGCGAGGAAGATCAGCCACCACGCCGGGCGATTGGCCAACCAGGGGCGACGCGCTGCCATCAGTAGTGTTTCTTGAGGTCCATGCCCTGGTAGAGGTGGGCGACCTCCTCGGCGTAACCGTTGAACATCAGCGTGTCGCGGCGCCCCCATTCGCCGATGCGCCGCTCGGTCGCCTGGGACCAGCGCGGATGATCGACGTTGGGGTTCACGTTGGCGTAAAAGCCGTATTCGCGCGGCGCGGCGGCCATCCAGCTGGAGGTGGGCTCCTCGCGCACCAGGCTGATGCGCACCAATGACTTGCCGCCCTTGAAGCCGTATTTCCAGGGCACGACCAGTCGCACTGGCGCGCCGTTCTGCGGCGTCAGTGTCTCGCCATAGAGTCCGGTCGCGAGCAGCGTGAGCGGATGCATCGCCTCGTCGAGACGCAGTCCTTCCACGTAGGGCCACTCGAGGACCGAGCGCGTCTGTCCCGGTAGCGGATGCTCGGGTCGGTAGACCGTCTCGAAGCGCACGAACCGGGCGTCGCTGGTCGGCTCGACCCGATCAAGCAACGCCTTCAACGGCACGCCCTCCCAGGGAATCACCATCGACCAGCCTTCGACGCAGCGCATGCGGTAGATGCGCTCCACGGGCGAGGCCAGTGCGGTCAGGTCATCTAGGCTGAAACGCCCAGGGCGGGCCACTTCGCCGTCGACCTCGAACTCCCACGGCGAAAGCCGGTCGATCAGGGCAGCCAGGGCATCGGCGTTGCGCGCGGGATCGGTCTTGCCCGTGCCGAGCTCGTAGTAGTTGTTGTAGCCGGTGACCGCCTCACGCTCGGTGAGCTGCTCGGAGAGCGGCTTGCCCTCGTCGGCGCGGCCGCAGCCGGGCAGCGCCAACGCCGCCCCGGCACCGAACACCGAGCGAAGGAAGGTGCGCCGTGCCTGACGGTCGGTGGCCAGTTTCGGATCGGTGACTTCCCATTCACCGGGTTCATGGGGCGATCGGATACGGTGACGCATGACAGACCTCGGTAACAAACGGAGCGCCAAGGCGAATGCCGATGAGGGCATCGGACAGGTAGAATTCGCCGCGCAGAGGTTGCTAAGAGTATCGACGTTAAGACCACGTTCTGCACGACGCCGTTCGCCGCCGCGAAACGCGACCAAGCCACCCTGTCCCGATTCGACAGTCCATCGACAGCCCGGAGCCACAGGAGCCGTGAGCCAATGACCGACCCCGCTGCCACCGACCCTCGCCTCGAGGCGGCCCATGCCTTTCTCCAGCGGCACGCCCCCGGCTTCGGCGCGCTGCGCTCGGCCTCGAGCGATGCCAGCAACCGGCGCTACTGGCGGGCACAGGGCCCGAACGGCGAGAGCCTGGTGGTCATGGATTCGCCGCCCGACAAGGAGCCGCTGGCGCCTTTCCTCGACGTCCAGAGTCGTCTGGAACAAGCCGGCCTGCCGGTACCGCATATCCATGCCCGCGATCGGGAGGGCGGCTTTCTGCTCCTCGACGATCTGGGCAGCGACACGCTGTTTTCCTGGCAGGCGGGGGCGGAGCCCACGGCCCGCGCGAATGCACTCGCCGAGTGCCGCGCGCAGCTGGTCACCGTGGCCCAGATCGATCGCGACGGCCTGCCGGCCTTCGACGCACCGCGGCTGATCACCGAGATGCAGCTGTTCGACGACTGGTACCGGGGCGGCCACCTGGACGTGGATTGGTCGGACGGACAGGCCGGGCGCTGGGCCGAGCTGCGTGACCGGATCGCCAGCCGACTGGCCACCATGCCGCCGGTGTTCGTCCACCGCGACTATCACAGCCGCAACCTGATGCGCGGTGAGGCGGGCTGGGCGATCATCGACTTCCAGGACGCGGTGGCCGGCCCCTTGGCCTACGACCTGGTCTCGCTGCTGCGTGATTCCTACATCGACTGGCCCACCGACCGGGTCGAGCGCGAGATCGACTCCTTCTGGCAGCAGGCGCGCGCGGCCGGCCTGACCGATGCGAGCCTTGATGAGTTCACCGAGGACTTTGCCTGGGTGGCCGTGCAACGCCATCTGAAGGTGCTCGGCATCTTCGCCCGCCTGAGTCGCCGGGATGGCAAGCACGGCTATCTCGACGATCTGCCCCTGACCTGGCGCCATCTGCAATGGGCGCTCGACCGCGCACCGGAACTCGCGCCGCTGCGCGAGCTGATCACTGGACTCGAACCGGAGAACGCCCCGGAGAACACCCATGGCTGAGTCGACCGCCATGACGACCACGGCCATGATCTTGGCCGCCGGACGCGGCGAACGGCTGCGCCCGCTGACCGACCACACCCCCAAGCCGCTGATCGAGGTGGGCGGCAAACCGCTGATCGAGCATCACCTCGAACGCCTGGCGGCCGCCGGCATCCAGCGCGTGGTGATCAACCTCGCCCATCTCGGCGAGCAGATCCGCGCTCACCTCGGTGACGGCGAGCGCTGGCAACTGGCGATCGAGTACTCGGTGGAAGGCGAGCGGGCCGAGGACGCACTCGAGACCGCCGGCGGCATTCGCCAGGCACTTGATCGACTGGGCGAACGCTTCCTGCTGGTCAACGGCGACGTGCTCGCCGACATCGATTACGCCGACCTCTTGCGTCGCGACCTGTCCGACGCGTCCCTGGCCCACCTGCTGCTGGTCGACAATCCGTCGCACAACCCATCGGGCGACTTCGCCCTGAGTGACGGACGACTGGAAATGCAAGGCGACGACCGGCTCACCTATTCCGGCATCGGCCTGTTCCAGCGCGCCCTGTTTGCCGATCTGCCGACCGGCCGCCTCGCGCTTGGCCCGGTCCTGTGTGAGGCGATCGATGCCGGCCAGGTCTCGGGTGAACACCATCGCGGCGACTGGTTGGACGTGGGAACGAAAGAACGCCTGGCCGAAGCCAGGCGTCGCATACCGCTCGATTGAGGGGCCTCTGGCGTCAGCGGAACGCCAGATCCCGGAGGAACAGCGCGATCTGCGGGAAGGAGATCAGCAACACCGTCATCGTGATCAGCATGATGATGAACGGCGGCGTGCCCCGGACGATGTCCATGTACGGTCGTCGGAACACCGCCATCGCGGTGAAGATGTCGTAGCCGAACGGCGGCGTGGCCGAGCCGATCGCCGACTGCAACACCACCAGCGTGCCCACCAGCACCGGGTCGACGCCGGAGGCATGGATGGCCGGCATGAAGATCGGGGTGAGCACGAAGATCGCCACGATCGGATCGACGAACATGCAGGCGACGAAGTAGGACACCGCGATCAGGATCAAAAGATGGGTCGGGTTGTCCGCGACGTGATCCAGGATCGGCCCGAGCACCTCGGAGGGAATCTGCGCCAGCGAGATGACCCACGAGAACGCCTGCCCCGCCCCGACGAGGATGAACACCACCGCCGTGATCAGCCCGGTCGACAGCGCAATGCCCGGCAGGTCAGACAGCTTGATCGAGCGGTAGATGATCATCTCCAGGATCACCGCGTAGAGCACCGACATCGCGGCCGCCTCGGTGGGGCTGAACAGCCCCGAGTAGATACCGCCGAGCACCACGACCGGGAAACCCATCGGCAGGATCGCCCCCTGCAACGCCTTGAGTCGGCCGGCCCAGCCGACCCGCTCCTCCGGCGGAATGCCCCAACGACGCGAGACGTACCAGCTGTAGACCGAGAACATCAGCATGATCGCCACACCGGGCCCGATGCCGGCGATGAAGAGCTCGCCCACCGACACGTTCGCGGCCACCCCATAGATAATCGCCGCGATAGAGGGCGGAATCAGCAGGGCGATATCCGAGGCATTGACCAGCAACGCCAGCGTGAAGCTGTCCTTGTAGCCGGCCTTGAGCATCTTCGGGCGCAGCGCGCTGCCGATCGCGACCACGGTGGCCTGGGTGGAGCCCGAGACCGCCCCGAACAGGGTGCAGGTCACCGCGGTGGTGATCGGCAGGCCGCCACGCCGGTGGCCAATGAATGCACGCACCAGGTCCAACAGGCGGTTGGCCGTGTGCCCCTTGGTCATGATGTCGGCGGCAAGGATGAACATCGGCACGGCCACCAGCACCGAGGGACGCACCCCGCCGATCATCTGCTGCACCAGCTGGTTGGGGCCCACGTCGGGGAAGGAGACCAGCAGCAACGCCAGCGCGCCGACGATCAGCGGCACCATCATGGGAAAGCCCATCAGGAGCAGCAGGAACATCAGGATGAACATCAAAGTCAGCATCAGCGGGCCTCCTTGCTCGGGTCGATGCTCGAATCATCCCGCTGCTCGCTTCCCTCGGCGGCATTGAGATCGGCTTCCTCGTAGACCTCGAGTTCCATGAACGAGCGATAGACCTCCTTGGAGGTCAGGTTGCGCACGGTCGTAAGCAGGTATTGCAGGCCGGCGAGGAACAGCCCGATGGGTACCAGCAGGTAGAGGATCCAGATGGGGATACCCAGCGACGGGGTGGCCTGACCGATCGAGCGCACCTGCATCTCGTAGATCACGGCGTAGTAGGCCAGGTAGAACATCACGACCGCCGAACCGGTGGTGATGACGATATTGGCCCCCTTCCGCCACGGCCCCTTGAGCTGGTCGTAGATCGCCGACATGCGGATATTGCGGCCATGGCGGGCCGCCTTGGCCACCCCGACAAAGGTGATGATGACCAGCAGGGCCTGATTGATCTCGCCGGCGAACGGCAACCCCTGCTTGAGGAGATTGTCGCCCAGCACGTTGGCGATATTGATGGCGGCCATCAACAGGATGGCGCCCGAGAGAACGATGTTCTCGATCCAGCCGATCAGCCAGTCCAGGCGGATCAGCGCTCGCCCCGGCAACGACCGGGACAGCTTTCCCTGCGCTTGCGACATTGGTTTCTCCCGGCCGGACCCACCAGGCGGCATGGTCCGGCAGACATTCTTCTTGTTGCCGCCCGGTGGCCGATAGCGGGCTTCGCCACTCATCGCGGACGGTTCGCCGTGCTCCGAATCCTCGCCGAGTGTAGTCGCGCCGCAAACCGGCTGTCCAATGGCCCCGCCGGTTCGACATGCTAAGGTCAAAGGGGTCGCGGCGCTCGGCTCCGCCCGGGTCGAGCGCTGCATGAACGATAAGCAAGAACAGGGAGAGACTGATGGAAAGCAAGCGATTCCTTCATAAGGGGGCCCTCTGGATGGGCGCCGTGGCGATGGCCGCCGGCCTGACCCTGACCGGTTGCGGCCAGTCCGACGACGGCGCCAAAACCGGCGAGGGCGAACAGGTCTGGCGCTTCGCCCTGGAAGAGACCAAGGGCGGCGTGCAGTGGCAGTACGCCAAGAAGTTCAAGGAGGAGATCGAGGCCGCGCACGACAACGTCGAGGTCAAGATCTACCCCTACGGCACGTTGGGCAGCTCGCAGGACATCACCCAGCAGATCCAGAACAACACCATGCAGTTCGCCTTCGCCTCGGCGGGCCACGTCGGCTCGACTATCCCCGAGGCGCAGGTCTTCACCCTGCACTTCCTGTTCTCGCAGGACGATTCGGTCAACCAGGACATCTTCGCCTCCAACGAAGTCGTCCATGAGGAACTGGGCGCCGCCTACAGCGAAAAAGGCCTCGAGCTGCTGTCGATCGTTCCCGAGGGCTGGATGGTATGGAGCGCCAACAAGGCGATCCAGAAGCCGGAAGACTTCGAGGGCGTCAAGATCCGGGTCAAGCCGTCCGACCTGCTGCTGGCCACCTATGAAGGATACGGCGCCAACCCGAAGCCGATGGCCTACTCCGAGATCTACGGCGGCCTGCAGCGTGGCCAGATCGACGCGCAGACCCAGCCGATGTTCGCCATCCGCGACATGAGCTTCTTCGAGGTTCAGGACTACCTGATCCAGGCGCGTAATGCGCAGTTCGTGTCCACCGTGATCAGCAGCCCGGGCTTCCTCGAGGGCCTGCCGGAAGACATGCAGGCAAGCGTCCAGGAGACCATCAAGGAGCTCGACCCGTACATCTGGGACGTGCAGAAGACGCTCAACCAGGAAGCGGCCGAGGAGATCAAGTCCAAGAGCGACATCGAGTTCATCGAGCTGACGCCTGAACAGGTCGAAACCTTCCGCGAGAGCGTCGAGCCGGTATTCGACCAGTACGTCGAGATGGCCGGTCCGCGCGGCGAGAAGATCCTCAACGCCATCCAGGATGCCGTGGCCAAAGGGAACGACGGGTAACGACTCGCCGGTCCCGAGCCGCTCGGCTCATGACCCAAAGGCGCGCCCTCCGGCGCGCCTTTTTTGTTTCAGGCGGCCATGGATCGAGCACAACCTGCTGACAAACCCGGACTTTTCCGACTAGGATTGAGTGCCCCCCCATTATCCGGGGGCCGTTGCACACACGCTCATGCAGAGGACCGGATCGATGGCAACAGACGGGCCGGACGAGACGCGCTGGCTGGCAATCAATGCCGGCTCGTCCTCGCTCAAGCTGGCGATCTTCGATGCGGCCGGCCACCGGACACACGCGGTCACGGCCGAAGACCTTGGCGACGTCGGCGGCGACCTCGGCGAGGCGCATTCACACGCGCTCGACGAGTTGCTCACCGCCCTGCCACCGGCTGAGGCCGGGCCGTTCCGGGGCATCGCGCATCGCGTCGTGCACGGCGGCGATCGTTTCGACACCGCCACGCAAATCGACCAGGCGGTGATCGACGCACTGCACGAGATCGAGCCGCTCGCGCCGCTGCACAACCCGCTTGCGGCAGCCTGCATCGAGGCGGCGCGTCGCCACTTTCCCGACACGCCCCATTTCGCCTTGTTCGACACGGCCTTTCACCGGGATCTGCCACCGGAATCGCGCGACTACGCCCTGCCCGCCTGGTGCCGCGATCGGCTGGGCATCCGCCGCTATGGCTTTCACGGCCTTTCGGCCGCCAATGCCTTGCGCCGCATCGCCGAGGCGACCGGTCACCCGCCGGCTCGACTCAACCTGATCGTGCTGCACCTGGGCAACGGGGCGAGCGTCACGGCCATTCGCGGCGGGCACAGCGTGGCCACCTCGATGGGCATGACCCCGCTGGAGGGCCTGGTCATGGGCACCCGGGCCGGCGATATCGACCCGGCGATTCCCGGGGTGCTCGAACGGCGCGGCGGTCTCTCGAGCGACGAGGTCGACCACCTGCTCAATCACGAATCCGGCCTGCTGGGGCTGTGCGGCACGCGCGACATGCGCGAGATCCACGATGCGATCGACCGGGGCAGCGAACAGGCAAGCACCGCCCTGGCGATGTACATCCATCGCATTCGCCATTACCTCGGCGGCTATCTGGTCAACCTGGGGCGGCTGGATGCCCTGGTATTCACCGGCGGCATCGGCGAGCACGACGTCGTGGTGCGCGAATCGGTCTGCGAAGGCCTCGGGGTGATGGGGCTGGCACTCGATCCGGCCGCCAATCGCCAAGATGACACCGGGGTGCGTGCCCTGCACCAGCCACACAGCCCCAGCAGCATCTGGGTGGTGCCTGCCGACGAGGAATGGGAAATGATTCGCCAGATACAAGAGATTAGCTAAGGCCCGGCTGACATCCGTTCGACATCTCCCGCTGCTCTGATGCGGGAGTGAGCATCCCCCTCGAACGATCCCGGAGAACAAGGCCATGCAGCAAAACGACATCAAGGCGATCGACGGTTTCTGGCGCGCGGCCAACTACCTGTCCGTGGGGCAGATCTACCTGCTGAACAACCCACTCCTGCGCGAGCCGCTGGCACCGGCGGACATCAAGCCGCGCCTGCTGGGCCATTGGGGCACCACCCCGGGGCTCAATTTCATCTACGCGCACATGAACCACCAGATCGCGGCTCGCGATCTCGACGCGATCTACCTCACCGGCCCTGGCCACGGTGGGCCGGGGCTGGTGGCCAGCGCTTGGCTCGACGGCACCTACTCCGAGGTTTACCCCGACGTCAGCCGCGACGAAGCGGGCATGCAGCGCCTGTTCAAGCAGTTCTCCTTCCCCGGCGGCATTCCCTCGCACGTCGCCCCCGAGACACCCGGCTCGATCCACGAGGGCGGCGAGTTGGGCTACGTGCTCTCGCATGCCTTCGGCGCGGCCTTCGACAATCCGGATCTGGTCGCCTGCGCGGTGGTGGGCGACGGCGAGGCCGAAACCGGCCCGCTGGCCACCTCCTGGCACTCGAACAAGTTTCTCGACCCGGCACATGA
Source organism: Guyparkeria halophila (assembly GCF_034479635.1). NCBI lineage: Bacteria > Pseudomonadati > Pseudomonadota > Gammaproteobacteria > Chromatiales > Thioalkalibacteraceae > Guyparkeria > Guyparkeria halophila. Next base: position 2,359,450 of record NZ_CP140153.1, read on the forward strand.
TGGCGCCGTGCTGCCGATCCTGCACCTGAACGGGTACAAGATCGCCAACCCCACGGTGCTGGCGCGCATCCCGGAGGAGGAGCTCGAGGCGCTGCTGCGTGGCTACGGCTACCAGCCCCACTTCGTCACTGGCGACGACCCCGAGCGGATGCACCCGGCGATGGTGGAAACGCTCGATCGAGTCCTCGACGAGATCGACGCGATCCAGCAGCGGGCTCGGCACGATGGCGACACAACGCGCCCGCGCTGGCCGATGATCGTGCTGCGTACACCCAAGGGCTGGACCGGCCCGGAGGAGGTGGACGGCAAGCCGGTCGAGGGCACCTGGCGCTCCCACCAGGTCCCGATGAAGGACGTCCGGGAACACGCGGCCTATCTCGAGATCCTCGAATCCTGGATGAAGAGCTACCGCCCCGAGGAGCTGTTCGACGAGCAAGGCCAACCGTTCGACTGGCTCACCACCCGCACCCCGACCGGCGCTCGTCGCCTGTCCGCCAACCCGCATGCCAACGGCGGGTTGCTGTGCCGGCCGCTCGACCTGCCCGACTTCCGCGATTACGCGATTCCGGTCGAGGCCCCTGGCCAGACCAAGGCCGAATCCACCCGCGCCATGGGACGGTTCCTGCGCGACGTGATCGAACGCAGCCACGAGTTGCGCAACTTCCGCCTGTTCGGTCCGGATGAGACCGCTTCCAACCGACTCGATGATGTCTTCGCCGTTACCGACCGGGCCTGGAACGCCGAGACCCTACCCACCGACGAGCACCTTGCCCGCGGCGGGCGGGTCATGGAAATCCTCTCGGAACACACCTGCCAGGGCTGGTTGGAGGGCTACCTGCTGACCGGCCGCCACGGCCTGTTCGCCTGCTACGAGGCCTTCATCCACATCATCGACTCGATGTTCAACCAGCACGCCAAGTGGCTGGACACCAGTCAGGATATCCCGTGGCGCGCCCCGATCCCGTCGCTCAACTATCTCTTGACCAGCCACGTCTGGCGCCAGGACCACAACGGCTTCTCGCATCAGGACCCCGGCTTCATCGATCTCGTGGTCAACAAGAAGGCGAGCGTGGTCCGTGTCTACTTCCCACCCGATGCAAACTGCCTGCTGTCGGTGACCGACCACTGCCTGAAAAGCCGCGATTACATCAACGTGATCGTCGCCGGCAAACAGCCCCAACCCCAATACCTCGACATGGACGCCGCCATCAAGCACTGCACCGCCGGCGTGTCGATCTGGGAATGGGCCAGCAGCGACGACGGCCTGGAGCCCGACGTGGTGATGACCTGCGCCGGCGACGTGCCCACCGAGGAAGTCCTCGCCGCCACCGACTTGCTGCGCCGCCACCTGCCCGAACTGCGCGTGCGGGTGGTCAACGTGGTCGACCTGATGAAACTCCAGCCCGAGAACGAGCACCCGCACGGTCTGTCGGACAGCGCCTTCGACTCGATCTTCACCCTCGACCGGCCGGTGGTCTTCGCCTATCACGGCTACCCGTGGCTGATCCATCGCCTGACCTATCGACGCACCAACCACCACAACCTGCACGTGCGCGGCTACAAGGAAGAAGGCACGACCACCACCCCGTTCGACATGGCGGTAAAGAACCAGATCGACCGGTACCACCTGGTCATCGACGTGATCGAACGCGTCCCCGGCCTGAAGGTGCGCGGCGCCCACCTGCGCCAGCAAATGGAACAGCGCCTGATCGAGCATGAGCAGTACATCCGCGAACACGGCGAGGACATGCCGGAGATCCGCGACTGGCGCTGGCCGTCACTACCCGGCAACGTCACGAGCGACGCCTGAGCCGGAAACCCGGAAACAGAGAAGCCCCGGCTGGAGCGGGGCTTCCGAGGTCCGCATGGGCAAGCGGTTCGCCTACTGAATCTTCAGGTACGCATAACCTTGGCGCTGCAGGTCCGCGATCTTGGCCACGCCCGAGTTGACCAGCCCGATACCCTCGTAGAGCTTGTCCTTGGACAGGTTGATCTCCTGACGAGTGAAATCGCAGAGATGCACCTTGACGTTGCGGATCTCGATCAGCGTCTGCAGTCGACCCTTGAGTTCGTCGCGGCGCTCGTTCAGCGCCTCGTCGGCCGCGTAGGGCGTGCCCTCAAGCGGATCGTCGGTGGCAAAACGGATGCCGTAGCCGACCAGCACCAGATGCACGTCCCAGGGCAACAGCGTCTGCTCGGCATCGTTGATCAGGTTGTTGATCGAGGTGAGCGTGGCCGAGTAACGAGTGGGATCGGCAAAATCGACGTGGTAGACCACGCGCTGGGCATCGTCCTGCGCGACCGCCGGCATCGACAAGGCCAGCGCCAGGGCGGCCATCGGCATGGCGATCAGTCGGGAGGCCCGGCGGGCCAGCGTGGCGGCGTGTTGCAGAAAAGAGGCGATTGCGGTCATTCCCTTGCTCCCTGTTGCGAGGTGGACAGGGAGCATAGCCGATCAACGCCGTCCGGCGTGGGTCCGGGAATCAGCCAAGGGTCAACGTGGCACGCTGCGGCGGTCCGGGTATTGGCGCTGGGTGTGTACCGCCAGGGCGTTGGCGAGATTGACGTCCGGGTTCTCGGCGCAGAAGTCGAGCACCGCCGCCCGGGCAGCGCTGGCCGGCTCTCCCGCCTGGATATCGTAGGTATTGCGGAGAATCACGTTGCTCGCGGTCAGGTACCCCGCGATGAAGCCATCAAGCCGTCCCTGGCTGCCCGGATGATTTCCCTCGGCGACTGCCACGGCATCCGCGCAGGACCAGTTGCCCGGGCCGAAGGCGACAAAACGTCCCTCGACACTCTTCGCGGCCACAAGCGTCGGCATCGCGACCAGGACCGCGGTGATGATCGAGACGATGCCCGCCGGGCGAAAGCGATCGAAGAGTGACATGGTTCGCTCCGCTCAGCCGAACTGCAGGTCGAAACCGCAGTTGGCGATGTAGGCCTGTTCGCGCTCGAGATCGGCCACCGTCAACGGGTGATCGTCCAGCCAACCCGTGGCGAATGTCAGGCCAAGCCGATCGCCCTGGGCATCGAGCTCGATCTGCGACGGAGCGATGCCCTCGCCCCGATCACGATGGAACAGCACCGCCAGCCGCAGGATGACGGCCAGCCGCATAACCAGCGGACGCATGTCCTCGTCGAGCGACTCGAAGCGCGCCGGCTTGAACTTGCGTCGATGGGCATGCACCAGCGAGGCGACTCCGGCCTGTGCCGTACGGGTCAGTCCGGGCATGTCCGCATGCTCCAGCACGTAGGCGCCGTGATGGTGGTAGCCCGAATGGGAAATGGCCAGGCCCACCTCGTGAACGCGCGCGGCGACGTCCAGCCAGGTGGCCAGCGGCAGCGCCTCGCTGGCCTCGTCGCTGGTCGCCCCCCAATTCGCCTCGACCTGCCGCCACAATGCCGCGGTGGTCGCCGCCACCCGCTCGGCGTGCGTCGCATCGACATTGAACATGCGCTGCAGCCGCCCGACGGTCAGGTCGCGCACGTCGTCGAAGTCCTGACGCTCGACCCAGTCGTAGATCAGCCCCTCGCGCAGCGCGCCATCCGAGATCGCCATGCGCTCGATGCCCAGCGCCTCGAACACCGCACGCATCGCCACCAGCCCGCCGACGAACACCGGCTTGCGATCGTCGGAAAGCCCGTCGAGGGAGAGCTTGTCGAGACTGCCGGCCTTGAGCACCGTCTTGCGAATCGCGTCCAGACTCGCCAGCGTCAGGCTGCCATCGCCCCAGCCATTCGCCTCGGCCACCGTCGCCAGCGAACGTGCCGTGCCGCTACTGCCCACCGCGCGCGCCCAGCCCATCTCGCGGTAGGCGCGCTGGTAGCTCATCAGCTCCAGCTCGGCCCGGCGTTCGGCCTTGAGCATGCGGCTCTTGTCGTACTTGTCATCGCTGAAATGATCGTTGGTCAGGCGCACGCAGCCCAGCGGCGCGCTCTCCATGCGCACCGGCTCGAAGCCTTCGCCGATGATCAGCTCGGTCGACCCGCCACCGATATCGACTACCAGCCGCCGACCGTCGGCCGGCACGTCGCTGTGGGCCACGCCCAGATAAACCAACCGCGCCTCCTCGCGCCCGCCGATGATCTCGATCGGATGGCCGATGGCCCGCTGCGCGCGGCGAATGAAGGTCGAGCCATTCTTCGCCGCGCGCAGGGTGTTGGTGCCCACGATCCGCACTCGTCCCCGCTGCATGCCCGACAGGCGCTGGCCGAACCGCCGCAGGCAATCCAGGCCGCGCTCGATCGCCGCCTGCGAGAGATAGCCATGCTCGTCCAGCCCGCCGGCCAGTCGCACCATCTCCTTCATCCGGTCGATGACCTGCAACTGCCCCGCCTCGACCCGGGCGACCAGCATGTGGAAACTGTTGGACCCCAGGTCCACCGAGGCGATGACTTCTCCGTCCTGCATGGGCTTTGAATCTCGGCTGAATGCTGCCTCGAGCGAGTTCAAGGCAAGGTGTCTGGATGGGAGGACCGCGACGCGGCGGCGAGCACTCGCATTATGTCCATTTTGCCGGTGACCAGAAACCCTGTCGCGCATGACCAGACGAATCTTGCGAGCGCCCAGCGGATCGTTTAGCGTACAAGCACAAACTGATATACACCCATCAATCTCAAGGACGAGAGACGTGGCACCTCCCCGATGTCGCCCAGGCGGCTTCGGCCAGCGCACGGCATGGATCGCCATGTCGCTGGCCGCAGCGCTTGCGCCACCTGCCGCTGCGCAGGCAACCAAACCGACCGACGAGTCGCTCCGCCAGCTCGAGCGCCAGCAAGAGCTGCGCGAGCGCATCGAATCGTCACCCGACGTCCGCCTGCCACGTCCGTCGCGCCCCTCTTTCAAACTTCCCGCCCACGAGACACCCTGTGTCGAGATCGACCGGATCCGACTGACCGGGGATGGACGACCGCGATTCGCGCGCGCCCTCGACCGGGCCCTCGGGCAGCTCGACTGGCAGGAAGGACGCTGTCTGGGGAAGCGCGGGATTCAGGCCATCCTGCGCGAAACCCAGCAGCAACTGATCGACCTCGGCTTGATCACCACCCGCGTAAGCGCACCGCCCCAGGATCTCGACACGGGCGAGCTGCTGCTCTCGATTCTGCCCGGCCGGATCGGCGCCATCCGGGCCAGCGCCACCTCGGATGAGCGCGCCCGCCCCTATCCCGCCTTTGCCAGACGCCCGGGCGACCTGCTCGACCTGCGCGATCTCGAGCAGGGGCTGGAAAATCTCGAGCGCCTGCCCAGCGTCACCGCCGACATCGCCATCCAGCCCGGTGCAGCGCCCGGGGAAAGCGACGTGGTGGTCGACTGGCAACAGGCATTCCCGTTGCGGCTCTCGCTGTCGGTCGACGATTCCGGCAGCCGCGAGACGGGGCGTTTTCTCGGCACCGCGACCGTCTCCGGCGATCACCTGTTCGGCCTCAACGGGCTGCTCTATGCCAGCCTCACCCGCAAACTCGGGCTCGACGAAGGCGAACGTCCCGGGCACACCGAGTCGTACACGCTGCACTACTCCGCGCCGTTCGGTTACTGGCGGTTCGGCGCCACGGCCAGCCGGTTCGAGTATTACCAGACGATCGCCGGCCTCGACCGCGACTACCGCTACAGCGGGCGGGGCGAGCGGCGTGAGCTGGAAGTCTCACGGGTCGTGCATCGCAGCGATGTCGGTCGCACGCGCCTGACGGCAACCGCCTGGCTGCAGACCTACGCCAACGCGATCGACGAGACCCGTATTACCGTCCAGGACCGCCGCATGGCCGGCTACACGGCCGGCATCGACCATCGACACTTTCTTGGCCGGGCCACGCTCGACCTCTCGTTGAGCCACCGCTGGGGCACCGGCATGCTCGGCGCCAAGCCCGCCCCGGAAGAGGCCTTCGGCGAGGGCACCGCCCGCCCACGCATCACCTCGTTCCACGCCCGCCTCGACGCCCCGTTCGCCCTGGGCGAACAGCGCTTGCGCTATCGCGGCCAGATACGTGGCCAGTTCAATCACACCCGGCTGATCCCGCAGGATCGCTTCGCCATCGGCAGCCGCCATTCCGTGCGCGGCTTCGGCGGCGAGCTGCTGCTCAGTGGTGAGCGTGGGGCGTACTGGCGCAACGAGTTGCATCTCGTTCTGCCCGGTCCGCTGCATCCGTATCTCGCGCTGGATGCCGGGCGCGTCGATGGCCCGTCGACCGACGCCCTACCCGGTCACCACCTGGTCGGGGCGGCATTCGGCCTGCAGTGGCGCTGGAAGAACACCTGGGTCGATGCCTGGGCGGCACGGGCCATGGATCGGCCCGCCGCCTACCCGGACCCGGGCCTGCAGGCCGGTTTCCACGCCGGCATCCATTTCTGACCTCGAATGCCAGTGCACGACAAGGACACGTCATGACACCTACTTATCGAATCCACTCTCGGCCAGCGTTGACGGCATTGATTGCCGCAGCGCTGGCCACCCCGCCGCTTGCCGCGAGCGAAATCCGCTCGCACCCGGACGCCCACGGCGAGAACCGGCCCAGCATCCACCAGTCCGGCAACGGCACGCCTGTCGTGGATATCACCACGCCGGGCGCCGACGGCGTCTCGCACAACGTCTACCAACAACTGGACGTGAACGAACGTGGCGTGGTGTTCAACAATGGCCGAACGACCAGCGCAACGAACCTCGCCGGGCAGATCGGCGCCAATCCGGCGCTCGCTGGCGGCACGGCCGACCTGATCCTCAACGAGGTGCGCAGCGCCTCGCCCAGCCAGCTCGCCGGCTACCTGGAAATCGGTGGTGACCCGGCCGACCTGGTGGTCGCCAATCCCGCCGGCATCACCTGCGACGGCTGTGGCTTCATCAACGCCGAGCGCGCCATGCTGACCACCGGTCGCCCGACCTTCGAGGACGACCGGTGGACCGGGCTGGATGTCCGTGATGGGCGCATCCGCATCGAGGGCGACGGCCTGGATGCCAGCCGCACCGCCGAGGCCGACTTGCTCGCTCGCGCCGTCGAGATCAACGCCGGCATCTGGGCCGACCGACTCGACATCACCACCGGCACCGGCCAGTTCGACCGCGCCGGGCAGCGGGCGAATTCAGCCGCGCCCGGCACATCGCCACCCGAGTGGGGCATCGACACCGCGCAGCTCGGCGGCATGTATGCCAACAAGATCCGTCTGGTCGCCAACGAGCACGGCGTGGGCGTTCGAAATGCCGGCACCATCGCCGCCGGCGCGGCTGGCCTGACAATCACCGCGGACGGCAAGCTGATCAACGCCGGCACCACCGCCTCGGCGAGCAATGCGTCGATGCAGGGCACGTCGATGATCAACACCGGCGAGGTGCATGCCGAGCACGCCCTGGCACTCGAGCTCGAAGGAACATTGGACAATCGCGCCGGCCAGATCATCGGCCGGGGCGACTCCAGCATCGAGGCGGCAGGCATCGACAATCGCCACGGCGAAATACTGGCCGAGGACAAACTGACACTAACGGCCGACGGCTCGCTCCAAAACGGGGCCGGGCTCGTCTACGGCGCCCGCCGGCTGAGCGTGGTCACGCCCTCACTGACCGGCGAGGGGCGCCTACTCTCGGCAGGCGAACTCGCGACCACGATCGATGGCGACTACCTCCACCAAGGGGAAATGGCCGCCGGCGAGCGCCTCTCGCTGACCGTCGCCGGCTCCCTGGACAACACCGGTCACCTGACCTCGGCCGACGAGTCCGACATCTCGGCCAGTGCAATCCGCAACCGGACCGATGGCGAGATCACCGCCGGCCAACTCGACTTGGCGGCAAACGGGCACCTCGACAATGCCGGCCTGATCGACGGCGGTGACATCCACCTGGTCAGCGCGACCCTCGACAACCAACCCGTCGGACGACTCTACGGCGGCCTGCTTTCCGTCACGGCCGACCGGCTTCGCAACCTCGGCGACGATGCCAGTGCGGCCACCATAGCCGCGCGCGACGCGCTGCACCTGGCCGTGGACAACATGGAGAATCGCGATCAGGCACTGATCTTGAGTGGCGGCAACATGCGGATCGAGGGCCGTGCCGGCACCTCGGCCGACCACCTTCTCAACCAGGGCGCGAGCATCGAGGCATTGGGAGACCTGTTCGTTGCCGCCAAGCGGATCGACAACCTCAACGCCGGACTGGTCACCGCCCAGGTCGACGAGCCGCCCGTCCAGGAATCCTGGATCCAGTTGCGCGGCAGCCAGCGCACCTTCGATACGGCCGACTGCAGCAGCCTCTACCACGAGAACGTCTGGTGCAGCGGCTACTCGCACGAGATCTCGGATTTCACCTGGTTCCAAACCACGGCGGTTACCTCACACACAGAGGTCATCGAAAGCCACCCCGCCACGCTGCAGGCTGGCGGCGACATGACGATCGACGGCGGCACGCTGGTCAATGCCGACAGTCAAATCATTGCCGGCAACGCTCTCGAGGCCCGTCTCGACACCCTCGAAAACCGCGCCACACAGGGACAGGACATCACCCGCCGCGAGGGCACGGCGCGATTCACCACCGTGGAATCCTGCGGCTTCACGGGCTCGGATCACTGCCGCGAATGGCACGGCACCAGCCCCTACCGGCCGGCACCGGAATACGGCACACCCTACGACCTGCCGACCGTCACCTACACCGAGCTGGCTGGCGCCAATCCATCGGCACCAACGATCCCCGACGCCCCGGGCCACTCCGCGTCGAGCATGCCCTCGCTGCCGAATGCCAGCCTGTTTCGCATCCGGCCCGACAACCCCAACACGCCACTGATCGAGACCGACCCGCGCTTTGCCAGCTACCGGCACTGGTACGGCTCCGAGGCCATGCTCGAGGCCCTGGCCCGCGACCCGGCCTACACCCAGAAGCGTCTCGGCGATGGCTTCTATGAACAATCCCTCGTCCGCCAGCAGATCATCGAACAGACCGGGGGACGATACCTCGCCGGCTTTTCCGACGACGAGGCCCAGTTCCGCGCCCTGATCGACGCCGGCGCCACCCTGGGGCGCGACCTGTCGCTCTCCCCGGGCGTACGATTGAGCGCCGAACAACTCGACCAGCTCACCACCGACATCGTCTGGCTCGAAGAGCAAAATATCGATGTAGCCGGCGAGACGCAGCGCGTGCTCGTCCCTCGACTGCATCTCGCCGAGGGGCCAACCCAGCGGGCGGGCAGCTCGGGCGGCATTGCCGCAAAAAATGTCACTCTCGCCGTGGGTGACACCGCCACCAACGGCGGCCACCTCGCGGCCACCGACTCCCTCACCCTGTCCGCCGAGCGCATCGAAAACCTCGGCGTCACCATCGAGGCCGGCCGCACCCAGCTGACCGCGGGCACCGACTTCCACCAGCGCGGCGGCGAGATCCGAGGCTATGAGACTCTCACCCTCACAGCCGGTCGGGACGTCACCGTCGCCGCCGACACGCGCCGTGGCGAAAACCGCATCGGCGCCAGTCACTTCTCCCGGGATCAGGTCGTCGACCCCGGCGGACTCGCCGTCACCGGCGACGGCGAGATGACCATCAGCGCGGGACGCGACCTCACACTGCAGGCTACCGAGATCACGCATACTGGCAACGGCGCCACCCGCCTTGCCGCCGGGCGAGACCTGCAACTGCAAACCACCAACGTGGGTCAGGGCGAGCAGATCACCTGGGACGCGGACAACCGACTCGTCCAGGGCAGTCGCCGCGACGTCGGCACCACCATCGACACCCAGGGCGACATCGACCTTCTCGCCGGCCGGGATGTCGCGATCCGTGCCGGCGAAATCGACAGCCGGTCGGGGCAGGTCGCGCTGACCGCCGAGAACGATATCCGGTTGCTGGCTGGCCGCGCGACCAGCCATTGGGAAGAGGCGCATCGCATTGAGAGTGGCGGTTTGCTGTCCGGAAAGGTCAGCACCCGCATCGACTCGACAACCACCGACCGGAGCAACGCGACCTCGCTCGGCGGTGAGCGTGTCAACGTGGCGGCAGGCCGCGATGTGACTGTCACGGGCAGCCAGGTGATATCCGACCGGGGCACACGCCTCGAGGCCGGTCGTGACATTGCACTGCTTGCCGATCGGGACGAGCAGACGCGCCACCATTTCGACGAGAAGACCCGCTCAGGCCTGTTTTCCAATGGAGGCCTGTCGGTCACTTACGGCACCCAACGCCTCACCCGCGAAGACGAGTTCGGCCGGACAAGCACAGCCCCCACTCACGTGGCCAGCATCGATGGTGATGTCGAGCTCCGCGCCGGGGACACCTTCCGCCAGGTAGGAAGCGACATGCTCGCGCCGGGTGGCGATATCAACATTCAGGCCGGTCGGGTCGAGATTATCGAGGCCCGCGACGCCTCCTCAAGCCAGCAACGACGCGAGATGGAACAGAGCGGGCTGACCCTGGCCCTGACCAGCCCCGTGATCGAGACTGGCACTCGCTTGCAAGAACTCGCCCGCGCCACCGAGGACACCGACGACAGCCGCATGAAACGCCTCGCCATCGCCAGCGCGGGACTGGCCGGTTTCGACACGTACAACCAGGTCAAGACGGGGTTCGGCATGGAGGATGCGAGCGCGGCCGAGCGAGCCGGCGGGGTGGGCATCAACATCAGCGTCGGGGCAAGTGAAAGCCGCCAAACCGCCGAGCATCAGGCCGACATGGCTCGTGGATCGCGCATCTCCGCCAATGGCGACATCCGAATTCGCGCCGCCGGTCAGGGAGATGACAGCGACATCCTCGTGCGCGGCAGTGACATTCACGCCGCTGCCAACGCGACCTTGGCCGCGGATGACGAAATCGACCTGCTGGCCACTGAATCAAGACGCAAGGAGAGCAGCCAGAACGACAGCCAGTCGGCCAGCGTCGGTGTAGGGATCAATTTCGGCGGCGATAGCGTCGGCTTTTCGATCACCGCCTCCGCCGCCCGCGGGGAAGGCGAGACACAAGCCCACGAGCTCGTTCACCAGCTCAGCCGAATCAGCGCAGGTAAGACCGCCAGCCTGCAATCCGGGGGCGACACCTCGCTAGTCGGCGCGGTGGTAAGCGGTGATGCTGTCAAGGCGCGCGTTGGTGGCGATCTGCACATCGAAAGCGTGCAAGATCGGATGACTTACCGGTCGGAACAACAAAATGAAAGCGTTGGCGTAAGCATCCCCATTACCGGCGCCAGCTTCGCGGCCTCCTACTCGAGCGACAAATCCGAAGCAACGGGCGACTATCGCTCGGTCATCGAGCAGAGCGCGATTCACGCAGGCCGGGGCGGATTCGAACTCACGGTGGACGGCAACACCGATCTCGTCGGCAGCGTGATTACCAGCGATGCCGACCCGAGTCACAACCAATTGATGACCGGCACGCTGACCACGAGCGGTCTGAAAAACACCTCGTCCGCCAGCGCCGAAGCCAGTGGCATCTCGCTATCCAGTGACATGATGACGCAGGGCAGGTATGGAGTAGCACAAGGTCTGCTGGCAAACACCGCGCTGGATGCAGATCGCGACCGCAGCTCTAACGGCGTTAGCCGCTCAGCTATCGCGGAAGGCGACATCGTTATCACCGCCGACCAGGTACAAACGGAACACAGCGGCATGACGGCAAACCAAACCATCGCCGCACTACGGCGAGACACGAACAGCACCCATGCTGCCACGAAGCCGATAGATATCGAGGCGATGCATGAAGCAACTAAAGCCGATCGGCAGATCAAGACACTCGCCTCACAGCTGACCATCACGGCGGTCGGCGACCGGGTGTATGCCTCCGACGCTGCCAAAAAGAAAGCGGTACTCGAGAAAACGTGTGACAACTCATCTGGTCGTTGTGAGGAAGTGATCTTGGACTTCAAAGATCATGACTTCTCACATGATGGTTCTGGAAACATTTACCTCTTCAACCATGGGATATTCAACAGCAAGGAAGAAGCGCTGCGAAATGCCGTCAAACAGCATGGCGAGGACGTCCTCGAGACCGGCATTTACACGGTAATGAACCCCGAGACGGACCATGCCCTGTCCGAAGCCGTTTACGCATCACTCGACAAAATACGCGCCTTCACCGGTTGGACCTGGTTATTTGGCGCAAGCAACTCTGCCCACAACAATGTGGACATCCGTGAAGCGGTGGCCCGACACAATGAAAGAGCTACCAAAACAGGCGGACAACAACTCCACATCAAGGAAGTCGGCCATAGCCGGGGCACCCTGACGTCCAGCATTGCCACGCGATTACAGGAAGCTGCCGGAGAAACCCACACGCCCGTTAGCAGTGTGCTTTTCAATGGAGCCGCCGCCAATGCCGAACGAATGGCAGATCGGATCAGAAACGTTACTGATGGAAAGGGAGAGGTCATGCAAAATACTCACTTGAACGACTACGTTGGAATAATTTTCGGAGGAAACTCTACTACCGGTGGCATCGAGACCTTGTTTGGGAATGCACACCGCGCTTACTTTAAAGACATTCCTCCTCGCCGCCTATCCAACGGGGAAAGGAACCCAGCACACCAGCTGTTCCTTGAGACTTGGGGAAGCAGCCAGCCCATCGATCCGATCAAAGTCAAGCCAGAATAACGAAGATCGCCAACATGAATAAATTTTCTAAATTCACAACACTCTCCCTTATCACAGCTTTTTCCACGGGCTGTGTAATAACCTACATGGACAAACCGTGGCCACAAAACAGCCAGCTTTTCACGAAAGACGGAAAAGACATAAATGCGACAAAACAAAAGCTCTCAGACTGTTCGCTTGAGGTAGACAAAAATTACCCAAACAACAACATCAACCAAGGCATAAATTACGTTCATTATTGCATGCTTAAAGCGGGATACAAGTTTACCAACGCTCCAGGTGGAAGTCCTTACTGCGTCCGAGGAAGCTTTACATGGGATCAAGTGGCCTGCCTTTTCCATAGGGGGAAAATCACACGCAATCATGACGGGACTCTTGAATGGCTGGACGGAACCACTGTACGCCCAGAAAACTTCATGACAAACCAAAAAATCAAAAACAGTCTTGGCCTAATATAGGCTTACCATCCGACCGAGATGAGCGAATCCAACTCAGCAAAGATATTTCGCCGCTAAAGGAAAACGGAGACTTTGCCAAGCAGGCAGTTGCGCTAGGTGTGTTGTCCGCCGCATCAATGCCCCAACGCTTCATGAACATAAATGGCGATGCACCAACCCGAGTGGAGTTGCAGAATCACGCCGATGATTTCTTCGGCTCCATCATCGGCGGCAACCAGGCGACGTACGACCAGCGTCCCGAAGGCAGTAGTCGACTCGAGGAATGGGCTAAAGCATTTGGCGGAGCGCCAACAGTGCATAGCTGTTATGGGAACGGTGCCATTAGCCCCAAGTGCGAGCCGAATTATGGCCCACCTAAAACAAAACAGATCCTTCCCTGAGCACACAAGGAAAGCCAATTTATATGAAATTTCTAAGAGCCATGGCGTTACCTGTCCTTCTGATGGGCTGCACGCCATTCCAACCAGTGCCACCGGAATTTGAGCTTTGGTCAAGACCAGGGGCGTCTTCACTAGATGTGAAGCAGGCCCTGCTTGAATGCGGGAAGCCCTCTCCCCACCCCACTGTCGGCACCTACAAAGCGGCCTTCGACCTGAAGTCGTTGGACTCTCGAACAAACAAATACTTCATAACCGACTTATGCATGGAACAAGCGGGATTCAAACCAAGAGGACGGTGGGCCAAGGAGTATTGTGCTTGGGAACGCTACAAAGACATCGCCGCCTGTAAACCGAATGCCGACGTTCCGAAGCCCACGGTCGAACGCCGCCTCAACAGCTGGTGGTGCCGCATCCATACCGATTATGAATTCTGTCGGGATCGTGCTGTGAATCCGGCAGCCTGCGACCGTAACGATCACAAGCACCTGCCACCCGAGTGCCTGCCCTAATTATTCAACTGTTCAAGGAGCGAACACCCATGCCAAAACCTCTGACCGTTGCGGCTACCATGGTTGGTGTCGCACTAGTGCTGCCCAGCTGCGTAATCACCTACATGGACAAACCGCTCCCATCAAGAACCGAGCTTTGGAAAAAACCGGGCTCAACGGATGCAAAGACAAGGTCAGACATCATCTTCTGCTCCAAAAAAGGGCAGTCCCTCTACCCTAACGCAGACTTCTCTATGTACTTTAGCTACACAGACTACTGCATGCTCAGAAAAGGATATGAGTTCAATAACAACCCATCGGGCCGACCCTGGTGCATAAATGGCGGGGCATTCTGGGGAACCATTGCCTGCCACCACCATCGCGGCGATATAACCCGACAGAAGAGTGGAGAACTGACCTGGAGGAACAACCAAACGGTCGCTCCAGAAGAATTCATGCAAATTAGGTCAGCCCCCCCTCTCCTTAGGAACGCAGGATTTATCTTAAACGCCATAAAAAGCCAAAGAAGATAAATAAAATATTGAACATACTCACTGAAGCGACGAACAAGTTAGTAATATTTGTCTTGACATTTGCCGGTGCGGGGTGCAGCTGGCATCACATTGACGACCCAGCACCCGCTGAACATGAGCGGTGGCGCAGACCAGAGGCAACGATTTACTCAACACAAAATGACCTGCGCGAATGCACGCCAGGGGAAATCACCTCATTCGAACATTTACGCAGAGTAGATGAGTGCATGCTTGGAAAAGGCTACCAATTCATCGACCCCATCCGAGGACGGCGCAAATGCGACACATCGAGAATGATCAAACTCCCGTCATGCCAATCACTGAATGAATGACACCGGAGGGCAGGACAGCTTGTCCTAAAAATCTTTGTCTCATCCCCCTCTTCCGCGTTTCCTTATCCATCTAGGATTGCGGTCACAGCCCAGTTTAAGGAGCGAACCAGCATGCAGTCAGCCGGAACAACACTCCCACTCACATGCACAGTTGCATTAGCAATGAGCGCCGGATGCGGCTTGCAAAATATCGACAAACCATCACCGAGCGAGTACGAGCGTTGGAGCAAATTAGGCGCGTCCACCTCCCAGACAAAACAGGACCTGAAAGTGTGCGGCTACAGAGATGCCACGTGGACCATCGAGCAGCAGCACAGAGTCGACGAATGCATGCTCGAGAAAGGATACAAATTCATCGATGAAGTGAGAGGAATGAGGAGGTGTGATTACAAGCCTTATCAGCCCCTCCCTTCATGCCAGTCATTGAAAAAGTGACATCCGTGAAGCAACGAGGGACGCGACCTAAGCCCCCCCCCGCCTCGCTTTCGGCCGGTTCAGCGTTTGCCTTCCCCACCGAGCATTTCAGTCACTACCCGTTCAAGGAGCGAACGACCATGCCTCAGTCACTGACCCTTGCCGCGCTGCTGATCGGCAGCGCCCTGCTCTCCGGCTGCCTGACCATGTCGGGCAACTACGAAATCCAGCCTTATGACCAAACCGGCAAACGACTGGATCCGAACATCGTCTGGTACGCAGAAGGCCGACACGTCTACACCGTGCGCAACGCCCTGTGCATGTCACATCCGGACGCCACGCTGATCACCATTGATCTCGAAACCGGGGAACAGCATCCCTCGGAGAGCCCGCACCGTTGTCGTTGACCGGCAGCGCTACCCACCGTTCAAAGGAGTGAACCTGATGAAGAAACCACTTGCTTACTTCGCACTCGCCGCGCTCGCCAGCGGCTGCACCACCGCCGGCACCACCCAAGCCAGCCATTCGATGACAGACGACCTGTCGGCCTGCCTGGACCAAGTAAATAGCAAGAAAGACCTATTGCTGGTCGAGGCTACGGTGGCGAACAACCCGCTATCCAACGCGATCGTCAACAGCCTCGCCGGCCAGTCCCCAGCGGCGGAAAAACTGACCGCGGCGTTAAGCAATCGGCAGGGCCGCCCTGTGCTCGTCTTCGGCAGGAATGAAACCAACAACGCGGCCCTGTTGCGAGCGGCACTAAGGCCCCTTCCCGAAGCGACGGCTGGGCGCGAGGTCTGCCTAGCCGCGAGTGGCGCGAAGGCGGACGAGCTTCGCACCCTGGCCGCATCGCGCGGATTCGAGCTTTTCCCCACGCGCCCAGGCAGCTGACACCGCCCCGTACCGCGTCCGACAGGCGACGCGCCTCCCTTTTCCACGGACACGAACCCGGCGCCAAGACATGCCTTCGGCAACTAGGCGGCAGGCGCGCGTGTTCTCCTTAAGCAGTCGATCAAGGAGTGATTGATGAACAAGCAACTGCCACTGGCCGTACTGACGACAATCGGAATCGCGGCCACCAATCCCGCCTTCGCCGCGAGCGACATCTACCTCAAAGGCGGCATCGGCTGGGCACACAACGAGGAGGAATCGGCCACCATCGGCGACCTCGCCGGTCCACCCGACCGAGTGGAAGTCGAATCAGACGACTCGCTCGCCTACCAGCTCGGTGTCGGTTATCGACTGACCAAGTGGCTGGATGCAGAGCTTTCCCTGAGCCATATCGATGGATACGAGTTGAGCGGTCCCTATGAGAATGACGGCAGTCCCACCGGCGAGGTTGGGCGCACCGAGGTGGACACGACCTCGATCATGGTTCTCGGACTCGTGGACCTGGCCGCCGTGCTGGATTCTTCCTGGCCACTCAAGCCGTACGTTGGCGTCGGTGCGGGGTATGCGAGGCACGACCTGGGAAGATTCACCATCACCAATTTCAGCTCGAGAATCGACAGCCACACCAGCAGCGGATTTGCCTGGAAGGCGGTTTTGGGAGCCACCTACCCAGTGGGAGAAAACGTCTCTTTGGATGCCTCTTACGCCTACGCAGACTATGGCGAAGCGGAATCCAGCCTTGATGCATACGAGGGCGGCGGCAATCTCCAGTTGAACTCGCCTCTGACGATCGACATTCACTCTCACGAACTCTCGCTTTCGCTGCGATACCGCCTCTAACCCCGGCGATCACGGAACGAAACACGGCAAGGGCTATTCGCTCGCCCGGACGCGTTCCATGCGCTTCTTACCAAACCTCAACAGCTACTGTCTCAACCCGGACGAGAACAACATGAACACACGGAACGTATTGCCCATCTCTCTGATCGCACTGTCACTGACCGGCTGCGCCACCATGCCCGATCAGCAGGCCACGACCGCTGAAGTGCGCTCGGTCCTGCTCTCCCAACCGGTGACCGTTCAGCCTCTGGAACAGCCAGTGGCGCTGGCCGAGCGCACCAAGGGCCGCGCCGTGGCCAACACGGTCATCGCGAGCATGGCGGCGACCGCGGCCGCCAATGTGGGCGGCGCCAACACGTTGCAGGGCATGCAGGCCAACCAGACCATCGCGTCCGAATTGGGTACGCAGATGGCACGCACCCTGCCCGAGGCCGAGCTGATCAAGGCGGGCACCGGCATCGATCGGGCGCTGGCCCACCGCCTGGCCCGATACTTCGAACCGGATGAATCGTCGCCCACCGGCGACGGGATCGTCATCGAGGTGGCTGCCGCGAAATGGGAACTGGGCTACGAGTCATTTCTCACCAGCAGCGACTATCGGCTGGACTACGACATCGACGTTCGCGTGACCAAATCGGCCACGCCGGATCAACCCACTCGCCGCCTGAAGACGATCGACTGCTCCGGCACCTTCGACCGAAAGATGCCCATCGACCAATGGCGCGCGGACGACTATCTGGAGGTCGACACGGCGGCTCACGACATCGTCGACCACTGCTACGAACTCGCACTCGCAGAGATGGGCATGACCTGACCTCCGGGCGGAGCCCGCCAAGCCGGAAACGAGCGGCGGGACTCGTGGCACAATGCCCGCCCATGTCCGCCAGCCAATCCATCAAACCCGGTTTCACGCCGCCGCCCGACGATGTCGTTATCGACGAGGCGGCGGTTTTGCGTCTGTCGGATCTGCCGAACGGCGCGCTGGATCGGTTGGTCGCGCGATACGCGCTGTCACTGGCTTGGGTGGCGCTGGGCGAGTCCATCCCGGGCAGCTTCTGGGGCGACGACGAGGCGGGGATCATCGGCGAGACGTTGCAGGTGCGCCCCGACACGGCCGTGCATTCGGCCTTGCACGAATTCGCGCACATCGTGTGCATGGACCCGTCACGCCGGGCCCAAGCGCATACCGATGCCGGCAGCGGTGACGGGGAGGAGGAAGCAGTCTGCTATCTGCAGATCCTGATGGCCGATCACCTCGAGGGCTTCGACCGCGAGCGCGCGCTGGCCGACATGCAGGCCTGGGGCTACACCTTCCGGGTCGGCTCGCCGGCGGACTGGTTCGCGGCCGATGCCAATCGGGCGAGCGACTGGTTGCTCGCCGAGGGATTGGTACTGCGCGGCGATCACGGGCTTGAACCGACCTTCCATCCGCGAGGCACGGCATGAGCACTCGCCTGCAACGCATGCACGCGGTGGCCTCCTCGCCCAAGCAGCTGGCCGTGCTGTTCCTGGGCTTCGCCTCGGGCCTACCCTTGCTGCTGACCTCCGGCACGCTGCAGGCCTGGCTGACGATGGAGGACATCGACCTCAAGACCATCGGCCTGTTCGCGCTGGTCGGCCTGCCCTACACATTGAAGTTCCTGTGGGCGCCCATCCTCGACCGCTTCGCGGTGGGCCATTTCGCCCGCCGGCGCGGCTGGATGCTGCTGACCCAGGCGCTGATCGCCGCGGGGTTGCTGGGCCTGGCGGTGAGTGATGCGCAGACGCAGATCTGGCAGATCGCGATCTTCGCCCTGATGGTCGCCTTCCTCTCGGCCACCCAGGACATCGCCATCGACGCCTGGCGCACCGACACGCTCGATGCCCCGGAGCGTGGCCTGGGCGCCGCGGTGTTCGTCATGGCCTACCGCATCGGCATGCTGGTCGCCGGTTCGGCCGCGCTGGTGATGGGCGATCACATCGGCTGGCCGCTGACCTACGCCATCATGGCCATGCTGATGGGCGTGGGGCTGGTCACGGCCTGGTTCGCGCCGGAGAAGGACACGCGCGAGCTTGCCCCGCGGACGATACGCGAGGCAGTAGTCGGACCGATGAAGGCCTTCTTCTCGCGCCCGGAGGCCTGGACGCTGATCCTGCTGGTCATCCTTTACAAGTTCGGCGATGCCTTCGCCGGAACCCTGACCACCGCCTTTTTGATCCGCGGCGCGGGCTTTACCGCCACGGACGTCGGCCTGATCAACAACGGCGCCGGGCTGATCGTGACCATCATCGGCGGGCTGTTCGGCGGGCTGTGGATGATCAAGCTGGGCCTGTTCCGCGCGCTGATGCTGTTCGGCGTGTTGCAGGCGATCACCAATCTCGGCTACGCCTGGCTGTACGAATGGAACAGCTACGGGCTGATGGTGGCGGTGATCTCGCTGGAGAACTTCGCCGGCGGGCTGGGTACGGCGGCCTTCGTCGCGCTGCTGATGGCGCTGTGTGACAAGGAATACTCGGCCACGCAGTACGCCCTACTCTCGGCGATCGCCGCGCTGGGGCGCATCTACCTCGGGCCGACGGCCGGTTTCATCGTCGAGGCGGTCGACTGGAGCATCTTCTTCATCCTCACCTTCCTCGCCGCCCTGCCCGGGCTGTGGCTGCTGTGGCGCGCACGGCACACGATTCATCGGCTCGACCAGTGACAAACCCGACCAGAGCCTGGGCCGCGGAGTTGCACTCCGCGCTTCGGCGAGTACAACTCGCCGCTCCAGCCTTGCTGCCAAAAACGAACCGAACACCGAGTTGTGGGTCTAGAGAATCTCTGCGCGAAAATTCGCGCAGAGGTTCCTTGAAACCACGATCCATCTAACGCCTCCCCGCAAGAGATTCCCATGATTCACCGCATCCTCACCGCAATGCTCGCTACCGGCACCGCCCTGCTGATCGGTCAGGCGTCGGCCATGGCCCAGCCTCCCGAGCACGCCGGCAAACCCGGCCAGCCGCCGGGTAGCGCCCAGCAAGGCGGGCCGGATCGCCACAGCATGGCCAATCCGCCGGAACGCCAGGCCGAGCGGGAACGCCACACATCGCGCTACCACATCTCCACCCGCGAACGGATGTATATCCGCGACTGGTATCAGCGCAACCTGCCGCCGGGACTCGCCAAGCAGGGCAAGGTGCCGCCGGGACTCGCCAAGCAGGGCAAGGTGCCGCCCGGGCATGCCAAGCGCCTGCAACGCGGCTCGACCTGGCCGCCACGCGACATCGAATACGAACGCCTGCCGCGCGAGCTGGTGCGCAACCTCTCGCCGCTGCCGGATCACATGCGCTACTACCGCGTGGGGCCCGACGTGGTGATCGCCGACACCGCGGGGAACGTGGTCAGCGACATCGTCTACGACATCCTCAACTGAATCCGACACGGCCTGCCGCGCGGCCGGTCGAACACCACCGCCTGCCGGCCGAGCCGGCGCGTGATCGCCGACATGGCCGGCAAGGTTGTCAGTGATGTGGTTTACGGCGTGCTAAACCGTTAACATTTCGACTTTCGGGGCGTTCCCCTCGCCAAGGCGAGCGGGTCGACGCCCTGCCCCGACCGGCGAGGCACCCCTGCGCCGGTCTTGTTTTATTTGAGCCAGACCGATCGAGACATGAGCGCAGACGACCAGAACGCGAACCGGGCCGACAAGGCGACCGTGGAAGACAAGGCCACCGACGAGGCCCCGCGGGCCGACGAGGCGGCAACCGAGTCCACGCAAGCGACCGGCGCCACATCGGTCGGGGACGATGGCGAGACCAGCGGCCCGACACCGGAGGCCAGCGGCAAGGACGACCCGGGCGAAGCCACCCAGGCGGGTGCCGCCGAGACCGGCGAGCAGGCCACCGAGAAATCGGCAACGGAGTCGACCGCCGAGCCGAGCCCGGAAACGGCTAACGAGGCAACACCCGCCCAGGCCAACCAGCCGAAGAAACCGCGCGTCCATCCGCGCGAGGCGATCAAGCAGTTCGCCGCAGCCTGGCCGGAGGCGTTCTCGAACGATCCCAAGGCGGTCAAGCCGCTGGCGATCGGCATCCTCCAGCAGATCCTCGCCGACCGCCCCGCCGAGCTCGACGGCCTGAACTCCAAGGCGATTCGCGCGGCGATGAAGTTCTACACCTCGCGGCTGTCGTACCACATCGCCATGAAAAACGCCGAGCACCGGGTCGACCTCAAGGGCGAACCCGCCGAGTCCGTCGACGACAAGGCCCGCAGTCACGCCGAGGAACAGATCAAGGCGATTCACGCCCAGCGCGACGCCAAGCGCGCCGAGCAGGGCGAGAGCGAGGAAGGTGGCGAGAAAAAACCGCGCCGTCCGCGCCAGCCGGGTAGCAAGGCGGGCGGCAAGCCGGCCGGCGAACGCAAAGGCGCGAAAGGCGCGCCACGCGGCGAAGGGAACAAGCGTCGCGGCGACCGCCGCCCGAACAAGGGCACCGACCAGCGCCAGGCCGGGAAGGAAAACCAGCCCGACCCCGCGCTCAAGAACATGAGCATGGAAGAAAAGCTCGACCGCCTCGCCCAGCGATTCGGCCAAGACGGCGCAAAATAAGCACGACGACACCTCTGGACGACCGTAGGAGCGCCTTCAGGCGCGATAGCCGAGCCACGCACCCGGCCTGATTTGCGCGCCACACAAGCCGCCATGGCCGGATGGAAATGGGGCGGAGCCTTCTCTTCATAGAAGCGAGACGTCCTCCCGAAGGTCGTCGTCGCAACTGCCCTACTCTCATCCGTTCAAGCGGATGATTTCCACCACACCGCGCGAATCCGGCACACCGGGGCCCCTGCGCCTTGCCTCGTCACCGCTGGCTTGCCGGGTCGAAGCGACAGGGAGGTCGCTCCGAGGTTCGCGCGACACGACGTCGCGTCGAACCGGGCCCGACAGCAAGCCAGTGGTGACCAGGGAAGCCCGAAGGGCCAAGGCGCCGGGGTGTCCTTGTCTTTGGGTACTTTCTATTGGACAAGCAATAGAAAGTACCTCGGGCGTTGCCACCGTTGCGGAAACGGAGTCGAGCGCCGTCACAAACGCCCGAAACCGATACCACGTTCATAGCAAGGTGCCGCAACTCGCCGCTCTAATGGCAAATGGCAAATGGCAAACGCAGGCAATCAGACATATTTGCGCCTGATGGCATCTGAGCTCTGACTTTCGAATCGCCAGTCACCCGCTGAGACCGATGCACCAACGCAAGAAAACCACAAAAAACCGCCCCATCCGTCGCTGGTTCTGGCGACTGATCGGATTGGCGCTGCTCGCCTTCCTGCTGGTCCAACTGTGGTTCTTTGTCCAGGTCTGGCACCTGCGGGACCACAACCCCGAGACCACCGCCTTCATGCGCGAGCGCCTGGAGATGCTCCAGGGCATTCGCCCCGACATCACCGCCCAACAGATCTACGTCCCGTATGAATCCATCAGCCCGGCCGCCCGCCGCGCCGTGGTCGCCTCCGAGGACGACCGCTTCATGGACCATTGGGGCATCGACGTCGTGGGCCTGCGCCACGCGATGGAACGCAACCTCGAAGCCGGCGAAATCGTCGCCGGCGGCTCGACCATCACCCAGCAACTGGCCAAGAACCTGTTCCTCTCCGCCGACCAGTCCCTTTGGCGCAAGGGCCAGGAAGCGATCATCGCCCTGATGCTGGAAGCCACGCTGGGCAAGCGCCGCATCCTCGAGCTCTACCTGAACTACGCCGAATGGGGCAACCTCCTGTACGGCATCGAGGCCGCCGCCCGCCACTACCACGGCAAGTCCGCAGGCCAGTTAGGCAAGCGTGAAGCCGCCCAACTCGCCGCCATGCTGCCCAATCCGCGCTTCTACCAGGACAACCGCAGCGCGCGCGGGCTGCAAGTGAGAACCAAGGCGGTGCTCGGCCGGATGGAGTATTCACGGACACCTCCCCTTTGAACGAAGACTAAGCCATAAGCGGCTCCGCCTTTGCCAACCCAACAGCTCGTGTAAGCTTGATCCACCTCCCTTAAAAACAAACGGAGCAGACGGTGACGAAGGACAACAACCCAGCGGGATCGCACTCCGACTTGCCCTATCAAAAAACTTTGATACCAGGGGTTCTATCGATCCATAGCTCCTTCAAGAAACTGACCGGATTTCCTCTATGCACCAAACTAGAGGAACGTCCCAACTCGACACTCGACCAGCCATTCGCGCCGATTCAGGTCGCAGTAGTTCAACAAGACAAGAACACCAACCCGACTCCCTCCGGGAAAGAATATAAGGCCGATGGCCTATCGACCCACATACGAACCCCTTTCGGGCGCCTATTCAGCCTAGACGCCGAGTTCCTCAAGAAAGAGGGCGCGCCCCCTACTATTGCCGTTAACTCCGCGTACAAACGTCTCGCCAATCTCACTGTCGGGAATGTCTCGTCCTTGGGTTGGCTTGCGAGAGACTTGGTCAACATCGCGCTGCTTGAACGTGGCTACGCACTCCTCCATGCGGCAGCTCTCACTTTTAAGGGCCGAACAATCTTGCTTGTTGGGCTATCGAATACTGGCAAAACGACCACTGCTCTAAAGTTCGCCCAGAACCTGGGTGCGAAATTATACGGGGATGATCTAGTCGCAACTGATGGCAGGCAGCTTTTCCCCTGCCCCCATACCGCCCTGAACATACCAACAAACTCAACACCAGGGCTCTTGGCCAAAACGACACAACTCGCGCGAACAATAATACCTTTCTACGAAAACTTTGGGCCCGAGAAAAGGCACACCA
Organism: Guyparkeria halophila; assembly: GCF_034479635.1. Classification (NCBI taxonomy): domain Bacteria; kingdom Pseudomonadati; phylum Pseudomonadota; class Gammaproteobacteria; order Chromatiales; family Thioalkalibacteraceae; genus Guyparkeria; species Guyparkeria halophila. The sequence goes on from NZ_CP140153.1 coordinate 2,383,077, forward strand.
TCGAGCATTTCGTAGGAAGAAACGCCATCGCATCTCCCAGCCCCTGCTCAGACATTGTTTTTTTAAAACGGTCAGCCAACCAAAGGACCGAATTAATAGAAAAAAATTCCGCGACAGCCCAACTATCCTCATCAAATCGCGTTGAATTTACATATTACGACAACCCATTAATCAATGCCCATGATTTTCTCCACAACCAGAACAACATCCCCGACGCCGAACAGGCAGAACTACGAGTAATCGGACAGCTAGTCGACCAATCGCGGAATATTCTGATAAAAGGGCAGCCCAGCTATTTCGAAGCCGAGCTAAAAAAAATACTGATGGATGAGTAAGGTCCTCTTGACCCCACGGCCGCACACTTCCCGAACTTACCATATGAACACGTCACGCCTGCTACGTTGGAAGTCATTGGTCGGCTGGTCGGCCTTCGCGGCCACTCTCTACGTCGCGTTCAGAATCATAGAAATCGACAAGCTACTAGCCGCCACAAAAGAAGCCACGGCTACCACACTCGCACTAATTGTCGCGTCCTTCGTCCTAATGCGGATCGCGCAGGCGTATGCGTTAAAAACCAGTCTATCAATCAGCCAAAACAGAATAAGCTCCTTCGGGGCGCTCGACCTAATTGGCACAAAAGGCCTGTTCAACCTAGGCATGTCCGGAGCTGGCGTTTTGGCTCAAGGCGCACGAGCCAAGGAAGAGTTCGGAATCCCGTACCGGAATTTCGCGGCGGCGGCATTGACGGAAACCCTGAGTATGATTTTTGTCCTTGGCGCTTTGCTGACTGCACTAGCCACCTTTGGGGCGATCGAGGCATGGCGCGCCACAGCAATAGCCCTTGGTTCAGGCGCCGCGCTAGCGCCTATATTATTACTTTCCATATGGCATTACTATCCAAAGCTGACACGCAACTACATCCCTTTCATAAACCGCCACAACGCCCCTCTTGGCACGGGAGAAAACGTAGCGATAAAACTGGCAACTCTCGCAACACTTCAGCTTGTATTCATTCTCACGAGAGTCGCCCGTTTCGGCTTAATTGCGCTGACACTGGATGCTTCCATTCCATCCTCCCAAATAGTTACAGCACTAGTGATCGGCGACTTCGCCACCCTAGTACCGTTAACTCCCGGCGGCGTAGGAATACGAGAGTTAACTATTGGCGCGATTGGGAATTCGTTCGGCACAGCCGACATATTGCTGGCCGCCGCAATAATCGACCGTCTAGTCAGCGTAGCTTTGAATACGGCGCACGGCGCTGTCACCGTCAGCACGAGAGGCTTGATGAATTACTTCGCAGACAGAGGGTCAAGATGACATCCTGACCTCTCCATAGGTGACTCACGCTATTTGGTGAGGATAGAGCGCAAGCCTATACCGAACTGCTTCCATGAGCGCTGCTGCGCAAACTGGACACAGCTTTGGGTTAAAACCGAATCCTTCATGCGCAGCGCCTCCAGCACCCGGAGAGTGAACTCCATGTAATCCCCCGGTTCAACAAGCAAACCACAAGAGCCGGGGGCTACGGAATCCAGCAAACCGCCAACACCAAACCCCACAGTAGGGAGGCCATGCGCGGCGGCCTCGAGCGGGACCATGCCAAACCCCTCAATCTCAACCTCGTCATCGTTCTGCGCAGCAAACACCAGCACGTTCGCGGAAAAATATGCCGCACTGATGTCCGGGTCACGGTATTTCTTTTCTCCGCAGAAGACAACGTTATCTACCAGGTGGTTTCTTGCGACGGCTTCTTCCACTTGCTCCGCGTAGTTTGTCGCGCCCCCAAGCCCCTTGGTCGCGGCGCCCCCAATCACCACGAGCTTGGCATTCGGCATCTCTTTGATTACGGCGGGAAGGACGTTTTCGACAAAAGGCAGCAGGCCCTTTCCTTTCGTAAACCTGCCCACATAGAGCATGAGAGGGTGGCTACCCAGTTGATACGCAGCCCGGAACCTAGATTCCACTGGCGCATGTTCGTCAGGTTCAGGCAAAGAGACGCCTGGATTAAGCACACGAATCCGCGAAGGGTTCACGCCGCTACGCGTTGCAACATCCGCAATAAAGCGACTGTTCGCAATGACTACATCACATCGCCGTATGAAGGGTAACCAGATTGCGCGATAGACAGGATTCTTGGTCTTAATATCGAGCCCGTGCAGGTAAACCGCTGACCGCGCTGAGACCAGTTTTGAACAAATCCAGGCCGAGGGAGCAGTGAGGCCGTTAGCCGCGATCACAGAGGCTGGGCGCAACTTCAATGAAGTCCATATTGAAAGGACGAACGCGCGGAGAAGAAACCAAGGGAGTGGTGCAGGTGGCGCCTCCACAACATCGATCCCCTCAGGCGCTTCAGATGAAGCCCCTGTCGGCCCTATTACGGTTACACGATATGCATGCTTGAGCTCATCCACCATGTGCCATGTGAGGGTTTCCATGCCCCCCACCAAGGGTGGCAGGTTCCGCGTAATCAGAAGCAAAGATGGGCGCTCATCGTTACAGATAGGTTAGCGCTCCCTCTTATACATCAACTGCGTTATCTGCTCGGACACGAGCCCTATCAGAAAGATGGTTACAGAGGCGGACCACAGAAACACCGTGATACTCGAAAGTCGGTGATCCACGGTGAAGGTGTACCCGTAGTAGCCCAAGCCCAGCAGGAAATGTGCGAAGGCAATCGGCAAGAAGAGTTTCAGGGGCGAGTAGAGCGTGCCGATCTTGAAGATGATCAGCAGAAAACGGATGCCGTCGCGCACGAGACGGATGTGGCTCTTGCCGATGCGCTTTCCCGCGACGATCGGTTCGTAGGCCACCGGGTAGCCCGCGCGGAAGAAGGCCATGGTCGTGGTGGTGGGATAAGAGAAGCCGTTGGGCAGCAGGTGCAGGAATTCCCGGAACTTGTCGGCCTTGACGGCCCGAAAGCCCGAGGTGAGATCCTGCACGCGCTGCCCGACCATCCAGGAGGCCAACCGGTTGTAGAAACGGTTGGCCAGCCCGCGGCCGACACTCGCCTGGGAGTCATTGCTGCGCGCCCCAACGACCATGTCGAAGCCCCGGCCCAGCCTTTCAAGCAGGCGGGGAATGTCGGCCGGGTCGTGTTGGCCGTCAGCATCCATGAAGACGATCACCTCACCGGTCGCATGCCGCGCCCCTGTCTTGATGGCCGCGCCGTTGCCCATGCTGTACGGGTGACTGATGACGGCGGCACCAAACGCCTTCGCCATCGAAGCCGTATCGTCTTCCGAGCCATCATCGATGACCAGCACCTCGGCATCCGCCAATCGCGACCGGATGCCCTCAACCGTGGCGCCGACGGCGCCGGCCTCGTTTTTGGCGGGAAGCACGACCGACAGTGCCGGAGAATCCTTCCTCATGTCTCGGCACCTTGTTGAGCGCGCGTAGCCCTTAGTTTCTGCTCTACTTTTTTCAATGCGCTAGACCACTTGATCCTTGAAAGAAAACCATGAGGCGGAGCTTCCTCGGCCTCTTCAATAAATTGAAATGCCTCTGAGTACAAACCGGCACTAATCAGGATATCAACAACAAAATAGACAGTATTTATATTTGGATAGGCATCAAATGCCTCTTCAAGATGACTCATGGTGAGACCGAGATCGCGCGCGGCAACCCCTTCTTCCGCCAAGAAGATATGCAGATTATGTCGGGTCACAGGTCGCTGCCCGAACTGAGGGTTCAACAAGAGAGAGCGAGCCATGTCGAATAGATCATCCCTCGACACAGCAGAGCACTTGTCATAGATCTCATTTCTGTCCATGAACGAAAGCGTTTCGTACACGCCATGGTTGAAGCTCGCATCTTTCGCGTCTTTATACATCTCTCTCCACAAACCGGGCCTACTCTTCTTTGGGCTGATCAGGCATGTTGCGTACACATCCTGCAACCTTAAACCGAGATGGGCGGGATTATCGCGAGCCACTTCTTTAATGATCTTTGCAGCAGCCACATAATAACCTTGCTCTTGAAGCCTTCCGGCCAAATATTGAGATGATCGCACAGATTCCGGCCTTTCTATATGCCAAATCTCTGCGGCAAGTGCGGGACGCCCCCACAGCGATGTGGTGCTAAGAAGAATCATCAAAATAGATAAGTAATATGACAAGCCTCCAAACACAGCCAGCCTTGGGTGTTTTTTACCCACCAAGAAAATAGCTGCCGCGATGGCGTAGGTTAACCCAACGGCTGGCACATAGTTCCGGTGTTCAAAATACATCTCGAGAGAGATCGTGGATGATTCCAGCGCATGGCCGACTAAAAACCAAAGAACACCTAAGGCGATTACCGGAAACAAACGCCTAAGCCAAATTGCAGCCACAGCCACAAGCATCCAGGCAGCGAGCGCGGGGCCCCAAAACACCGGACTCACTAGCGTGTAATCGTCATGAAAGGGCGAAAAACAGCCTGGCGTTGGCAAAAGAGCGCACTTAACATATTCCCATAACACTACCTGCTGTGTGAGTAGGCGCTCCCACCCGTCAAACCCTCTAGTCTTCACCACGCTCTCTGGATACCACAACGAGGAAACCACCAGATACATAAGGACCACAGAAGGCAAGCCGAAAAATAAAATCTTCCAACTTAGCCACAGCCTCCGACTCAACCGAGTGGGGCCAGTAAAAAGGAGCATTTCAAGCAAAAAGACGAACACAAACAGCAACGCGCCGTTTTCCTTGCTCAAAACGGAAAGCGCACCAAAGACGAGCAAAGACAGAGTCATCCCAACCAAGGCAGGATAAGGGCGTGTCTCGATATGAGCGCGAGCCTTTAAGTAACCTATCAACCCCAAAAATAAAAAAAGCGCAGACAACGTGGTCATACGCTGCACGACCATCAACGAACTACTGGCAAGAATAGGCAAAGAAACCCAGAGAACACCGGCAACCGCCGCCACCATCACAGCCCTAGATTCAGGCTGTTCACGCATTCGCTCCGAAAGCAGCACAAACCAAGTGACCAAAAGACCGTTAAGAATATGGATCAACACGTTCCAGTAAAGGAATACGCTAGGATCTACCGGCCACGCGTAATGCTGTGGAAAAAAGGTTGCGAGCGTCATAGGGCGCCCGAGCGGCCCGGCCGTTCCACCGGTCACGAACCCAAACAAACTTAGCCCGTCTGCCACAAACCTGAGCGGGGCTAGATTATGGAAGTCGTCAAAATGGAAAGATCCTGTGAGTGCCAGACGGTACGCCGCCCACACAATAGTAAGGGAGGCAGCCATGACCCCCGCGAGGAATAAAATTTTCGTACGATCCATCATCAACTTTAAGCACACCAGTCGGCGGAATTGAAAGGAGTGCCCCACGAAAGGTCAAAAAAAAGCCCGGACCGAATAGGTCCGAGCTTTGTCCGTGAGTTACTCGCCCTTATCGGCAGCTAGACGGAAGGTACTTAGTCGCAACCGAGCCACCGCACTCCCAAGAGATGCTCCCACCCTCGTCAGTACCAGTCAGAGTAAGATTACTGCCAGTAATTTCTCCATTTGCGCCAGAACCGAAGGTTGCGGTGATTAGACCATTAGTGCCATCGGTCGAGACCGCTACACCCGAAACATACTCGCCTACAATCTCGTTCGAAGGAGAAACACCTGCCGCGCTGTTGTCTGTCGGCCAGTCTCCAGTTGTCTGGAACGACTCAGACATCGCAGTTCTAACACCAGATGCTAGGCTCATGCCCTCGGAGACTTGAGCGCGGATGGTGTAATCCTGATATGCCGGGATCGCAATCGCCGCGAGGATACCGATGATCGCGACAACGATCATCAGCTCGATCAGGGTGAAACCCTTCTGAGCTTGCTTCTTCATATTCATCATCTTGGATGTCTCCTTTGGAGGGTTGATCAACCAGGCCTCCTGGCCCGTTACGCATCTTACATGAAGCACGCCTCGTGCCAGCATTTTCGCCCCCCCCCCCAGGACCGCTGCGCCCGATACGGGCTGGCATCAACGGACAATTTGCCGTTAAATATCGACCGCGCGAGATCTGCTCCATGTCATGAATTGACACTGATCTCCACAATACGCGGTAACTGGAACCGAAGTTCCGTGGAACCAAAAAAGCCCCGGCATTAGCCGAGGCTCTCACCTCACATCCGTGTGAAGCGTCTTACTTGCCGATCGCGACCTCGCTCTCGATGGCCGCGACGGTCTTTTCACCAATGCCCTGCACGTCGGCAAGCTGATCGACCGATTCGAAGCGTCCCTGCTCCGAGCGGTACTCGACAATGCGCTCGGCGTAGACCGGACCGATGCCCTTGAGGGTCTCGAGCTCTGCTGCCGATGCCTGGTTGATATTCAGGGGTTCGGCGGCGAACGCCGGCGCGGTGAACAACAACGCGGCGCCGATGGCGGCCGCGCGTACGGAATGGGTGAGTCCTTTCATCATCCTACCTCCTTGTACACTTAGGATGGTTGTACCTTACGCGGTGAGTTCCCTGGTGAATATAAGCATATTCCGAATATGCTGTAGGACTTGACGGTTTCGAGTGTAGGAATACGCCTACAACACGGTTTGAACATGGATGAACAGAGCGGGGAATGTGTTTGGCATGTCAGTCCGGCTTCTCGGCCGGACTGTTGGGCTGAAGCCCAACCTACGACACCACACGACGGGATCGGCGCATGCAACGAGAAACCCCCGTCCGGCGAGTGCCGTGACGGGGGTTTTCAAATGGGGAGCCTGGCGTTGACCGACTTTCACATGGGGGTGAACGAGGACCGGCTGTCCGGTGGACAGCCGCAGCCGACGTGAACGCCGCAGCCGAAGGGCTGCGGCCGAGAGCCCGAAAGGGCTTCCCCAGCACGAAGAAGCCCCCGCAACCTGACGGTTACGGGGGCCTCAAAATGGGGAGCCTGGCGTTGACCTACTTTCACATGGGGAAGCCCCACACTATCATCGGCGATGCGGCGTTTCACTGCTGTGTTCGGGATGGGAACAGGTGGTTCCACCGCTCTATGGACGCCAGGCAAAGGGGTAACCGACCAGCCGTTGGCTGATCGGCAGTAAAGTGAATGCGGTTGTACGGGGTATCCGTGTGTGTCGCTTTGGCGTTATATGGTCAAGCCGCACGGGTAATTAGTACGGGTTAGCTGCATGCATTACTGCACTTCCACATCCCGCCTATCAACGTGGTGGTCTTCCACGGCCCTACAGGGGACTCGAAGTCCCGGGGAGATCTCATCTTGGGGTTGGCTTCCCGCTTAGATGCTTTCAGCGGTTATCCAATCCGAACTTAGCTACCCGGCAGTGCCACTGGCGTGACAACCGGAACACCAGAGGTTCGTCCATCCCGGTCCTCTCGTACTAAGGACAGATTCCCTCAAATCTCCAACGCCCACGGCAGATAGGGACCGAACTGTCTCACGACGTTCTGAACCCAGCTCGCGTACCACTTTAAATGGCGAACAGCCATACCCTTGGGACCTGCTTCAGCCCCAGGATGTGATGAGCCGACATCGAGGTGCCAAACACTGCCGTCGATATGGACTCTTGGGCAGTATCAGCCTGTTATCCCCGGAGTACCTTTTATCCGTTGAGCGATGGCCCTTCCATACAGAACCACCGGATCACTAGAACCGTCTTTCGACCCTGTTCGACGTGTCTGTCTCACAGTCAAGCTGGCTTATGCTCTTGCACTAACCGCACGATTTCCGACCGTGCTTAGCCAACCTTCGTGCTCCTCTGTTACGCTTTCGGAGGAGACCGCCCCAGTCAAACTACCCACCATGCACGGTTCCCGATCCGGATAACGGACCTGGGTTAGAACACCAAACATACCAGGGTGGTATTTCAAGGTTGGCTCCACCAGAACTGGCGTCCTGGTTTCGAAGCCTCCCACCTATCCTACACAAGTAGGTTCAGTATTCAGTGCAAAGCTGTAGTAAAGGTTCACGGGGTCTTTCCGTCTTGCCGCGGGTACACTGCATCTTCACAGCGATTTCAATTTCACTGAGTCTCGGGTGGAGACAGCGCCGCCATCGTTACGCCATTCGTGCAGGTCGGAACTTACCCGACAAGGAATTTCGCTACCTTAGGACCGTTATAGTTACGGCCGCCGTTTACCGGGGCTTCGATCAAGGGCTTCTCCGAAGATAACCCCATCAATTAACCTTCCGGCACCGGGCAGGCGTCACACCCTATACGTCCTCTTTCGAGTTTGCAGAGTGCTGTGTTTTTGATAAACAGTCGCAGCGGCCTGGTCACTGCAACCCCCTTCGGCTTACGGAGCAAGTCCGATCACCTAACGGGGGCGCACCTTCTCCCGAAGTTACGGTGCTATTTTGCCTAGTTCCTTCACCCGAGTTCTCTCAACGCCTTGGAATTCTCATCCAGTCCACCTGTGTTGGTTTAGGGTACGGTCAACCGTTATCTGAAGCTTAGAGGCTTTTCCTGGAAGCATGGCATCAACCACTTCGTTCCCTTGGGAACTCGTCGTCACCTCTCGGTGTTGATCTCCCGGATTTGCCTAAGAGATCCACCTACAGGCTTAAACCGGACACCAACTGCCGGCTGGCCTAGCCTTCTCCGTCCCCCCATCGCAATAACGGTCGGTGCAGGAATATTAACCTGCTTCCCATCGACTACGCTTCTCAGCCTCGCCTTAGGGGCCGACTCACCCTGCGCCGATTGGCGTTGCGCAGGAAACCTTGGACTTTCGGCGTACGAGGTTTTCACTCGTATTATCGTTACTCATGTCAGCATTCGCACTTCCGATACCTCCAGCAGACCTCACAGTCCACCTTCAACGGCCTACGGAACGCTCCTCTACCATGCCTTACGGCATCCGCAGCTTCGGCAGTGTGCTTGAGCCCCGGTAAATCTTCCGCGCAGGCCGACTTGACCAGTGAGCTATTACGCTTTCTTTAAAGGATGGCTGCTTCTAAGCCAACCTCCTGGCTGTCTCTGCCTTCCCACATCGTTTCCCACTTAGCACACATTTGGGGGCCTTAGCTGGCGGTCTGGGTTGTTTCCCTCTCCACAATGGACGTTAGCACCCACTGTGTGTCTCCCATGATTGCACTTCTCGGTATTCGGAGTTTGCCATGGTTTGGTAAGTCGGGATGACCCCCTAGCCATAACAGTGCTCTACCCCCGAGAGTGAGACATGAGGCGCTACCTAAATAGCTTTCGAGGAGAACCAGCTATCTCCGGGCTTGATTAGCCTTTCACTCCGACCCACAGCTCATCTCCTAATTTTTCAACATTAGTGAGTTCGGGCCTCCAGTCAGTATTACCTGACCTTCACCCTGGCCATGGGTAGATCGCGCCGGTTTCGGGTCTACTAACCGCGACTGAACGCCCTGTTCAGACTCGCTTTCGCTACGCCTCCCCTACTCGGTTAAGCTTGCCACGATTAGTAAGTCGCTGACCCATTATACAAAAGGTACGCAGTCACAGAACAAGTCTG
>NZ_CP140153.1:2397500-2452836 GCF_034479635.1 Guyparkeria halophila
CCCACGCCTGACGAGGCCCCGGCCGAACCGGAGGCGCGTTGCGGCGGACGTGACTGGGCCGCCTCGTCAAGCGCGCGTTGCTGACGCTCCAGGGCGCGCTCCTGCTCGGAGAGCTGACCACGCATGCTCTGCACCTGTCGCTCGAGGTCATTGACCCGCTGCATCAGGCGCTGGAGCAGCACGGCCTGCCCCGACTGGCTGCCCGGATCAACCCCCGTGTCCGCCACCGTGACGCTGGCCGCCGGCATGGGCGTAGCTTGCGCGCTCGAGCTGCCAGGCGCGGAGTCATCTGCCGTCTCGCCGGACGGCTGTTCATTGGAACCGCCACCCCAGTTGAGCCAACCCGGCGCCTGCTGAGCGGCTACCGGCAGGGTGGTGCCGCCAAGCAGCAGGGCGGCGGCGAGCGAGCCCGCTAACCGTGAACGGCGATTCGAAGAGATCTCGTGCATGGTATTCGGCAACTTCCTGGTCGTTTTCCTAGTCATTGAAGGGCCCCCAGACCGGGTCGCGCACCTTACCCCGATCGTAACTCAGCGTCTGCGGCTCGCCACCGATGGCCGGTGAAATCTTGAGCACCGAGCCACCGCCGGACTGTGCCGCGTACACCACCATGGCGCCATTGGGCGCGTAACTGGGGCGCTCCTCGCCACCACCGCGGCTGAGCAGTTGACGATTGCCGTCGTCGAGCGATTGCTCGGCGACGAAGAAGCCACGGTCATCGCGCACCACCAGCGCCAGGCGCTCGCCATCCGGCGAGATGCGCGGGCCGGCAGCATACGGGGTATCGAAGGTCAGGCGGCGCGCCCGGTCGTCCGGTCCGGCCTTGCGGAACACCTGCGGCTGACCGAAACGGTCCGAGGTGAAGGCGAGGCTGCGATTGTCCGGGAACCAGGTCGGCTCAGTCTCGATCGAGCCGGAGCGCGTCCACTGGACCGTCCGACGGGTATCGAGATCGACCACATAGATATCCGGGTTGCCGCCCTTGGAGAGGGTCACGGCGATCTTGTCGCCGCGCGGCGACCAGGCGGGAGCGCCGTTGATGCCGCGGTAGTCGGTAAGTTGATACCGATCGCCGGTGGACAGATCCTGCACCCAGATGGCCGAGCGGTTGCCCTCGAAGGAGACGTAGGCCAGCCGGCCGCCGTCCGGCGACCAGCTCGGCGACATGAGCGGATACGGCGACTCGAGCACGGTGCGCGGGTTGGCACCGTCGGAATCGGCAATCTGCAGGGTATAGGTGCGATTGTCGACCGAGCCGCGCTCGGTGACATAGGCAATCCGGGTGGAGAAGGCGCCGCGCTCGCCGGTCAACTCCTTGTAGACGATGTCACTGATGCGATGCGCCACCGAGCGATCCGCCGAGGTGCCGGCCGTGATCTGGCTGCCGGCCAGGCGCTGACCGGAACTGACGTCAATCAGGTAGAAGCGGGTGCGCAGTCGGTCAGCATCACGCTCGACCTGACCCATGACCAGATAGCGCGCCTTGCCGGCCCGCCAGTCGCCGATGCGCAACTGCTCCGGCGAGGCCGGGCGCCCCGGCATGGCATCCCGCGCGATGGGCGCGAACAACCCCGAACGGGCGAGGTCGTCACCGATGATCCGCGCGAGATCGCTCACCTCACCCGGCTGATCGAACGGCACCACGGCGATCGGCACGCCCGACTCGGTGCCACCGCTGATATCGATTTCCAGCGCGGCCTGTGCCGGCATGACGACGGCGAGCATCCCCGCCAGGAGCGTGGCGGCGAGCCAGCGATGCGAACGATGCAAAAGGGCCTGTACTGTCATGTGGGTCACCCCGGGTTGGCCGGTCATTCCGGCTTGAAGTTGAAACGGAGCTCTTCCTGGAAGATCGAGTCGATTTCCGGCTTGGGCAGCGGCGAGGCGGCCTCAATCGCCTGCACCACGGAACGCTCGAACAGGCGGTCGCCATCACAACGCTCCACGTTCACGCTGCGCACGCGCCCGTCGCCGTCCTGACGAACGGTAACCGTACAGGTCCAGCCAACCTGCGCCCCTCGGGGGCGCTGCCAGTTGTCCCGCACCTTGGATTGGATGGCCGCGGCCCACTTGCTCAGCGCGTCGCTCTCGGCACGCGCCTGCTGCTCGGCGGCCAACTGGTCACGCAGGGCCTGTTCACGGGCCTCACGCTCGGCACGCTCGCGGGCGGCCTTTTCCTCGGCCTCGCGGCGTGCTTTCGCTTCGGCTTCCTGGCGTGCCTTTTCCTCGGCTTCACGACGTGCTTTTTCTTCAGCCGCCTGGCGAGCCTTTTCCTCGGCTTCACGACGCGCCTTTTCTGCCGCCTCCTTGCGAGCTTGCTCTTCGGCTTCCCGGCGCGCCTTTTCCTCAGCGGCCTGGCGGGCGGCCTCTTGTGCCTCCTTGCGGGCTGCCTCGGCCTCTTGGCGCGCGGCCTCGCGGGCGGCTTCGGCCTCGGCACGGGCGCGCTCTTCCGCCTCGCGTCGTTTTGCCGCCTCCTCGGCGGCCTGGCGCTCTGCTTGCGCCTCCTTACGGGCCGCTTCGCGCTCGGCCTCGGCTTGCTCGCGGGCCCGAGCAAGCTCTTCCAGCCGTTTCTGCTCGGCTTCGGCCTCGCGCTCGCGCTGCTCGCGCAATTCTTGCAACTGCTTGGCGCGAGCCTCCTCGGCCCGACGGGCCGCGGCCGCTTCCTCGGCGGCCTGCTCGGCCTCGGTTCGTTCGCGCTCGCGACTCTCGCGCTCCTCGCGCAGCCGCTCGGCCTGTTGCTCGATCGCCTCGGAGGAGACCGATTCGGCCTCGATGCTCGGCGTGGGCTCCGATGCCGCCTCGCCACTGGGCTTGACCGATTCCGGCTGCCACAACTCGGAGAACACGATCGCGAGCACCAGCACCACGTGCAGCAGCACGGCCAAGGTGACCGCCGCGGGCATGCGTTTAAGCATCCGCCACATGGCTTACCGCTCCTCCTCGTTGCCGGCGTTCGGGTCGGAGTCGGTCACGAGCCCCACCTTGGGCGCCCCGCCCTGCTGGGCGGCCACCATGGCACGCATGACATTCTCGTAGTTCGAGGCACGATCGCCCTTCACCAGGATCGGCGTTTGCGGGTCGACCTGACGCGCGGCCGCCACCAGCTCGGTGACCGTCGCCAGGCTGACCGGGGCATCGGGGTTGTCGGCCTGATTGACGAAATATTCGCCGTCACGATTGACGCTGATCAGCAGCGGCGGCTCGTCGGTGTCTTCCAGCGGGCTGGCCGAGGCCTGCGGCGGCTCGACCTCGACCCCCTGCTGCAGCATGGGCGCAGTGACCATGAAGATCACCAGCAGCACCAGCATCACGTCGATGTAGGGGACGACATTGATCTCGGCGACCATCCGCCGTGCCCGTCGCGTGCGACGCGCCATGGCTTACTTGCCCCCCAACTGACGCTGCAGCAGCCCCAGGAATTCGTCGACGAAATTCTCGTAACGCCCGGCGAGCCAGTCGACCCGCTGGGTGTAGCGGTTGTAGGCAATGACGGCCGGGATGGCGGCGAACAGGCCCATCGCGGTGGCGATCAGCGCCTCGGCGATCGGCGGGGCCACCGCCGCCAGCGTGGCGCTTTGCATGGTGCCGAGGTTCATGAACGCGCTCATGATCCCCCAGACGGTACCGAACAGGCCCACGTAGGGGCTGACCGAGCCGACCGTGGCGAGAAACGGCACGCCTTCCTCGAGCTGGTCGAGCTGGCGATGCTCGGCCACGCGCATGGCGCGTTCGACACCGTCGATAATCTGCGCGTGCCCCCGGTCCTCGGCCTGCCGTAGGCGTTGGAACTCGCGGAAACCCGCCTCGAAGATGGCCTCGTGGCCCTCGCGCGGCCGGGCCTCGCGGGAGATGCGGTCATAGAACTCGTTGAGGCTGCCGCCCGCCCAGAAGCTGCTTTCGAACGCGCGCACGCCGCTGACCGAACGCTTGTAGGCGCGCGCCTTGTGGAAGATCAACGCCCAGGAGCCGATCGACGCCAGCGCCAGGATGATCAGGACCAGTTGCACGGGCAGGCTCGCCCCGGTAATCAGCTCGACGACGGACGGATCGGCATTCACGCGAAAGACTCCAGGATCGACTCGGGTATGGGTTTGGGACGGAAGGTCCGCGCATCCACGCAGACCACGCGCACGGACACCCCACACAGGACCGTGGAATCGGCGGAATGTTCCACGCGCTGGGTGAAGTCGATGGCCGCCGCGCGCAGGCGCGCCACCTCGCAACTGACGTTGAGCGAGTCATTAAATCGTGCCGGTCGGCGATATTCAAGCGAGGCCCGCGCCACCACGAACACCACCTGATACTCGTCGCGCAGCACGTCCTGCTCCCAGCCACGTGAGCGCAGCCACTCGGTGCGGGCGCGCTCGCAGAAATTGAGATAGCGGGCGTGGTAGACCACCCCGCCGGCGTCGGTGTCCTCGTAGTAGACACGCACCGGCCAGCGAAAGATATCGCGGCTCGACAAACCTGCTGCGCCACCCGATTGCATCATCAAGAACTCGCTCCTATCGATTCGCCCGGAGCGAAGCGAGACGCACAAAGTGCGCTCGAAGAGTGCAGGCCATGGACGGCCTGCATCCGCCTATCGGCTTGATATGTCTCGTCGCTCACTGTGCGGCTCCTTGCACTCGGGCGGCTCGCGACGGTTTGTCGAGCCGCTTAACCAACATCGTCGGAAGCCCCCGCCAGTGGATCGATCGATTCGTCCTGCCAGCGCTCGGGCGGGCGGTAGCCGAAGTGCTCCCAGGTCTGCCGGGTGGCCATGCGACCGCGCGGGGTGCGGATCAGGAAGCCCTGCTGGATCAGGTAGGGCTCGAGCACGTCCTCGATGGTGTCGCGCGATTCGCCGATCGCCGCGGCGATGTTGTCCAGCCCGACCGGGCCGCCGTCGAATTTCTCCAGCAGGGTCTCGAGCAGGCGGCGGTCCTGGTGATCGAAGCCGCGCTTGTCGACCTTGAGCATGTCCAGCGCGGCATTGGCGATCGACCGATCGACTTGGCCGCCGCCCTTGATGTCGGCGTAGTCGCGCACCCGGCGCAGCAGCCGGTTGGCGATTCGGGGCGTGCCGCGTGACCGGGCCGCGATTTCGCGGGCGCCGTGGTTGTCCATCTCCAACTGGGTCAGTCGCGCCGAACGCTCGACGATGTGCACCAAGTGGTCGACCTCGTAGAACTCGAGGCGCTGGATGATGCCAAAGCGGTCGCGCAGCGGGTTGGTGAGCATGCCGGCGCGGGTGGTCGCCCCCACCAGGGTGAACGGCGGCAGGTCGAGCTTGATCGAGCGGGCCGCCGGCCCTTCGCCGATCATGATGTCGATCTGGTAGTCCTCCATCGCCGGATAGAGGATCTCCTCGACCACCGAGGACAGCCGGTGGATCTCGTCGATGAACAGCACGTCGCCCGGCTCGAGGTTGGTCAGCAGCGCGGCGAGATCGCCGGGGCGCTCAAGCACCGGCCCGGAGGTCTGCTTGAGGCTCACGCCCATCTCGTTGGCGATGATGTGCGCCAGCGTGGTCTTGCCCAGCCCCGGCGGGCCGAAGATCAGCACGTGGTCGAGCGGCTCGCCGCGGTTGCGCGCGGCGGGGACGAAGATCTCCATCTGCTCGACCACGGCCGGCTGGCCGATGTAGTCGGCCAGCCGGCGTGGGCGCAGCGCCCGTTCGAGGGCCTCCTCGTCGGGGCGGTGTTCGGAGCTGACGAAGCGGGCGTCGTCGATGCCTTCACTCATGGCTTACTTCACCGTCTGCCGCAGGGCGAGACGAATCAGCGATTCGGCGTTGTCCGCGCCTTCCTTCTCGGCCCGGGCGATCATGCGGTTGGCCTCGGCCGGCTTGTAGCCGAGCGCCTCGAGCGCGCTCAACGCCTCGTCGCGCGGCGTGTCGACCGCCGGCTCGCCGCCGGCGATCATCGGCGCCACACCACCGGGTTGCTTGTCGAGCCGGTCGCGCATCTCGATGATCAGGCGCTCGGCGGTCTTCTTGCCGATCCCCGGCACCTTGGTCAGCGCGGTGACGTCGTCGTTGAGTACGCAGTCGCGGAACTGCGCCTCGGACATGCCCGAGAGCACCGCGACCGCCATGCGCGGACCGATGCCCGACACCTTGATCAGGGCGCGAAACAGGTCGCGCTCGCGGATGGTGGCAAAGCCGTACAGCAACTGGGCGTCCTCGCGCACCACCAGGTGGGTGTGCAGGACCACGTCGTCCTGCCCCTGGGTAGCGAAGAAGGTCGACATCGGGGCCTCGACCTCGTAGCCGATCCCCTGCACGTCCACCAGCAGAAACGGGGGTTTGCGCATCAACACGCGTCCGGCGAGTCGTCCGATCATGGGCACCTCATTTCTTGGTTCCGGCCTTGCCGGTCGAGCGGGCCATCAGGGTGGCCGCATCCATGTCGCGCCAGCCGCGCGAGTCGCTGCGGCGGCGATAGCGTCGCTGCGAGGCCTCGCGCAGGATCTCGCGCGCCTCGCTGTTCGGGCCGCTGCCGGTCACCGCGGAAAAGGCATTGCTGCGGTAGCAGTGACACAGGGCCACCGCCGCCGCGTCCGCCCCGTCGCTCGACGGCAATTCAGTAAGCCCGACCAGTCGCTGGACCATGTGGGCCACCTGCGCCTTGTCGGCCCGACCGCTGCCGACCACCGCCTGCTTGACCGTCGCCGGCATGTATTCCTCCACCGGCAGGCCCTGGCGCACCACGGCCGCCAGCGCCGCGCCGCGCGCCTGGGCAAGCTTGAGCGAGGAGGATTCGCTGCGATACATGAAGATCTGCTCGATGGCGCATTCGCTCGGCCGATGGGTCTCGATCCACTCGGAGACCACATCGAAAACGCCGCCCATGCGGGCGGCAAAGTCACCGTGAGACTGCAGGGAATGGCTCGACAGCTCGAGACAGCGGGCCCGCCCGCCGGCGAACTCGATCACCGCCAGCCCGAGCACGCGCGAGCCGGGGTCGATCCCGAGCACTCGCCGCGCGGGGCGATTCCCTGCCGGTGAATCAGGCATAGGCCGCTTCCGGGATCTCGCCGTTGTGATAAACGTCCTGGACGTCGTCGAGGTCTTCGAGCATGTCGATCAGCTTGAGCACCTTCTCGGCGGTCTCGCCCTCCACCGGCGCGTTGGTCGACGGCCGCATGGTGACTTCGCTCTCCTCGGGCGGCAGGCCGGCATCGATCATGGCCTGCTTGACGTCATGATAGGTCTCCGGCGTGGTGGTCACCTCGATCGAGTTGTCGTCGAACACCTCGATGTCCTCGGCACCGGCCTCCATCGCCGCCTCCATGACCGGGTCCTCGTCACTGCCCGGCGGGTAGTAGAGCACGCCGAGACGGGAGAACAGGAAGGCGACCGAACCGTCGGTACCCAGATTGCCACCGTTCTTGGAGAAGGCGTGGCGCACGTCGGCCACCGTCCGGGTGTTGTTGTCGGTCATGCCCGTCACGTAGACGGCCACGCCGCCCGGGCCGTAACCCTCGAAGGAGACCTCGACGAAGTCCTGCCCCTCGAGGTCACCGGCACCACGCTTGGCGGCGCGCTCGATGGTGTCTTTGGGCATGTTGGCACCCAGCGCCTTGTCCCAGGCCAGGCGCAGACGCGGATTGGCCGCCGGGTCGGCATTGCCGCCCGTGCGCGCGGCCACGGTGATCTCGCGGATGATCTTCGTCCAGATCTTGCCGCGCTTCTTATCCTGCGCCGCCTTGCGGTGCTTGATGTTCGCCCACTTGCTGTGACCGGCCATCGGCGTGATTCCTCATTGACGGTGAAAACGCGCCCCGAAAACGGGACGTATCGATAATGCGCGCCATTCTATCAAAGCCCGGCCATCACCCCGACGCCAGATGCCGGTCTTCCCGCCACCAGAAGAACCAGAGCGACAACGCCGCGAGATACAAAACGGCCATCCCCACGGCCAGGGCAAACAGGGAATCCGCCAGCCACGCGACCATCAACCCCGACACCAGGCCGGCGAACGCCATCTGGGTCGCCCCCTGCAGCGCCGAGGCCAGCCCCCGCTGTGCCGGCCAATAGTCGAGCGCGGTGATATTCAGTGCCGGCATGGTGGTCGCCATGCCCATGACGTAGAGCGTGATCGGCGTGACCGTCCACCACACGCCATGTGTGACATCCGGCGGCTGCACCCAGGCCTGGATCAGGTTGTAGACCACCGCCAGCCCGGTCAGCCCGAGGCCCAGCGCCATGGTGCCGGTCATGCTCAGCCGCCCCGCCAGCCAGTTGGTCAGGCGGCTGCCCAGGATCAGGCCGGTCACCAGCGGCACAAAGAACTTCCAGAAATCGGTCTCGTCCTGGCCCAGATGGTCGATGAGAATCACGGGGGCGGCGGCCACATACAGGAACATGCCGCCGAACAGCAGCGCGAACACCACGACCAGCTGCATGTAGCGCGGATGCGCCAGGGCCCGCGCGTAGCTCTTGAGCACGAACCGCGGCGCGAACGATTGGCGATCCCGGTGCGCCACGGTCTCCGGTAGCAGTTGCCAGATCGCCACCACCAGCAGCAGGGAGAAACCCAGCAGGAACCAGAACACCGAGCGCCAGCCGAACCATTCGTGCAACCAGCCGCCGATAATCGGCGCCGCCGCCGGGGCCGCGGCGAAAATCAGCATCACGTTAGACATCACCCGCTGGGCATCGGCGCCGGCAAACAGGTCACGCACCAGCGCCCGGCCGATCACCACGCCGGCTCCCGCCGCCAACCCCTGCCCGACGCGGGCGGCGATCAACTGCCCGATGCTCTGCGACAACGCGGCGAACACGGTCATCAGCGCGTAGGCCAGCAGGGCGAGCAGGATCACGCGCTTGCGGCCAAAGCTGTCGGAGGCCGGCCCGTAGAACAGCATCATCGAGCCGAAGGCAAGCAGGTACAGGGAAAGGGTCTGCTGGATCGCCGCCTGCCCCACGCCGAATTCGTCGGCCATGGCGTGAAACGACGGCAGGTAGGCATCGACGGTGAACGGCGCGAGCATCAACAGCCCGGCAATCACCAAAATCAGGACGGCGGCCGCACGCCCCCGTGGGGCGTTATCGACGCGTGCGGAGTCGCCGACCGGCGCGCTCACGCCGGCGCGAGTTCGCGCACACCAGAACGGTAGCGCAGGAAGCTCTTGAGTTGCTGGTGGCCGTGCTGGGTGAGGATCGACTCGGGGTGGAACTGGACGCCCTCGATGGCGTACTCGCGATGGCGGAACCCCATGATCTCGTCGACCGCCCCGTCATCAAACTGCGTCCAGGCGGTGATCTCGAGCACCTCGGGAACACTGTCGCGAGCGATGACCAACGAGTGATAACGCGTGGCCTCGAAGGGATTCGGCAGCCCTTCGAACACACCCTCGCCGGTGTGATAAACCGGCGAGACCTTGCCGTGCATCACCTCGCGGGCCCGCACCACCTTGCCGCCGAAGACCTGGCCGATCGCCTGATGCCCCAGGCAGACGCCGAGGATGGGGAGCTTGCCGGCAAAGTGGCGGATCACCTCGAGCGAGATGCCGGCCTGGTCCGGATCGCAAGGCCCCGGGGAGACCACGATGTGGCTCGGCGCACGGGCCTCGATCTCCTCGACCGTCACCTGATCGTTGCGCGCCACCCAGACCTCTTCACCCAGCTCGCCCAGGTACTGGACGAGGTTGTAGGTAAACGAGTCGTAGTTGTCGAGCATCAAGACCATTGCGATTGCGACTCCATGAGCTAAGCGGTCGGACCGCCCGAAATCCGGGCAGCGGGGTAAGCGTTGGATGGCCAGTATAGCCGACGAGAAGCGCGCCTCGATCGGACGGCTCAGTGATACTTCTCGACGGTGATGTGCCCCGGCTCACGGCGACGATGACGACGCAGGCCACGCGGCTCGAGTACCTGCTGGACCGCCTCGATCATTCCTGAGTTCCCGCACAGCATGACGTGGGCATCCTCCGCTCGCAGATCCAGCCCGACATGGCGCTCGAGCTCACCGGAGTCCAGCGCGGCCGGGATCCGTTCGCTCAGGGTGCCCGGCTGCGCCTCCCGCGTGACCACCGGCACGAAGTCGAATCGATCGCCGTGGCGCGCCTGCAATCGACGAATCGTCTCGCCATAGGCGAGATCCGTCGCCCGGCGCACCGAATGACACAACACCACCCGCTCGGCGCGCTCCCAAGGGGTGTCGGTCTTGAGCATCGACAGGAACGGACCGAGCGCGGTACCCGTCGCGAACAGCCACAGATGGCGATGCGCCGGGGTGCGCTCCATGGTCATGGTGCCGGTGACCGAGGAATGCACGAACAGGGCGTCACCGGGCTCCAGCCGGGCCAGGCGCGGCGAGAGCGGCCCTTCGGGCACGAGATTGAAATAGATCTCGTGCGGGGTCTCGTCCGGCGCGTTGACCAGCGAGTAGGGTCGCGCGACGCGCTCGCCGTCGATATCGAGTCCGACCCGGACAAACTGTCCCGCCTTGAACGCCGGCAGCGGCGCGTCAAAACGCAGGGAGTACAGCCCGTCGTTCCAGCGAATCTTCTCCGCCACCGTCACTTCGATCCATTCGCCCATCCGTTACCTCGTCTCGATTGGTCTTGCCGCTCGTGTCCAGCATGACATGGACGGCAAACCCTCAGGCTCCCACCCGCCGACGTGCCTGCTGCCGGGCCCGCCGCTGGTAGAGCGTGATGATCAGCAGCGCCGACAGGATCAGGCCAATGCCGATCTGCTTGACCGGCCCCGGTGTCTCACCCAGCACCAGCCAGGCGCTCAACACGCCGACACCGGGCACCAGCAGCGCCCCGAAGCCGGCGATCCAGGTGGGCAGGTGATGCAGTGAATACACCCACAACAACCAGCCAACCGCGCCGGCCAGCACGACGTTATAGAACAGGGCCCAGAAAAAGTTGGGCGTCGGATCGACCGCAAACGGCTCGACCCAGAGCGCGATCGCCGTCAGCAACAGGCCGCCATAGAGCATCTGCCAGGCCGTCAGGCTAAGCAGGTCCGGCTGATAGCGATGGTAGTAACGCTTCTGCCAGATCGCACCCAACGCCCAGCCGAATCCCGAGGCAAAGGCCAGCAACACCGCCGCCGGCATCAGGCCCGCCTCCCAGGGCGAGATCAACAGCACCAGCCCGGGCACGGCCAGGCCGATCGCCAACAGCTGCACGCGCGTGATCCGTTCGTTGAGGGCGAAATGCGCCATCAGGGTCAGCCACAGGGGCATCATGAAGACGATCACCGCGGTCTCGCCCGCCCCACCGCCGGCCTGAAGCGCCCACATCATGAAACCGACGAAGCCGGCGGTCTGGAACAGGCCGATCGGCAAGGCGTAGAACAACGGCGGCGGGCGCAGGCGCTTGCCGGCGAGCGGCAGGATCGCGATCAGCAGTAGGGCCGGCAGTACCGTACGCAGCGCGGCGAACCACGCCGCCGAGACATCCACCAGCACGGCCTTCATCACCACCCAGTTATAGCCCCACAGCAGGCCGAGCAAGAGCAAGGCAAACAGCGGCACCATCGCGATCGGGGCGTACTGGGGAATCTCGCGGTCCTCGACGGGACCCGGGGTTGGTTCGGTCATGCGCGCACCGGCGATTGCTCAAGGGGCGGCGATCTTAGCAGCCCCGGCCCACGCGAGGCCTACCACCGCTCCCCGCATGCTTCCGACGCATCAAGGAACCCGAGCGCCTTGAGTGCATCTCAACTACCGTAGGGTTGGCCGAGCAGGGGGCATGAACAAACAGAACGCCCCGCTGGCCACGGCCGACACTGGGCACAAGGCTCGACGTCCTGTCGTGCCGGGCCGAGCAACCAAGGAGGTCGCATCATGTTGTCATGGGCACTCGTTTTCCTGATCGTGGGCATCATCGCAGGCGTACTGGGCTTAAGCGGCATCGCGGGCGCCGCGACGCAGATCGCCTGGATCCTGTTCGTGGTGGGCCTGATCCTGGCCATCGTTTTCTTCCTGATGGGCCGACGGCCGCCTGTCTGACGACACCGCTCAACGGACAACAAAAAAACCCCGGCCAGGCCGGGGTTTTCGTTTATCCGGTCGCGTGGACGACGGATCAGATCCGACCGTAGACCTCGCCACCCTTCTCGACGAACTCGATCGACTTCTCCTTCATGCCCTGCTTGAGGGCCTCCTCCTCGTCGACGCCCATCTGGTCGGCGTACTCGCGCACCTCCTGGGTGATCTTCATCGAGCAGAAGTGCGGACCGCACATCGAGCAGAAGTGCGCCACCTGGTGCGCCTCCTTCGGCAGGGTCGCATCGTGGTACTCACGCGCCCGCTCCGGGTCGAGCGACAGGTGGTACTGGTCCAGCCAGCGGAACTCGAAGCGCGCCTTGGACAGGGCGTTGTCGCGCACCTGCGTGCCCGGGAAGCCCTTGGCGAGATCCGAGGCGTGGGCGGCGATCTTGTAGGTGATCACCCCTTCGCGCACGTCATCCTTGTCCGGCAGGCCGAGGTGCTCCTTGGGCGTGACGTAGCAGAGCATGGCGGTGCCGTACCAACCGATGTTGGCCGCGCCGATACCGCTGGTGATGTGGTCATAGGCCGGCGCGATGTCGGTGACCAGCGGGCCGAGGGTGTAGAACGGGGCCTCGAAGCAGTCCTCGAGTTCCTTGTCCATGTTCTCCTTGATCATGTGCAGCGGCACGTGGCCCGGCCCCTCGATCATCACCTGGACATCGTGCTTCCAGGCAATCTGGGTCAGCTCGCCAAGGGTCTTCAGTTCGGCGAACTGCGCCTCGTCGTTGGCATCCGCGAGGCAGCCCGGGCGCAGGCCGTCGCCCAGCGAGAAGGACACATCGTAGGCCTTCATGATCTCGCAGATCTCGTTGAAGTGCGTGTAGAGGAACGACTCCTCGTGGCGGGCGAGACACCACTTGGCCATGATCGAACCACCACGCGAGACGATGCCCGTGACCCGCTCGGCGGTCATCGGCACGTAGGCGAGACGCACGCCGGCGTGGATGGTGAAGTAGTCCACGCCCTGCTCGGCCTGCTCGATCAGCGTGTCGCGGTAGATCTCCCAGGTCAGGTCCTCGGCCTTGCCGTCGACCTTCTCCAGCGCCTGGTAGAGCGGCACGGTGCCGATCGGCACCGGCGAATTGCGCAGGATCCACTCGCGGGTCTCGTGGATATGCTTGCCGGTCGACAGGTCCATGATGGTGTCGCCGCCCCAGCGGATGCCCCAGACCATCTTCTCGACTTCCTCGGCGATGCCGGAGGTGACCGCGGAGTTGCCGAGGTTGCCGTTGATCTTGGTGCGGAAGTTCCGGCCGATGATCATCGGCTCGATTTCCGGGTGGTTGATGTTCGCCGGGATGATCGCGCGACCGCGGGCGATCTCGTCACGGACGAACTCGGGCGTGATCTCGTCGGGGATCGATGCGCCGAAGGACTCGCCCTTGTGCTGGCGCAGCAGTGCCTTGTAACGCGGGTCGGCGCGCATCTCCTGCAGCCGGTTGTTCTCGCGGATGGCAACGTACTCCATCTCGGGGGTGATGATCCCCTGACGGGCGTAGTGCATCTGGGAGACGTTGGCACCGGCCTTGGCGCGACGCGGCGGGCGGATGTGCGAGAAACGCAGGTTCTCGGTCTTCTCGTCGGTCAGGCGATCCTGGCCGAAGCGCGAGGTCGGGCCGTCGAGCTGCTCGGTATCACCGCGCTCGTCGATCCACGCCTGACGCAGCGGCGAAAGCCCCTTGAGCAGGTCGATCTCGACCTCCGGGTCGGTG
This sequence comes from Guyparkeria halophila, assembly GCF_034479635.1. Classification (NCBI taxonomy): domain Bacteria; kingdom Pseudomonadati; phylum Pseudomonadota; class Gammaproteobacteria; order Chromatiales; family Thioalkalibacteraceae; genus Guyparkeria; species Guyparkeria halophila. Next base: position 2,411,212 of record NZ_CP140153.1, read on the forward strand.
TACGGGCCGGAGGTGTCGTAGACCGGGATCGGCGGATTGGAGACGATGCCGGAGTCGTTCTGCGTCGCGGTCTGGCTGACCTCGCGGTACGGCACGCGGATATCGGGGCGCGAGCCGACCGAGTAGCGCTTGTGACTGGCCGGGAACGGCTCGATCACCGTCTCGGAGAGTTTCGCCGTCTTCTGCAGGAAATCGCTGGGGATTGCGCTCATGGGTATGCCACCTGGGTTGCACGTTGGGGCATGCACGACGAGCGCCGACTGGACACGAGGAGGGAATCTCGGTTGTGCCAGACAGACTTCCCTACGCCGATGCAAGCCGGATCAGGTTCCAAGGGTGTTTCTCAGCCGTCTGCCCGACCTGTCACGGCCGGGGCGGCACCCCTAGTCTGCGGATGGGTGGCGGCCGAACATCGTCCGGGCAGCCACCGTTATGGTCGGGACGCTACCCCAGCGATCGGCAAATAACAAGTTCCCGCACGGCTTTCAGTGACTTAGCATGTCGCATTCATCGCGTCACCTCGCGCGGGAAGTTGCCGGGGCAGTGGAAAACCCGTAAATTACCGCGCACTCAATTTCCCGAAACCAGAGCCGAATTCATGCCCACCGACATCGAACTGGCCCGCTTCAACATGGTCGAGCAACAGATCCGCCCCTGGGACGTGCTCGACAAGCGCGTTCTGGAGGTGTTCTTCAACGTCCCGCGCGAGCGTTTTGTCCCGGATGCCGAGCGGGTGCATGCCTTCGCCGACGTGGCGGTGCCGATCGGCCATGGCCAGACCATGCTGCCGCCGGTCGTCGAGGGCCGCATCCTGCAGAACCTGCAGGTCCAGCCCGGCGAGCGCGTGCTCGAGATCGGCACCGGCACCGGCTTCTTCACGGCCTGCCTGGCCTCCTTGGGCAACAGCGTGCGCTCGGTGGACATCTTCCCGGAGTTCACCGAACGCGCCGGCGGCCTGCTCTCGGAGCTGGGTTTCGAGCGCGTCGTGCTCGAAACCGGCGACGGCCACGACGGCTGGGCCACCGACGAACGCTTTGACGTGATCGTCTTCACCGGCGCGCGCACCGAGATGCCGGAAGCGAGCTTGCGCCAGCTCAATATCGGCGGTCGGCTGCTGGCCATCACCGGCACGGGACCGATCCAAACCGTCTCGATGGTGACCCGCGAATCCGAGACCCACTTCCACACCGACTCCCTGTTCGAGACCCGCACCGGCTACCTGATCGGCGCCGAGCCGAAGCCGACCTTCTCGCTCTAAGGACGATCTGCGCAAACCCGATGCCACAGGCTTGTCCCGCCGGGCGCGACTTGAACCCGACATCGGCGGCACTTCCTGCCTTGGCAGCGGAACCAGCCTGACCAAGGCGGACGGTCGCCTTGGCTCTACCCGGCCCCACGGGCCAGAGCGGCATCGGATTCGTGCAGCGCCCCGCCTTTCCGACTCCTGCCCGCTATCATCCCGGTGCGAACATCCAGGTCAGAGCCCACTCCAACCGGGGCGTTTCTGCGCTAAGCTCTTGACCCGGTAACGTATACCGTGGCCGGTTGGCAGCGACCAGGCCACGGATGGCCCAGGGACGGTCGGCAAGCCGATCCTTCCCAGCTGCCGACGGCCCGTTGACGCCTTGCCCACCGATGACCGGCTGGGGTATCGTTCAATCCGTTAGCAGACTAATCAATTCCCGACCAACCTTTCCGAGGTGTCCCGACCATGCCTGTCAGTCGCAACGCATCCACTCGCGGCGTGCCCATCGCCCCGAACCGGCCGCTGCGCCGCGCCGTCCTGTCGGTCGCCATCGGCATGGGCCTGGCGGTCGGCGGCACACCGGCCTGGTCGGCCGACCTGCTCGACATCTACTCGCTGGCCGAACAGAACGACCAGCAACTGCGCTCGGCCGAACAACAGCGTCTGTCGGTCGAGCAGAACATCCCGATCGAGCGGGCCGACCTGCTCCCGCAGGTGGGTGCCGGAGCGGGGGTTCGGTTTGAGCGCACCGACACCACGATTGGCGAAGCCCCCGGCACGGACAGCAACGATGGCTTTGGCGGCAATCTCGGCCTGACGCTCGAGCAGAGCCTCTTCAACCGGACGGCCCAGCTTGAAGTCGGCCGAGCCGAACTGGAGGTGCGCCAGGCGGCGGTCGACTATGAACAGGCCCGCCAGGATCTGATCCTGCGCACCGGCCAGGCATATTTCCGCGTCCTGAACGCCGATGCCCAGCTGCAATTGGCCCAGGCCAATCGCGCGGCACTCAAGCGTCAGCTTGAACGTGCCCAGCGACAGTACGAGGTGGGGCTGGTGGCGGTGACCGATGTGGCGGATGCCCAGTCGGAATACGACCAGGCCAACGCGCAGATCATTGCCGCGCGCAACGAGCTCAACAATGCCGAGGCGGCCCTGGCCACCATCATCGGGCAGATGGTCACCGACCTGGACGACATCCGCACCAACCTTGACGTGGCCGCGCCTCAGCCGGCCGACCCCGAGCAGTGGATCGAGCTCGCCCTCGCCCAGAACCTCGAGCTGCAAAGCGCGGCCATCGGCACGCAAATCGCCCAGCAGGCCGTCGACATCAACCGCTCCGCCCGTGCCCCAACCGTCGGACTGGAGGCGCAGTACGGTTACGACAACACCTACACCGGGGGAGGATTGACTCGGCAGGATCGGCGCGGATCGCTCAACGGCAGCGTCGGTGTGCAGGTCGAACTGCCGATCTACACCGGCGGGCGGATCAATTCACGCTCTCGCAAGGCGGCCTTCGATTACCAGCGCAGCCAGTTCGATCTGGATGGCCAACGCCGCCAGGTCCGCCAGCAGACGTCCGACAGCTTCCGCGGGGTGCAGACCTCGATCAGCGAGATCACCGCCTTCCGCCAGTCGGTGGAATCCGCACGGACCAGCCTGGTCGCCACCGAAGCAGGCTACGGCGTGGGCACGCGCACCATCGTCGACGTGCTCAATGCCGAACTGCGCGTATTCGAGGCCATGGCCAACTACCTCGATGCCCGTTACGGCTACATCACCAACCTGCTGCAGCTGAAGGCCGACACCGGCCAGCTGACCGTCGCCGACCTGGAAGCCATTAATCGCCAGCTCACGGATCAGGAAACCAACGCCCTGATCGCCCCGCTGATGGGGCGCAGCGATGACGACGGCGCGAGCTCGGCGGATACCGAAATGATGCAACGCGTGCTCGAGCGTGCCCGCCGGACGGTCGACGGCGAGAACTGACACCGGCTCGCCGGGGCAGGGAATCGACGCTCCCCCGCTCGTTCAATCCAGCCACGCCGCGAGCCGCCCGACCAGACGGTCGGCCGCGCCGCGGTGCTCGGCTATCACGGCACGCGCCCGCGACCCCGTGGCCGCCCAGTCCTCGGGCCGAGCAAAGCACTCGATCACCGCCGCCGCCAGTGTCTTGCTGTCGGCCACCTCACGGCAGGCATTCCGCTCGCCGAGCACCGCAAAGACCTGGCGGAAATTCTGCACGGCCGGTCCATGCAATACCGCCCGCCCCACGGCGGCCGGTTCGATCGGATTGTGCCCACCGACAGATACCAGCGATCCGCCCATGAAAACGACCGGCACCTCGGCGAACAGCCCCGCCAGCAGCCCCGCCCGGTCGATCACCTCCACCGCCGGCCGGCTGTCCGGCGGCCGATCAGGCGCCCATGTCCCCACCGACAGGCCGGAGCGCTCGACCAGCCGCCGCACCTCGCCCGCCCGCTCGGGGTGGCGGGGCACCAGGATCAATCGGGCCTCGGGGTAACGCGCGAGCACCGCCTGGTGAGCGCCCAGCACCTGGGCCTCCTCGCCAGGGTGGGTACTCGCCGCCAGCCAGGTCAGCCGACGGTCGGTCGGCAGCGGCTCGGCCTTCTCGCTCACGGGCAGATCGAATTTGAGGTTGCCGCAGTCTTCGGCTCGCACCGCCCCCAGGGCGAGGAAACGGTCGCGGTCCGCGATGGACTGGGCGCAGATGAGCTCGACGCCGCGCAACACCTCCCGGAGCAAACCGCCACCCCAGCGGGCATATCGTCGATACGACCGGTCGGACAGGCGGGCGTTGGCGATGACCAGCGGCACGTCGGCACGTCCGGCCTCGCGCACCAGGTTCGGCCACAGCTCCGTTTCCATCACCACCATCAGCCGCGGGCGCAAACGCGCCAACACGCGACGCTGCGCGAAGGCCAGATCAAAGGGGGCATAGAAATGCGGCAGGTCCAGCCCACGGGCCGCCTCGGCGCCGGTCTCGGTGGTGGTGCTGATCACGATCGGAAGATCCGGCCAGCGCGCCTGTACCGCGCTGACCAGCATGGCCGCGGCCCGCACCTCGCCCAGGGAAACGGCATGCAACCACACGCCGCCACGGGGCAGCCCATCGCGCAGACGCCCGAACTGCTCCAGCAGGCGGCGATGCCCGGCGCGGGCATGGCGGTAGCGACGCCAGGCATCCCACAGCAGCCACGGAGCGATCAGGCTCAAGGCGACCTGGTATTGCCAGCGCCTCATGCCACGCCTCCCTGCCTAGGGACGCATTCCAGAAAGGGGCCGCACACCGGTGAGACGAACGGGCAGACAACTCGCTTCAAGTGCATAAGGCCCATTATCGCTTAGAATGCCGCTCCATGAGTGACCCTCTCCCTCCACGCATTCGCGCGACGCGCTTGCTGCTGTCGCTGGTTCCCCGGCTGATCGCCGCCTTGCCGCAACGTGCCCGACTGGCCCTCGGCCGCGGGCTCGGCTGGTTGATGGCGCGCACGCTCAAGAAACGGCGCCAGGTCATGCGGGCGAACCTCGCGGTCGCCTTCCCCGAATGGACCCTTGCGGCACGGGAGGGCACCATCGACGAGCATTTCGCCCGACTGGGGGCCGGGATCTGCGAGGGGTTCTGGGGCTGGTTCGGCAACCTCGAGCGTGTGCCCGAATACCGTGTCATCGGCCTGGAGCACCTCGAGGCCGCCCGGGCGGCCGGACGGGGCGCCATCCTGAACGCCGCGCATGTCACCGACATGGAACTGGGCGTCTACTTCGTCTCTCGCCATGCGCCCGTGCATGCCGTCTATCGCCCCAACAACAACCCGGCGATCGACGCGCTGATCGACCAGGGACGCGAGAAGCACCTGGCCGGCCTGATCCATCGGGAAGACACCCGCGCCATGGTCCGCGCCCTGCGCGCCGGTGACGTCTTGTGGACCGCGCCGGACCAGAATTACCACGGCAAGACCAGTGCCTTCATTCCCTTCTTCGGGCTGCCGGCGGCCACCAACACCGCCATGCCGATACTGGCCCGCATGGGCCGGGCCGTGATCCTGCCCTACCACGTCCGACGTTTCGGCAACCGCTACGAACTGGAGATCGAACCGCCAATCCCAGATATCCCCAGCGGCAACGACGTGGCCGACACTCAGCTGCTGGTCGAACGGCTGGAAGCGGAAATCCGCCGCCATCCGGCCATGTATTTCTGGGGCCACCGGCGGTTCAAGACGCTGCCACAGGGCACGCCGACTCCCTACTGAACCAAGAGCCTCAGCGCCAGTGTTCAGCGACCCACGGCGTGGGCCGCATCCACTTCCACTTTCCCGTCCATTCGCCTCGAATCGCCTCGTCAGGCTTGGGGTGGCCGTGAAAGACCACGACCTTGGCTTCCTTGGGCTCTCTCGGCGCAACGAACGGCGCCAGCAGCCGGGGCGGCATGCAATGCTTCTTGAAGCTCACACACCATTCCGCCGGCCAATAGACCATGTTGTAACCCGACTCGTGGAGTGTTTCGGTGAGGTAGATCTGCTCGTTGCGACGCTCGGCCATGATTTTCTCGGGATCGGCGTTATACCGATCCAGCACCCAGGACAAATCTCCGATCTTGAAACGGTAGACCGAGGAATTACCCACCACACGATCCGGGTGAGTCCAGTTGTGAATGATGCAGAAATCGCCGGGATAGTCGAAGAACGGGTCGAGCGAATCCCGAATCACGATATCTAGATCCAGAAACAGGGCATCGCCCTCCATTCCGCCCAGATCAGGGGTGAACGTGCCGAGTTTTCGCCACGCTTCGTGCATGCGATGCGATGGCACGTTGACCTCTGGCAGCGGGTGGGTTTCCACCTCCTCGCGGATGCCCGACACATCGTCGGTAAAGCAGGCAAACCGGAATGGCGGGGTGATGTTGCGGGCCACCATGCTGTACAGGGTATTCACGTCCTGGGCGCTGTAGGCATCACCCCATTTCATGCAGATCACGTTTTTCATCGGTTTCACTCTTTTTTTGTTAGCGGCTAGCGGTCCACTCGCTCATGAGTGAACAGGCCGGGGGGCAGCCCAACCGGGAAGCGCTGCTTCCGCCACCAAGGTCGATTCAACTCTTTCTCGATGTCGCTAAACCCGTTCACCAGCCTCGAGGATGGATGGGCCTCGACATAGGGCAGGATCACATTCAGCATCCAGTCCCGCCTCACCAGGATCGATTGGTTGGTCCAGTTGAGATAAGGGGATGCCGTGACGAGGTTGCCTCGCTTGGTCCGGCGGAAGACTCCCGGAAACGCCCGCTCGGGATACGGCATGGCATACGCCGCAATACCCTGCAAACGCCGAGCCTTGCGTGGCCGGACCCAACGACGAATCCTGGATCCCCACGCCCCGTCAGCCGAGCCGGAAGGCACCCGATCACCGAAATATCGGCAAAACTTTCCCAGGGTGGCGAAGTCCTGGCCGGGCGAGGCCAGACTACGGAAACGGAAGACCGGGATGCCCAGTTCCTCGGCATCGTGCAATGCCGTCGACAGCTGCCGAGCGGCCTCGTCATGGGGTTCGATCAAGGGACAATCGTTTTCCAGAAGCAGGACGTAGTCGCACTCGACTTCCTCGACAAGCGCCCTGACTCCTCCAAAAATGCCGATGTTGCTGGCCGTGCCACTGGCGGGCAACCCAAATGCCTCGGCCACCTCGCGGTCCTGATCGCTTATTTCCTGAAACAGGATGCGACAGTCATCAAATAGCGAAAACAAATCGCCATCGGCATAGGTCGCCAGGGTCTGAGAGAGCGTGCGAGGCGCCTTCCAGCTCAGCACCCCGAGTCCCACCGTAATGCCCTGCGGCCCGTTCACAGCCCCCATTACCTTACCGCCTCGCCATCGGGCCCGCCTTGTGGGCCGGCCAATCGTTCATAAAGGGCAATGGTCTCACGTTGCATCGCCTCGAGGGTGAACGGCACCTCGACCGACACCGACGGCACGCCGTCATGCCACCAAATGGCGAGTCGCTCGACCGCCTCCTCGACGCCGCCCGGCGGCACCCGCCCTTTTGGGTAGACCCGGTCCAACTGTTCGCCCACCCCGCCGTAGTCGTAGCCCAGGACCGGCCGACCCAGGGCCAAGGCTTCGGTGACCGTGCGGCCGAAGGACTCGGGCTTGCGGGTCAGTGAGAGCACCACGTCGCTGATCGACAGGAGCTCGCGTAGGTCGCTGCGCGGGCCGAGCCAGGTGATGTCTCCCTCGAGCCCACGTTCGGCGATGCGCGCCTGGACGTCCTGCCAATACGCCTGTCGGCGCGGGTGCACCCCGCCGGCCAGTAGGGCATGCACCGGGACGCCCCGCTCCTTGAGGCCCGCAATGATCTCGACGAGATCCAGCTGCCCCTTGATCTGGGTGATCCGCCCCGGCAGCGTGACGACCCACTTGCCCGCCAGCTGGGGGTTCTCGTGGAAGAAGCGCTCGCGCCAGGCCGGGTCGGGTCGGAAGGCGGGGCGATAATCGGCCGGGTCGATACCGCGGTAGATGCGCACGATCCGCGTGGGATCGACCTGCGGGCAGTGCTTGCGGATGTAGTCGACGATGCTGTCGGAGACGGCGATGACGCGTTCGCCCTTGGTCATCACCGAGCTGTACCAGCCGGGCGAGTAGGCGCCGTGGACCGTGGTGACCAGCCGCGGGCGCGTGGCTGCCGGCATGCCCTTCCAGGCGAGATAGCCGATCCAGGCGGGCAGGCGCGACCGCAGGTGGAGGATGTCGACCCCCTCATCGCGCAGCAGGCGACGCACGATCGGGATGTAGCGCAGGGTGAACAGCGACTTGCGACCGACGGGAAGGGTGACGTGCTCGGCACCCAGCGCCTCGAGTTCCTCGACCAGCCGGCCGCCCTCGGAGATGACGATCGCCCGGTGACCGGCGGCAACCAGCGCCGCGGCGATTTCGAGGGTGCCGCGCTCCACGCCGCCGCCGTCGAGGGCGGGCAGCATCTGCACCACGGTCAGGCGTCGCGCCGGGGCATTGGTGGGCTCGTTCGTTTTGGTCACCGGGCGATCTCCCTGATCGGCTTGCCGGCTCACCTGCCGGCGCAAAATAATGGCTTGTGAGGCTATCATGCCCGCATGCCGACATATCCCGACACCGTCAACGAGATCTGGGCCATGACCACCGGCGAGGCGGGCATGGCCAATCAGGCCCGCGGCCTGGCCGAGGCCGTCGCCGAGCGCACCGGCTGGCCGGTGGTACAGAAGACCATTGGCATGCCGCCTCCCTGGCGCTGGCTACCTATGCACTGGGTGCCCGCCCCGCTGGCCAAGCTCAGCCCAGAATCGGACCGGCTCGCCCCACCTTGGCCGCGCGTGCTGATCAGTTGTGGTCGGCGCAGCGCGGCGGCCTCGATCGCTATTCGCAAGGCCAGTGGTGGCAGGTGCCTCACGGTGCACGTGCAGGACCCGTTGATCCCGCCGCGCTATTTCGATCTCGTGGTGCCGCCGCGTCACGACGGGCTGACCGGGCCGAATGTGCTGGCCACGCGCGGGGCGATCCACCACGTCACCCGCGCGAAACTCGAGCAGGCCGCCGCCCAGTTCCGTGCCGGCTTCGAATCGCTGCCCCGTCCCTGGATCGGCGTACTGCTGGGCGGCTCGAACCGCACCATGACCCTCACGCCGGAAAAGGCGCGGAAGATCGGCAAACAGCTTGCCGATGCGGCGAGAAACAGCGGCGGCTCGCTGCTGATCACGCCGTCGCGGCGCACCGGCGCGACCAACACGCGCGCCTTGGCACAAACCCTCCGTGGCGTGCCGCACCGGCTCTGGCAAGGCGAAGGGCCGAACCCCTACTTCGGCATCCTGGCGCTGGCCGATTACCTCGTGGTGAGCGGCGACTCGGCCTCGATGGTCTCCGAAGCGGCCTCGACCGGTCGTCCGCTGTACGTGATCGAGTTCGGTCGCTACTCGAAGCGCTTGGCACGGTTCCATCGCGAATTGCGCGAGGAGGGCGTGACGCGTCCCTTCGACGGCTCGCTCGCGCCGTGGGAATACGCCCCGGTCGACGACACCGGGATGGTGGCCGAGGCGATCATGGAGCGGCTGGGGAAGTCGACCGGACGGCCGACGTCGGACTGACGCCCGACCTACGCGGGAGCCCTACCGACTGCCTTTATTCAGTCGATCAACTTGTACACCGCGCTGCAGTAGATGCAGCGGGCCTCGTCGCCCTTGTGCTCGAGATGGATATATACCCGCGGGTGCGAGTTCCACACCGCCTCTTCCTCGCGCGGGCAGTAGACCGGCAGGTCGGCCTGGGTCACCTCGACCACGCAGTCGGCATTGGGGGTCTCAAAGTCCTGCGGGTGGGATGCGGTATCCGGGTTCATGCTTTCGCCTCCACGTAATCGAGCCAGTTGTCGCCCAGCGGCGGGTAGCGTCCCTCGACCAGGTCGAAGTAGGTGCTCTGCAGCCGCTCGGTGATCGGGCCGCGCACGCCGCTGCCGATCGGTCGATCGTCGACTTCGCGGATCGGCGTGACCTCGGCGGCCGTGCCGGTGAAGAAGGCCTCGTCGGCAATGTAAACCTCGTCGCGGGTGATGCGCTTTTCCACCACCGGAATGCCGAACTGATTCGCCAGGGCAATGATCGTCCGGCGGGTAATGCCGTCGAGCGCGGCGGTCAGGTCCGGCGTGAAAAGCACGCCGTCGCGCACGATGAAGATGTTCTCGCCCGAGCCTTCGGCGACGAAGCCCTGGGTGTCGAGCAGCATCGCCTCGTCGTAGCCAGCCGCGGTAGCCTCGCGCAGCGCCAGCATCGAGTTCATGTAGGCCCCGTTGGCCTTGGCCTTGCACATGGTGACGTTGACGTGATGGCGCGAGTAGCTCGAGGTGCGGATGCGGATCCCTTTCTCGATGTTCTCCGCACCCAGGTAGGCACCCCAGTGCCAGGCGGCGACCATCACGTGCACCTTGAGGTTGTCGGCGCGCAGCCCCATGCCCTCGGAGCCGTAGAACGCCATCGGCCGGATGTAGGCACTCTCGAGGCCGTTCTCGCGCACGACCTGGCGTTGGACCTCGTTGAGGTGGCTTTCGGTGTAGGGCAGTTTCATGCCGAGGATCTTGGCCGAATTGTGCAGCCGGCGGGTATGGTCCTCGAGGCGGAAGATCGCGGTGCCCTGATCGGTCTTGTAGGCCCGCACCCCTTCGAACACGCCCATGCCGTAATGCAGGGTATGAGTGAGTACGTGGACCTTGGCGTCCCGCCATTCGACCATCTCGCCATCCAGCCAGATCAGACCATCGCGATCTTCCATCGACATTGCTTTTTGCCTCGCAGAGCAGTGAACCGGTGCCACGCGGCGCGTGTCGAGCAAATCGACGGCGCACCGGCGTGCAAACCCGCGAGTTTATCACCCCCGGCGGCATTCCGGCAGGAGCGTCAGTGCGCCAGCTCGACCCGGTCGCGCCCGCGCTCCTTGGCGTGGTAGAGGGCGGCATCGCCACGCGCGAGCAGGGTGTTGGCGCTGTCGCCCTCGCGGAATTGCGCCACCCCGAGACTCACGGTGCCGCCGGGGCCGAGTTCGGAGGCGGAATTGCCACGATAGGCCTCGCGGATCCGTTCGGCGACCACCGTCGCCTGGGCGAGCGCCTGCCCCGGCAGGAGGATGACGAACTCCTCGCCCCCGTAGCGGAAACAGCCGTCGCCATCGCGCACGTTCGCCCGCATCACGCGCGCCAGGCAACGCAGGGCATCGTCGCCGGCCAGATGGCCGTAGCGATCGTTGTAATCCTTGAACCAGTCGGTATCGAGCACGACCAGGCTCAGCGGATCGCCCGTGCGCAGGCTGGCGGCGATGGCCTTATCCAGACGCCGATCCAGTGCGCGGCGGTTGTAGAGCCCCGTCAGGCCATCCTGCTCGCTGAGAAAACGGTATCGATCCCGCTCTTGGGCCAGCACGGTCTCCTCTCGCTGCTTGTGACGGATGCGATTCCCCAGGGCAAACGCCAGCAACAAGGCCTCGGCCAACGAGCCCACCGGCAGGGCGATCATCAGCCAGGTGGCGTACGGCAGCCAGCCCAGCAGCATGGCGAGGTACAACAACACGGCCAACGCGAACACCGACCAGCCGAGCAACAGGTAGCCGGCCGGACCGAAACCGCGGCGCATGGCCCGCACGGCGGCCCAGACAATCGCGACCACCGCGGCGACTGCATAGACGGCCACGATGGCGAACGAGACGACCCCCACCAGCCAGATGGAGGCGGGCATCGACAGCACCGCCGCCACCATGACGCCGAGCAACGCGCGGTCGGCCAGTCGGTCATCGCGCTGGGTACGCAGGAATCGCCGCACGAACCAGATCGCCGACAACGCCACCAGGGCGACGGCCACCTGCGCCCGTGCCGCGGGCGGCACCGACTGGACGGCGTCGGGGAGCAGCGGGGTCAGGATGTTGTAGCGCAGGCCGATGTAAAGCACGGTCGCCGCCAGGAACACGGCATAGCCGAGATAGGTGCGCTCGCGCACCGCCAGCATCAGGAACAGGCTGTAGACCGCCATGCCCAGCATCGCGCCGAGATAGACGCCGAACAGGGTGTAGCGGACCAGGGTGCGAACCCGCTCCTCCTCCAGCGTGCCGAGCGTCAGGCGCAGGGCCGTCGGGCCGTCGGCACGCAACTGGATCAATACCTCTCGCTCAGCGGCAAACCGCGGCAACAACCGCCCCGGGTGCCCCGGCATGTCCAGCAACCCCACCATGTCGGTGGTCTCGCGCACCTCCAGCCAGTCACCGCCGGGGGCGCCGGGATCACGCAGGAAAATCCGCAGATCACGGAAATAGGGCCAGCGAATCGACAGCCAGCGCGACTCGCCGAGCGATTCGCCGTCGAGGCTGAACCGCAGCCAGAGCCGCCCTTGATATGGCCCGAGGTTCAAGGCGGCCGTGTCGGCGGCTCGGTAATCGAGGGCCATTGCCTCGCTGGGCGAGAGGCGCTCCTGGGTGGTGGCCCATTCGGCCTGGGAGAGGAGGTCGCGCTCGGCGTGCGCGGCCGGGACGAACAGCAGGACGGCAATCAGCAACCACCAGGCCGCCGCCGGGGACAGCACACGGCCGACCCGCCTGACGCGGGCATCCGCTTCCCCCCGCTGCGTGGCATTGCCAGCCGTCATGCGCCATCCTCGGGATTGGACGAGCCGTCACTGTCGACACGATGCCGTGTCCTGACAGTTCCTTATATGGCTCACTGTATTCCGAGTGTGGCGCCCGGGCAATATCCGACGAACCGCGATCAGCCGTCGCTGCGGCGGGGCTCGGTCGTCTCGATGCCGGCCTGGTCAAGTTGACGGCGCAGTGCCGCGATGTCCTTGCCCGGCAGGGGGCCGAGGATTACGCGGTGATAGCGCTGCCCGCGCACCTCGACCGGATCGATGCGGCTTTCGACCCCGAGCAGGGCCAGTTTGGCCTTGCGCGCCTCGGCATCGCGCGCCTTGCTGAACGAGCCTGCCTGGAGCACGTAGCGCGCCTCCGATTTGAGGTCAGACGACTCGGCGGGCGGCTCGGTGGGGGTTGCCGGCTCGTCGGCAGCGGGACGCGGGGGCCGATTCCCCTCCTCCGGCAACAGGGTGTAGAACTGGAATTCGGGGGAGACCGGCTGCTTCTCCGGTGGCTTTTCCACGCTGCGGGTATCGGTCTGGGCGGTCGGCGCCTCGGTCGGCCGGCTGTTGTTCTCCGCCGTCAGTCGCGCGAGCAGCACCACCATCCCGACCAGCAGGACCAAGGCAATCAACAGCGCCCATTTGGCACCACGATTGCCTCCCGAGGATCGGGGTCGATTCACCTTTTTGCGCCCGTTGCTGGCCATCGTGACGGTTACATCTCGTCCGGGGCATTGACGCCGAGCAGCGACAGGCCGTTGGCCAGCACCTGCCGGGTCGCCAGGACCAGGTTGAGCCGGGCGTTGCGCAACGGCGCGTCGTCACCCAGCAGGAAGGCATGCGCGTTGTAGTAGCTGTGGAAATCCTGAGCCAGATCACGCAGGTAGTGGATCAGCTGGTGCGGCTCGTGCGCCAGGGCAGCGCGTTCCACCAACGCCGGGTATTGCGACAGGCGCTTGAACAGGGCCTGTTCGTGGGGCTCGGTCAGTCGCGCATAGGCCTCGCGACCGGTTTGCGGCTCGTGGGTAAAGCCGCGCAGGGGCAACTGGCGCAATACCGACGCCACGCGGGCGTGGGCGTACTGGATGTAGTAGAGCGGGTTCTCGTTGCTCTGGCTCTTGGCCAGATCCAGATCGAAATCCAGATGCTGATTGGCCGCCCGCATGACATAGAAGAAGCGCGCCGCGTCATTGCCCACTTCCTCGCGCAGCTCGCGCAGGGTGACGAAACTGCCCGAGCGGGTCGACATCGGCACGCGCTCGCCGCCGCGATAGAGGATGGCGAACTGCACCAGCGAGACGGCCAAGTGGTCGGCCGGCTTGCCCAGTGCAGTCAGGGCGGCGCGCACGCGCGGCACATAGCCGTGGTGATCGGCCCCCCAGATGTCGATCACCTGGTCAAAGCCGCGATCGAACTTGTCCAGATGGTAGGCAATGTCGGAGGCGAAGTAGGTGGTCTGGCCGTTGTCGCGCCGCACCACGCGATCTTTGTCGTCGCCGAAGTCGGTCGAGCGGAACCACAACGCCCCGTCCCGTTCGTAGAGATGGCCTTCGGCCTCGAGCCGTTCGATGCCGCGCTCGACCAGCCCGCGGTCGGCAAGGCTCTGCTCGGAATACCAGTTGTCGTAGGTAACCCCGAACTCCGCCAGATCCTCGCGGATGTCCGACAGGATGGCATCCAGGGCGGCGCGGAACACCAGCTGGTAGTCGGTCTCGCCCAGCAGCTCGCGCATGCGCCGGATCAGCGCATCGATATGACGCTCCTTGTCGCCGTTCGGCGCATCCTCGGGCAGGTCGGCGAACACCTTGTCCGATCCCACCGCCAGTCGCCGGCCGTGTTCGTCCGCCAGCGCCGCCGCGATGTCGAGGATATAGCCCTCCGAGCGGTAACCGTTGGAGGGGAACGCGATGCTCTCGCCCTGCGCTTCCAGATAACGCAGCCAGACGCTGACGGCGAGGATGTGCATCTGCCGACCGGCGTCGTTGACGTAGTACTCGCGCTGGACGTCCGCGCCGACCGCCTCGAGCAGGCTCGCCACCACCGAGCCGTAGGCGGCACCCCGGCCGTGACCGACGTGCAGCGGGCCGGTCGGGTTGGCCGAAACGAATTCCACCTGCACGCGCTGCCCACCGGCGGCATCCGAGCAGCCGAACCGCTCGCCCTCCTCGAGGATGCGGTCGATCAGGGCGAAGGCCGCGCCCGCCTCGACGAAGAAGTTCATGAAGCCCGGACCGGCGATCTCGACGCGCTCGACCCCGGCCTGGTCGGCGAAGCCCGCGACGATGCGCTCGGCGATCGCCCGCGGCGGGCGCTTCATCGGCTTGGCCAGTTGCATGGCCAGGTTGCTGGCGAAATCCCCGTGGGCCGGGTCTTTCGGCACCGTCAGCACCGGTTTGACCGACACGTCGGCGGGCAGGTCGCCCTCGGCGACGAGTTGCTGGCAGATCGCCTGGAGACGTTGTTCGATTACGGCCTTCACGGACGGGTTAACCCCTTAGTGCTGGAAACATGACATGGGCACCGCGAACGGTACCGGGAAAGAACGCGACAGTTTAGCGGCAAGCGCGGGCCCAACCAACCGCTGGGCAACCGCTGGCCAACTGCCGGGCAACCAACCACCACGGTCGGACATGCCGGCGGGCACCTGCTAAAGTTCCTGCCGACGTTTTGAGCCCTTACCGAGAGAAACCACCAAAATGGCAGCCTTGCACGAGGACGACTTTCCCGAACCGGCCGGCGCGGACCAAAAGCGCGTCGAGACCATCGCCGGCGCGGTCAAGACCATCCTGGCCGAACTGGGCGAGGACCCCGCGCGCGAGGGGCTGGTCGACACGCCCCAGCGCGTCGCCAAGGCCCTGCTCTACCTGAACCAGGGACTGGACCAGCGCCTGGAATCGGCCATCGGCAACGCCCTGTTCGAGTCGGACAACGACGAGATGGTGGTCGTGCGCAATATCGAGTTCTACAGCCTCTGCGAACACCACATGCTGCCGATCATCGGTCATGTCGACATCGGCTATATCCCGCAAGGCAAGGTGCTCGGTCTGTCCAAGCTCGCCCGCATCGTCGACCTCTACGCGCGGCGCCTGCAGATCCAGGAGAACATGACCCAGCAGATCGCCGAGGCCGTGGAGACCGCGACCGGGGCCGCCGGTGTCGCCGTGCAGGTGCGCGCGGCGCACATGTGCATGGCGATGCGCGGCGTTCAGAAGGTCGAGTCCGAGACCATCACCTCACGGATGACCGGACAGTTCCGGGACAGCGCGGCCACCCGTAACGAGTTTCTCCAGCTGGTGGCACGGTGACGCCATGACCTCGCGCGCCCAGACCATCCTGATCACCGGCGTGACGCGCCGGGTCGGTGCCCACCTTGCCGAGCATCTGTTGGCCGCCGGCCACCGGGTCATCGGCACCTATCGTCACGAGACCGACGCCCTGCACGCGCTCATCGACCGGGGGCTGATCGCCCTGCCGCTGGATCTGCTCGAGCGGGAACGGCTCGCGGCATTCGCCCGGCAGGTCGCCGGCCAAACCGACCACCTCGACCTGATCGTGCACAACGCCTCGATCTGGCACCGCGACGAAGACGTCGCCGCGAACCCCGAACTGGCCACGGCGATGTATACCGTGCACGTGACCAGCCCGATCGAGCTGACCGAGCATCTGCAACGCGCCCTGCCCGCCCGCGAACGGGATGACGGCCACGCCGACCGGCAGGCGGTGTTCATCACCGACGCCCACATCGACGAAGGTGAACCCGACCACATCCACTACATCGCCTCCAAGGCGGCGATCGAAAGCTCGATCCGTTCGCTGGCCCTGCGCTACGCCCCGCACACGCGGGTGAACGCCATCGCCCCGGGCCTGCTGATGTTCCACCCGGAAGACGACATCGAGTACCGCCACCATCGCCTCAATCGCCGCTTATTGCCCTTCGAGCCCGGCCCGGGCGTGGTCAGCCAGACGGTCGACTACCTGATGGCCTGCCCGCTGATCAATCAGGCCGTGATCCGGCTGGACACCGGGCGGCGGTGGGGGAACTGATAGCTGGAAGCTGGAAGCTGGAAGCTGGAAGCTGGAAGCTGGAAAAAATGGTCAACGACGCGTGCGCCGGGATCAACCCCGCCAGTAACTCGGCCCACACCCCAATGCGCTCTGATCTCTGACCTCTTCCAGCTTCAAGCTTCCAGCTCGCCTTCAAGCCCACAACCGCCGCCGCACCAATACCACGGCGAGGTAGTAGGCGACCACGGCGAAACCGGCCAGTACGGCCAGGTGGGCGAGCAGGTGTTCGACCGGCTCGCCGACGATCAGGGGACGAATGACCTCGATCGCGTGCGTCAGCGGCAGGATCAGCACGGCCGTCTGCATCCAGTCGGGCAGGGTCTCGATCGGGAAGAACACGCCCGAGAGCATGAACATCGGGGTGACCACCAGTACGAAGTAGTAGTTGAAGAAATCGTAGTTGTCGGCGATGGCCGTCATCACGATGGCCGGCCCGGCGAATGCCAGCCCCAGCAGGAACACCACCGGCAGTGCCCACAGCGCCATCCAGCCACCTGGCACCGCACCAAGCAGGGCGGCGACGATCAGGATCGCCACGGCGCTCAACAGCCCCTTGAAGGCCGCCCAGATGGTTTCGCCGAGGATGATGTCGTCGATATCCAGCGGCGTGGCCATGATGGCATCGAAGGTCTTCTGCGGCACCATCCGCGTGTAGACCGAGTACATGCCCTCGAAACTGACCGAGATCATCGCCGAGGACGCCACGATCCCCGAGGCGAGGAATACCAGGTAAGGCAACCCACCGATGTCGCCCACCAGCGCGCCCAGGCCGATGCCCAGGCCCAGCAGATAGATCACCGGCTCGCCGAAGTTGAGCACGATCGCCGGACCGATCAGCTTGCGCCAGACGAGAAAATTGCGGGCGAACACGGAAAACGCCGCCATCCTTGCCCGCGGCAATTGCCAGATCGAACGCTTCATGGGCACCTCATTCGCGCAATTCCCGGCCGGTCAGGTGCAGGAACACGTCCTCGAGCCCGGCGCGACGATGGATCACCGTCAGGCCATCGGGCTGACCCAGGAAATCGAGTATCGGACCCGGCGCCGCCGTATAAACGTAGACCGCGGTGCCGTGGCGC
The DNA here is from genome assembly GCF_034479635.1 of Guyparkeria halophila. Taxonomy (NCBI): domain Bacteria; kingdom Pseudomonadati; phylum Pseudomonadota; class Gammaproteobacteria; order Chromatiales; family Thioalkalibacteraceae; genus Guyparkeria; species Guyparkeria halophila. The sequence continues at coordinate 2,428,742 of NZ_CP140153.1, forward strand.
TCGACCCGCAGGGCCATCGAGGTCAACGTGGCGAACACGCCCTCGCTGACCGTGCCACGCAACTCGATCACGTCCGGCTCGACATGGCGCTGTATCAGCTGGCCGGGGCTGCCCTGATCCAGGATGCGGCCGTGATCCATCACCACCAGTTCATCGCAGAGCCGCTCGGCCTCTTCCATGTAATGGGTGGTCAGCACCAGCGTCACGCCGCGGGCGCGCAATTCGGCCAGCCGGCCCCAGATGACGTGGCGCACCTGCGGATCGAGCCCCGAGGTAGGCTCATCCAGGATGACGACCTCCGGGTCGTTGACCAGCGCCCGGGCGATGGTCAGGCGCCGCTGCATGCCACCGCTCAACTGGTCGACCCGGGCTTCGGCCTTGTGCGTCAGGTTGGCGAAGTCGAGCAACGCGTCGACCCGCTCGGCCACCTGCGCGCGGGACAGGCCGAAAAAGCGGGCGTACATGAACAGGTTCTCCCGGACGGTGAAGTCCGGATCGAGGTTGTCGCCCTGCGGCACCAGCCCGACGCGGGCACGAATGGCGCGCGCCTCGGCCGGCAACTCGTGCCCGAGCACCGAGAGCTCACCGGCATCGAAGTCCGCCAACCCCATCAGCATCTTGAGGGTGGTGGTCTTGCCGGCGCCATTGGGCCCCAGAAAACCGAAACAACGGCCGGCCGGGATATCGAAGTCGACCGCGTCGACCGCGCGCAACGCACCGAAGCACTTGACCAGGCCACGTGCGCGCACGACGGGCGCTGTCGCCGAATGATGATGGGCAGCAGGTGGATCAGACAGGGTCACACGCGGATCCTCGGATCGAGCAGGGCCCGGATGATGGTCGACGGCGCCAGGGTTTGCAAGGTAGCCCAGGGAAGGATCGATTGGACGGGCGAACCGCCTTTGGGGCGGCCACGGGGACCTTAACGACGTGCCATCACCGAGCCGAGGTGGTCGCAGCCACAGGCCGTCACCCGGCAAAAACACCGAACGGTCCGGCTCAGGTCAGTCGTTGCGCCCCTCCTCGAGCCGCATGGCCACCCCGGCGATCAGGGCAAACGCACCGCTTTCGTCCCGGATCGGGGTGAGCGTGGTGTGCCAATGCCCTCGCCCCGCGGGCAAATCGAGCGTCTCGTGATAACGAATCGCCCGCCCCGTCTGGAGACAGGCTCGGTATTGGCGCTTCACGTGGGCGGCGGCATCGGGCGACAGGATCTCATCGGGCGTGGCACCGGCCAGTTGCTCTCGCGACAGGCCGGTGGCTTGTTCGTGGGCCGGGTTGCTGGTGATGAAGCGAAACACGCCACCGGACTCGACACCCACCACGAAGATCGCCTCCTCGACACCCTCGACAACCGAGCGATACAAGCGTTCGCTTTCGGCCAACCGCGCCTCGAGCGCCACCGTCTCGCGAGAGTCGATCAGTGCCCCCACGATCCGCTCCGGACGGCCATCGGCATCGCGAAGCAGGCGAGCGTGGTCCGTCACCCACAGGGGTGAGCCATCCGGTCGCAACAGTCGGTAGCGACTGCGCTTGCGGTCGCCCGGCCAGCGGGTGAAATCGCCCTCCTTCAGTGCGCGTTCGCGATCGTCGGGGTGCAGGGTCTGCTCCCACCAGTCCGGTCCATCGATCAAGGCATCCGGGGTGTAGCCGAGAATCTCGCGAATATTGGCGCTGACGTAATCCAGGCGGCCGGGGCGATCGGCACGGAAGGTGTAAATGACCGCCGGGCTCGCCGCGAGGAAGGCATCGAGACGATCCCGCTCTGCCTGTGCGATGGCCGCGGCCCGGCGTTCACGATCGACATCGTGGAAGAACCACCACAGTCGGGCCGGACGACCGGACTCGTCGGCAATCGGCACCACCTGCACTCGGAACCAGCCTGATCTCCCCTGCAATGCCGGCAGACGCAACGCGCCGTTCCAGCGCTCGCCGCGGGCGATGGCTCGCTCGAACGCCTCGAGCTGCAAGCCCTCGAGACCTCGCGCGAGCCAACCGCGCCCATCGACGGACTCGACGACCCCGAAGGTGCGGCGAAAGGCATCATTCACCAGCAACGAGCGTCCCTGCATGTCGGTCAGCTCCAGTGGCTGGGGGCTCAGCTCGAACAGCGCGTCACGCTCGGCCTCGGCACGATCGATGACCACCATCCACCGCGTCCGCTGCCAACGAGACAGCAGCCACAAGCCCAGCGACGTCAGCAGGAAGGCGACCACCACGGCGGCCAGCAGGGTGACCAGCCGCCGTTGCATCGCCGCATAGAGATCCGTGATCGGTTCGACCGCCACGAGTTGGGCCGGTTTATCACTCTCCTGGGTGAGAATCGGCACGGGGCGCGACACGGCCAGCCACTCACGCCCGTCGGCTGAAAACCGCCACCGTGCCGCTGGCTCGCCCTCGAGATGGCGAAGGGCGGCGGCCAGCCCGAGATGATCAACCTTGGGCCCGTCGAGGTAGTAATCGCCGTCCCCCACCGGGGCGATATGCCGCCGTTCGCGCATCTCCGCCCAGATGTTTTTTTCAGCGATAGCGGCGGGCAGCAGCAGGGTCGCGCGGGCCCCCAGGCTCTCTTCGAGGTAGCTGTCGACCGGCGTGACACCCGTGCCCACCTCGACGGTCCCGATCACCCGATCCGACCCACCGGAGGCGCCACCGGGGTTCGGGGCCCAAACCGGTTCGACCGCACGAAAGCCGGAAAACACGCGTCCCACCTCGAAACCCATGGCGCCTCGCCCGTTGCGATACACCTCGGCCAGCAACGGCCGCAGGGACGCCAGCTCGTCACCGAAACGGTCCGGGGCATGCACCCGCAGGAAACTGACCGCCTCCGGGCCCAGGTGAAACTGCATCACGCGATCCTGGCCGTGGATCAGCTCGGAGGCGATCGGGGTGACCGCCCGGGCGAGTTCGCGGCGGAGCGTTGCGGCCCCTTCAGCACCGCCAGCGCCACCTTCCAACTCGACCATCGCCCGGGCCTGTGACAGGATTTCGCGCACCCGCTCGTCCAGTGCCAGTATTCGGGCGATCCTCGCCAGTTCGGCCTGGCGACTCGACAGGGCGTAGTCGGCGGTGTCCAGCAGGCGATCGGCGCGGGCGTCGACCTCGGAGTCGAACTCCCGCTGCACCAACAGCGTGCCGAGCACTCCCAGCAACAACCACCCCACCAGCACCAGCAGCCAGACGGCACGCAGCCCCGGTCGCCGGTTAGCCGCCGGCAGCCGGGATACGGGGTCATCCTTGTACGCATTCCCTCCCATGCGACCGATTATCACGCATTTGCACACTCTCGCCTACGGTCAGGGACAAACCCGGAGCCACAAAAAACCCCGCCAATTGGCGGGGTTGTCGTTTTGAGCGGCACCGGGCAACAGCCCGGTCAAGCCAAGATCAGCGGATCTTTTGCTTGAGGCTGCCCGACTCGTAACGCTTGTACATCTCTTCCAGGGAGATCGGACGGATCTTGGAAGCCATGCCGGCCGAACCGAAGGCCTCGAAGCGTGCCTTGCAGATGGCCTGCATGCCGGCAGTCGCCTCTTTCAGGAACTTGCGCGGGTCGAAGTTCGACTTGTTCTCTTCGAGGTGCTTACGTACCGCACCAGTGGACGCCATGCGCAGGTCGGTGTCGATGTTGACCTTGCGAACGCCGTGCTTGATGCCCTCGACGATCTCTTCAACCGGCACACCATAGGTCTGACCCATGTCGCCGCCGTAGTTGTTGATGATCTCGAGCCACTCTTCCGGTACGGAGGAGGAGCCGTGCATGACCAGGTGCGTGTCCGGGATCCGCTGGTGGATCTCCTTGACGCGGTCGATGCGCAGGATCTGGCCGGTCGGCTTCTGCGTGAACTTGTAGGCGCCGTGGCTGGTGCCGATGGCGATCGCCAAGGCGTCACAGTCGGTGTGCTTGACGAACTGAGCCGCTTCTTCCGGATCAGTCAGCAGCATGTCCATGTCCAGCTTGCCTTCCGCGCCGTGGCCGTCTTCCTCGCCCATCTCGCCGGTTTCCAGCGAACCGAGGCAGCCCAGCTCACCCTCGACGGAAACACCGCCGGCGTGCGCCATCTCGGTCACCTTGGCGGTGACGTTGGCGTTGTACTCGTAGTCGGACGGGGTCTTCATGTCCGGCAGCAGCGAGCCGTCCATCATGACCGAGGAGAAGCCCGACTGGATCGCACGCAGGCAGACGCCCGGATCCGAGCCGTGGTCCTGGTGCATGACGATCGGGATGTGCGGGTACATCTCGGTGGCCGCCTCGACGAGGTGGCGCAGGAACGGCTCGCCGGCGTACTTGCGAGCACCGGCGGAGCCCTGCAGGATCACCGGGCTGTCGACTTCGTCGGCGGCCTGCATGATCGCGTGGATCTGCTCCATGTTGTTGACGTTGAACGCCGGCATGCCGTAGCTGTGTTCAGCGGCATGATCCAGCAGCTGGCGAAGCGAAATGAGCGCCATAGTGCCTCTCCTCAAGTTGAAACGTAGTTGCGAAACCGTGGCGGTGACCGGATCGGACCGATTCGGTCACCGAAAATTCAATCAGCGCGACAGCATACCCAGCGCACCCGGATATCCCAAATCGCGCCAGGACCTGACCGCCGCCCGTCAGTCGACGGAGATCACGTCCCCGACTCGAACGATCTTCATGGCGTTCGTGCCGCCCATCTGACCCATCAGGTCGCCCTTGGTGATGATCACCAGGTCGCCCTCGTCGAGCTTTTCCATCTGCTGGAGACTCTCGATCACCATCCGGTTGACCTCGGCATGGTCGGTCGACGGCACCGGGAAGTGCACCGCCTGCACGCCGCGGTAGAGACCGACGCGGCGGGCCGTTTCCTCCGAGCGGGTGAAGGTGTAGATCGGGATGTCGGTATCGACACGCGACATCCACAACGGCGTCGCCCCCGACTCGGACAACGCGACGATCGCCGCGACCGAGAGGTGGTTGGCCGTGTAGATCGCCGAGTAGGCAATCGCCTGGTCGATCCGCTCGAAGGGCACGTCCAACGGCGCGGCGCTCTTCTTCGCCTCGATCTGGTACTCGGCCCGATGGCAGACCCGCGCCATGGTCTCGACCACGCGCACCGGGTACTTGCCGGCGGCCGTCTCGGCCGAGAGCATCACCGCGTCGGTGCCGTCGAGCACCGCGTTGGCCACGTCGAACACCTCGGCCCGGGTCGGGATCGGGTTGTCGATCATGGTTTCCATCATCTGGGTCGCGGTGATGACGGGGCGGTTGAGCTCCTTGGCCATCTTGATGAAGGCCTTCTGCACCGCGGGGAGCTCGGCATCGCCGATTTCCACGCCCAGGTCACCGCGGGCGATCATGATCGCATCGGAGGCCTGGATGATCTCGCGGATGCAGTCGATCGCCTCGGCGCGCTCGATCTTGGAGACGATGTGCGCGCGGCAACCGGCTTCCTGCAGCAGGCGACGAGCCTCGTGGATATCCTCGCCCGAACGCGGGAACGAGACGGCGATGTAATCCACACCGATCTCGGCGGCCGTCTTGATGTCGGCGCGATCCTTGTCGGTGATCGCCGGCGCGGACAGGCCGCCGCCCTGGCGGTTGATGCCCTTGTTGTTGGACAGCATGCCGCCGACGGTGACGGTGGTCTGGACCTGATTGCCCTGGACATTGTCGACCTTCAGGACGATCCGGCCATCGTCGAGCAGCAGGATGTCACCCGGGCGCGAATCGGAGACCAGCGCCTTGTAGGTGATGCCCACCTTGGTCTCGTCGCCGCCATCGGGGTCGAGGTCGGCATCGAGGGTGAACGGCTTGCCCTCCTCGAGCTCAACCTTGCCATCCTTGAACCGGTCGATGCGGATCTTCGGGCCTTGCAGGTCACCGAGGATCGCGACGTAACGACCTTCGGCGGCCGCCGCCTCGCGCACCATGTCGGCGCGCCGCTGGTGGTCGGCGGCCTTGCCGTGCGAGAAGTTCATCCGCACGACATCGATACCCGCCCGCACGAGGTTGGTAATGGTGGTCAGGTCGTCGCTGGCCGGGCCGAGCGTAGCGACGATCTTGGTCCGTCGCTGTGCCGGAAGATGATCAGTGGAACCGTGCATGTTTGCCATCAGCCTTTCGCCCGCTCTTCCAGCATGGCAACCGCCGGCAGGGTCTTGCCCTCCAGGAACTCGAGGAACGCACCGCCAGCGGTCGAGATGTAGCTGACCTTGTCGTAGATGTCGTACTTCTGGATCGCCGCGATCGTGTCGCCGCCGCCGGCCAGGGTGAAGGCCTTGGTGTCGGCGATCGCCTGGGAGATGCGTTTGGTGCCATCACCGAACTGGTCGAACTCGAACACGCCGACCGGGCCGTTCCAGACGACGGTACCGGCGTTCTCGATCACCTTGGCCAGTGCCTCGGCACTCTCCGGCCCGATGTCGAAGATCATGTCGTCGTCGGCCACGTCCTCGACACGCTTGAGCACGGCCGACTCGTTCTCGTCGAACTGCTTGCCGACGACCACGTCGGTCGGCAGCGGGATGTTGGCACCGTTGCTCTTGAGCTTGTCCATCAGCGCCTTGGCCGTCGGCACGAGGTCGTCCTCGCAGAGCGACTTGCCCACGCCGTGGCCGGCGGCCTTGACGAAGGTGTTGGCGATGCCGCCGCCGACGATCAGCTGGTCGACCTTCGCCGCCAGCGCCTCGAGCACGGTCAGCTTGGTGGAGACCTTGGAGCCACCGACGATGGCGACCATCGGGCGGGCCGGGTTGGCCAGCGCCTGGGTCAACGCCTCGAGTTCCTCGGTGAGCAGGGTGCCGGCGCACGCGGTCGGCGCGAACTTGGCCACGCCGTGGGTGGACGCCTGGGCGCGGTGGGCCGTGCCGAAGGCATCCATCACGAACACGTCGCACAGGGCGGCGTACTGCTTGGCGAGCGCCTCGTCGTCCTTCTTCTCGCCCTTGTTGAAGCGGACGTTTTCCAGCATGACCACTTCGCCGCCGTCGACTGCGACGTCCTTGCCCAGGTAGTCACGCACCAGCCGAACCTCGCGGCCAAGCTTGTCGCCCAGGTCCTTGGCGACTGGGGCCAGGGAATCCTCCTCGGAGAACTCACCCTCGGTCGGACGACCCAGGTGCGAGGTGACCATCACGTGGGCGCCCTGGTCGAGCGCGGCCTTGATGGTCCCCAGCGAGGCGCTGATGCGCGCATCAGAGGTGACCTTGCCGTCCTTGACCGGCACGTTCAGGTCGGCGCGGATCAACACGCGCTTGCCGGCAAGATCGAGATCAGTCATGCGGATGACGTTCGCCATGGAAAACTCCTCAATGAGACAGATAAAAAGCGGTAAGGAATGGGGGACGACTCGGTGACGCCCAGTCCTTACGGCTCTCGCGTGGCGCGAAAGACAGGTGGAAAAACGGGTGGGAAAACCCACCCGTTCCGGTCAGTCGATTTACTTGCCGACGTGCTGCACGACGCGCAGCATGTTGCAGGTGTAACCGAACTCGTTGTCGTACCAGGCGACAACCTTGACGAAGGTGTCGTCCAGGGCGATGCCGGCCTTGGCATCGAACACGGACGGCTCCGGGTGACCACGGAAGTCGGTGGAAACGACCGCTTCCTCGGTGTAACCCAGCACGCCCTTGAGCTCACCCTCGGAGGCTTCCTTCATAGCCGCCTTGATGTCGTCCATGGAGGCGCCCTTTTCCAGCTCGGCGGTCAGGTCGACCACGGAGACGTCGGAAGTCGGCACGCGGAACGCCATGCCGGTCAGCTTGCCGTTCAGGGCCGGCAGGACCTTGCCCACGGCCTTGGCGGCACCGGTGGAGGACGGGATGATGTTCTCCAGGATGCCGCGGCCGCCGCGCCAGTCCTTCTGGGACGGGCCATCAACGGTCTTCTGGGTGGCGGTAGCGGCGTGAACGGTGCTCATCAGGCCACGCTTGATGCCGAACTTGTCGTTCAGGACCTTGGCCACCGGCGCCAGGCAGTTGGTGGTGCAGGAGGCGGCGGAGACGATCGGCTGACCGGCGTAGTCGTTGTGGTTGACGCCGTAGACGAACATCGGGGTGGCGTCCTTGGACGGGGCCGACTGCACGACCTTCTTGGCGCCCGCCTCGATGTGCTTCTGGCAGGTCTCCTCGGTAAGGAACAGGCCGGTGGACTCGACCACGACGTCGACGTCCAGGTCGCCCCACTTGAGCTGGGACGGGTCCTTCTCGGCGGTCAGGCGGATCTTCTTGCCGTTGACGACCAGGTTGTTGCCTTCGACCGACACGTCACCGTCGAAACGGCCGTGCACGGAGTCGTACTTGAGCATGTACGCCAGGTACTCCGGCTCCAGCAGGTCGTTGATGCCAACGATTTCCAGCTCCGGGAATTCCTGAGCTGCCGCACGGAACACCATGCGACCGATACGACCGAAGCCGTTGATACCGACACGAATAGCCATGGGTTTTCTCCTAATCGATACGTGGATACAAATCAGTCAGGGCGCATGCGATTGACGACACATGCGCCCAAAAACGGTTGATGCGAGCCCGGATCAGCCCAGCTTGCGGGCTTCCTCGGCGACGCGATCGGCGGTGAAACCGAAGAACTCGAACAGGTCACCGGCCGGCGCGGACTCACCGAAGGTGTCCAGGCCGAACACCTTGCCCTGGCTGCCGACGTACTTGTACCAGCCCTGGGTCACACCGGCCTCGATGGCCATGCGCGCAGTCACGCTGCTCGGCAGTACCGACTCGCGGTAGGCCTCGTCCTGGGCGGCGAAGGCCTCGACGCAGGGCATGGAGACGATGCGGACCTTCTTGTCGGTCAGCTTCTCGGCCGCGTCCATCGCCAGGCCGACCTCGGAGCCGGTGGCGATCAGGATCAGGTCCGGCGTGCCGTCGCAGTCCTTCAGGATGTAGCCGCCCTTCTCGATGTTGGCGATCTGCTCAGGCGTGCGGGTCTGGTGCGGCAGCCCCTGGCGCGAGAAGACCAGCGAGGTCGGTGCGTCGCGACGAACGATCGCCTGCTTCCAGGCCACCGCGGTCTCGACTGCGTCACACGGGCGCCAGGTCTGCATGCGCGGAATCAGGCGCATGGTGGCGATCTGCTCGACCGGCTGGTGGGTCGGACCGTCTTCGCCCAGGCCGATGGAGTCGTGGGTGTAGACGAAGATCGAACCGATCTTCATCAGCCCCGACATGCGCAGCGCGTTGCGAGCGTACTCGGAGAACATCAGGAAGGTGCCGGCATACGGCAGCAGGCCGCCGTGCAGCACCATGCCGTTCATGATGGCGCTCATGCCGAATTCGCGCACGCCGTAGTGGATGTAGTTGGCATCCGACTCGGTGGCGGTCAGCGCGGTGCAGCCCTTCCAGGTGGTCAGGTTGGACGGCGCCAGGTCAGCGGAACCGCCGACCAGTTCCGGCAGCATCTCGGCCAGGCCGGTGATCACGGCCTGCGAGGCCTTGCGCGAGGCGACGCTCTCGCCCTTGGCGTCGATCTCCTTGATCAGCGCGTCCATCTTGTCGCTGAAGTCGGCCGGCAGGTCGCCGTTCAGGCGACGCTTGAGCTCGGCGGCCTCGGCGGGATAAGCCTTCTCGTAGGCGGCGAAGGTCTCGTTCCACTCGGCCTCGGCCTTCGCGCCCTTCTCGGAGGCATCCCAGCCGGCGTAGACCTCGTCCGGAATGACGAACGGCTCGTGGCTCCAGCCGATGTTTTCGCGGGTGGCCTTGACCTCGGCGTCGCCCAGGGCGGCGCCGTGGCAGTCGTGGGTGCCGCAGAGGTTCGGCGCGCCGAAGCCGATGACGGTCTTGGTGCAGATCATGGTCGGCTTGTCGTTGACCGAACGCGCCTCGCGGATGGCCGCGTCGATGGCGTCGGCATCGTGACCGTCGACGTCACGAACGACGTGCCAGCCGTAGGACTCGAAACGCTTGGGCGTGTCGTCGGTGAACCAGCCCTCGACGTGGCCGTCGATGGAGATGCCGTTGTCGTCGTAGAAGGCAATCAGCTTGCCCAGACCCAGGGTGCCCGCCAGCGAGCAGGCCTCGTGGGAGATGCCTTCCATCAGGCAACCGTCACCCAAGAAGCAGTAGGTGTAATGATCGACGACCTTGTGGCTCGGCTTGTTGAACTGGCCGGCAAGCATCTTTTCGGCGATGGCCATGCCGACGGCGTTGGTGAGACCCTGGCCCAGCGGACCGGTGGTGGTCTCGACGCCCGGGGTGTAGCCGTATTCCGGGTGACCCGGGGTCTTGGAGTGCAGCTGACGGAAGTTCTTCAGCTCTTCAATCGGCAGCTCGTAGCCGGTCAGGTGGAGCAGAGAGTAGATCAGCATCGAACCGTGACCGTTGGAGAGCACGAAACGGTCGCGGTTCGGCCATTCCGGGTTCTTCGGGTTGTGGTGCATGTAGTCGTTCCACAGCACCTCGGCGATATCCGCCATGCCCATGGGGGCACCCGGGTGACCCGAATTCGCCTTCTGAACGGCGTCCATGCTCAACGCGCGAATCGCGTTGGCAAGCTCTCTACGTGTCGACATAAAACACTCCAAAGGGTTGAAAAAGAAGCGGTTCTGGGCGCCGTGTGCATTGCGCACGCAGACGACGGCGCCTGGCCTTGGGGCAGGCGCGGAAGTTGCGCGACATTGTCCCCAAAACCCTCACGCAAGGCAACCACCCTGTTTTTCAATTACTTAGGAACGACAGACATTGCCCTCCCGGCGAGCCAAAAAGGCCGGCCAGGCCAGCCAGCTCAGGCCTCGCGCCACTTGATCGAGCAACCCATGGAGGGAACCTGCTCCTCGGGGCCGCGACCGGTTTCGGCCACCTGCTTCATCGCCTCGAACAGCTCGCGCGGCGCGTCCGGCTCGGCCTCCTTGCGTGAGGCATCCAAGCGACCGCGGTACTGCAGCTCGAGATCCGCGTTGTAGCCAAAGAAATCCGGCGTGCAGACCGCCCCATAGGCCTTGGCGACAGACTGGGACTCGTCGACCAGGTAGGGAAAGGAGAACTTGTACGCCTCGGCGACCCGCTTCATGTTCTCCGGCGAGTCCTCGGGATAGTCGCTGGGATCATTGGACATGATCGCCACCGTGTTGACCCCCAGCCCCTTGAGTTCACGCGCATCGCGCACGATGCGATCGAGCACCGCCTTGACGTAGGGGCAATGGTTGCAGATGAACATCACCAGCGTGCCCTTTTCACCCTGCACATCACTCAGGCGCCAGATGCGCCCCTCGGTGTCCGGCAGGGCAAAATCCACGGCGGGACGACCAAAATCACAGACCGGGGTTTCGGTGCGAGCCATGAGCGAACCTCCTTGCGGCTTGTCTCTAGGGAAGGCCCAGTGTTTGGAAGGCCTAGTGCTTGAGTGAACACCAGAGTGTCGCATGACACACCAACCGGAAGGCAAACCGCCCGCCGCTCGCCGCCCGAGCGGCAACTGTGATATTTTTCCTGCGATTCGAGTATCCGCCATGACGCGGGTGATGGCACCGCAGGCCGCCCTGGCAGCCGGCCGGCCACGCAGGATCCAGACCCCGTCAGGGCAATACGCGCAAACCGGCGGCAGACCGGTCGCGGACACGAAACGATCGCCAAGGACCAGGAGAAACACCCCAATGCACGCCTCGCCGCGCCCCGCCCACGCCTCTCGCCCGACCGCTCGTCGCCACACCGGACTGCTTTCCCTGCTCCTCGGGGCCGCCGCGTTGCTGGTCGTCACTCTGCCCGCCAAGGCAGAGGACACTCTCAAGATGGCAATCGCGCCCTTCCTGCCGGAAGCGGAGCTGAGCCAGGCCTACGCGCCGGTGGCCGACTACCTGAGTCGCCGGCTGGGCGAGACGGTCGAACTCGAACTGTTCCCGAACTACCTTTCCTTCTGGGAGGCGACGCGCGGCGGCTCGGAGTTCGATATTGCACTCGATGCCGCCCCGGTGACCGACTTTCGCGTCCAGCGCCAGAACTGGCAGGTCATTGCCCGCTTCGACGGCGAGGTGACCCAGTCGCTGGTCACCCGCGATGATGACCTGATCCTGTCGCCCAAGGAGCTCGTCAACAAGCGCGTCGCGGTCCAGCCGTCGCCATCGGTCGGGGCACTGGTGCTCTATCAGCTGTTCCCCAACCCGGTCCAGCAACCGACCCTGGTCTTCGAACGCACCAACCGCGATGTCGCCACCGCCGTGCTCGAGGGCAAGGCGCGGGCCGGCGTGATCCCCTCCCCGCTGGTCGGCGGCTACCCGGGCCTGTACCCGGTGATCACGACCGAGCCCCTGCCCTTCCTGGGCTTCTCCGTTTCACCGGAGCTCAACGAGCGCACCCGCAAGGCGCTGCAACAGGCACTGTTGTCTTTTGCCGAAACCGAGGAAGGCCAGCGCATCCTCGACGAACAGCAGCTGACCGACATCGTGCCCGCGACCAACCGCTATTACCGCGGTAACGCCGAGTTGCTGATCGGCACCTACGGCTACTGAACGCCCGGCGACTGACCCGCGGGGCAAGCTGTGCCATGATTGCGCCCGCCGGACGGCTTGACCGCGCCCGGCGACACGACTCGACCGCCCCATCTGCATGCAAGAGAGGCCTGCACGACATGAGCGCACACGCCGCCAAGCGCCACCTGTTCACCTCGGAGTCCGTCTCCAAGGGCCACCCGGACAAGATCGCCGACCAGATCAGTGACGCCATCCTCGACGCGATCCTCGAGCAGGATCCCGCGGCCCGGGTTGCCTGCGAAGCATTGGTCAAGACCGGCTTCGTCGTCCTGGCCGGCGAGGTGACCACCTCGGCCTGGGTCGATGTGGACGAACTGGTGCGCGACGTGATCGTGGACATCGGCTACACCAGCTCGGAGCTCGGCTTCGACGGGCATACCTGCGGCGTGCTGAACGCCATCGGCAAGCAGTCCTCCGATATCGCCCAGGGCGTCGACCGCGAGGACGTCGCCAACCAGGGCGCCGGCGACCAGGGCCTGATGTTCGGTTACGCGACCAACGAAACCGACGTGCTGATGCCCGCGCCGATCACCTACGCCCACCGCCTGGTGCAACAACAAGCGACGGTGCGCGAGGCCGGCACCCTGCCGTGGCTGCGTCCCGACGCCAAATCGCAGGTCACCTTCCGCTACGAGGACGGGGTCCCGGTGGGCATCGACGCCGTGGTGCTCTCCACCCAGCACAACCCGGACATCGCCCAGCCCGACCTGCACGAGGCCGTGATGGAGGAGATCATCAAGCCGGTGCTGCCGGCCGAGTGGCTCGACCAGCACACCAAGTACCACATCAATCCCACCGGCCAGTTCATCATCGGCGGCCCGGTGGGCGACTGCGGCCTGACCGGGCGGAAGATCATCGTCGACACCTACGGCGGCATGGCCCGCCATGGCGGCGGTGCCTTCTCCGGCAAGGACCCCTCGAAGGTCGACCGCTCGGCCGCCTATGCCGGGCGCTACGTGGCCAAGAACATCGTGGCCGCCGGGCTGGCCGATCGCTGCGAGATCCAGATTTCCTACGCCATCGGTGTCGCCGAACCCACCTCGATCTCGGTCGACACCTTCGGCACTGGGACGGTCTCCAACGAGCGCATCACCGATCTGGTCCGCCAGCACTTCGACCTGCGCCCCTACGGCATCCTGAAAATGCTGGACCTGATCCGGCCGATCTACCGTAAGACCGCCGTCGGCGGCCATTTCGGCCGCGAGGAGCCGGAATTCAGCTGGGAGCGCACCGATCGCGCCGAGGCACTGCGCGCCGACGCGGGTCTGTAAGGCCCCGGCGCGACTCGCCCGTGCAGACCGTCCCGCGGGCGGTTATACTCCGCGACTGATTTCCCCGCCCCGACCGAGGAGCGCTGCAATCCGCTGATCAGCGGGTCAGGCTCGGCCGAGGCGTGGCGGCGGTCCGACACAGTCGGTCCGTCACCTGAACAACGGCGCTCTTGAGAACCCGCCCCATTAGAACCGGGTTCGCTTTCAAGCCTCGACTTGAACAAGAGCCGCACGTCCCGCCCTCTCGTTCAAGTCGATCCACTGAAAAGAATCGACGAGGACGCTGACCGTGAACGCAGTCACCAAACCGCAAGCCTTCAACGACTACCAGGTCGCCGACATCACGCTGGCCGACTGGGGCCGCCGCGAGATCCGCATCGCCGAGCGCGAAATGCCGGCGCTGATCAAGATCCGCGAGAAATACCGCGCCCAGCAGCCGCTGGCCGGAGCGCGCATCGCCGGCTGCATCCACATGACCATCCAAACCGCCGTGCTGATCGAGACGCTCACCGCGCTCGGGGCCGAGGTGCGCTGGTCGTCGTGCAACATTTTCTCGACGCAGGATCACGCCGCGGCCGCGATCGCCGCCTCTGGCGTGCCGGTATTCGCCTGGAAGGGCGAGACCGAGGAGGAATACTGGTGGTGCGTCGAACAGACCATCCAGGGTCCCGGGGACGACCAGCAAGCCTGGACCCCCAACCTGCTGCTCGATGACGGCGGCGACCTCACCGGCCTGATGCACGAGAAATACCCCAACCTGATCGAGGGCATCCACGGCGTCTCCGAGGAAACCACCACCGGCGTGCACCGCCTGCTGGAAATGCTCGAGGAAGGCTCGCTCAAGATCCCGGCGGTCAACGTCAACGACGCGGTCACCAAGTCGAAGAACGACAACAAGTACGGCTGCCGTCACTCGCTCTCGGATGCGATCAAGCGCGCCACCGATCACCTGCTCTCCGGCAAGCAGGCGCTGGTGATCGGCTACGGTGACGTCGGCAAGGGCTCGGCCGCCTCGCTGCGCCAGGAGGGCATGATCGTCAAGATTACCGAGATCGACCCGATCTGCGCCATGCAGGCCGCGATGGACGGCTTCGAGGTTGTCTCGCCGTACGTCGACGGTATCAACACCGGCAACGACGACGGCATCGACAAGGCCCTGCTGGGCAAGATCGACCTGCTCGTCACCACCACCGGCAACGTCAATGTCTGCGACGCCCCCATGCTGCGGGCACTAAAGAACGCGGCCGTGGTCTGCAACATCGGCCACTTCGACAACGAGATCGACACCGCTTACATGCGGGAAAACTGGGCCTGGGAAGAGATCAAGCCGCAGGTCCACAAGATCTACCGCGAGGCGACCGCCGGCGGCGCATTCGACCCGGACAGCGAGAATTACCTGATCCTGCTCTCCGAAGGCCGCCTGGTGAACCTGGGCAATGCCACCGGCCACCCGAGCCGCATCATGGACGGCTCGTTCGCCAACCAGGTACTGGCACAGATCCATCTGTTCCAGGAACGCTTCGCCGACCTGCCGGCCGGAAAGAAGGCCGAGTCGCTGCGCGTCGAGGTACTGCCCAAGCAGCTCGACGAGGAAGTCGCCCGCTACATGGTCGAAGGTTTCGGCGGTGTGCTCACGCGCATGACCGACGCGCAGGCCAAGTACCTGGGCGTGCCCGCCGACGGTCCGTTCAAGCCGGACGCCTATCGCTACTGATCTGGCGCTACTGATCTGGCGCGACCGATACGCCCCCGGGCGGCACGGCATCCCGTGTCGCCCGCCCTACATTTTCCGGAGGAAGCATGCCGATCCCGGTTTCCTGTGAATTCTTTCCGCCCAAGTCCGACGACGGCGAGGCGAAGCTGCGCGAGGTCTATCAGACACTGGCGCGCGCAATCGACCCCGAGTACTTCTCGGTCACCTTCGGTGCGGGCGGCTCGACCCAGACCCGCACCTTCGAGACGGTCCGCGAGATCCAGCGCGACTCGGGCGTGCCGGCCGCCCCGCACCTGTCCTGCATCGGCTCCTCGCGCGAGGGCATCGGGCAGATCCTCGACGACTACCGCGAGCAGGGCATCCGGCGGATCGTCGCCCTGCGCGGCGACCTGCCCAGCGGCATGCAGGACCCGGGCGACTTCCGCTACGCCAACGAGCTGGTCGCCTTCATCCGCGAGTACAGCGGTGACTGGTTCCACGTCGAGGTGGCGGCCTACCCGGAAATCCATCCGCAGGCCGCCAGTGCGGATGACGACCTGGCCAACTTCAAGCGCAAGGTCGAGGCCGGCGCGGACGCGGCGATCACGCAGTATTTCTACTCGATCGAGGCCTACCGGCGCTTTCTCGATGACTGCGAACGCCTGGACATCGCCGTGCCGATCGTCCCCGGCGTGATGCCGATCACCAACTACCAGCAACTGGCGCGATTTTCCGACATGTGCGGCGCGGACATCCCGCGCTGGCTGCGCAAACGCCTGGAGGCCTTCGGCGACGACCTGGAAAGCCTGCGCGCCTTCGGTCACGACGTGGTCGCCGAGCTCTGCCGGCAACTGGTCGATGCCGGCGCGCCGGGAATCCACTTCTACGCCATGAACCGCTCGGGACCGGTGATCCGGCTGTGCAAGGATGCCGGCCTGGTCGCGGACTGACCCCGCACGGCCGCCCCGGCGAGACGTTATACTGCCGCTCATGAGCGATTCGACCCCGCGCAAGCACATCTGGATCGAACCGGCCGACCCGGCCACGGCACGCGCCGCGGGCGAGGCCGGCGCCACGGCCCTGGTGGTGCCGGAAGGCGCCGACACGGCAGACCTGCCGCGTGTCGGCGCCGGTGGCGCGTTCCGTGAAGGCCGGGATTTCGAGCGCTACCGCATTGAGCGCGAGAGTGACGAGGAGGCCGTCCGGCCTGACCGGCTCGCCGTGATCGAACCGACCGAATGGACCATCATCCCGGCCGAGAACCTGATCGCCCGCGGCGTGGACGTGATTCAGGTGGTCGATACCGCCGAGCAGGCCAAACTCGCACTGACGATCATGGAACAGGGAGTGGCGGGCATCTGGCTGCGCCATGCGGACGCCGCCACCATCGCGGCACTGGGGCGCATGCTCGCCGAGCTCGCCCCCGCACCGGTCGAGCTGACGGACGCGCGCATCAGCGCCATCACGCCGGTGGGCATGGGCGATCGCAGCTGCCTCGACCTGATCGGCGAACTCGCCCCTGGCGAGGGCCTGCTGGTGGGCAGCTTCAACCACGCCCGCTTTCTGATCCACAGCGAAAACGTCGACAACCCGCACTGTGCCGCACGCCCCTTCCGGGTGAACGCCGGCGCGATCCACGGCTACGTGGTCACGCCCGGGGACCGCGTGCGCTATCTCGCCGAGATGGCAAGTGGTGACCCCGCCCTGGTGGTGGACAGCGATGGCCACACGCGCACGCTCGCCGTCGGCCGCAACAAGATCGAGCGCCGGCCGATGGTGCAGATCGAGGCGGTCGACGATGACGGCACCCGCTACTCCGCGATACTGCAGCACGCCGAGACTATCCGCCTGGTCTCCCTCGAAGGCCGGGCGGTAAGCGTGCTCGACCTCCGGCCCGGCGACCGGGTGCGCGTCTCGCTGGCCGAGCGCGGCGGGCGGCACTTCGGCCGACGGGTCGAAGAGACCATCAACGAACGCTGAATTCACCGCTGACTTCCGGAGCACGGCATGACCCGCAACCAGGACTGGCAACGCCGCGACCTCAACGTCCTCTGGCACCCCTGCACCCAGATGAAGGACCACGAGTCCATCCCGCTGGTACCCGTCGACCGCGGCGAGGGGCCGTGGCTGTACGACTTCGACGGTCGGCGCTACCTCGACATCATCAGCTCCTGGTGGGTCAACATCTTCGGCCACGCCAACCCCTACATCAACGACCGCATCAAGGCACAGCTCGACAAGCTCGAGCACGTGATTCTGGCCGGCTTCTCGCACGGCCCGGTGGTCGAGCTCTCCGAACGACTGGTGGAGATCACGCCCTCGGGGCTCGACCGCGTCTTCTACGCCGACAACGGCTCCTCGGGTGTCGAGGTGGCGCTCAAGATGAGCTACCACTACTGGCGCAACAGCGGCCGGCCGGAGAAGAGCGAGTTCGTCACGGTGGCCAACAGCTACCACGGCGAGACGCTCGGCACGCTCTCGGTCGGTGACGTCGGCCTGTACAAGGACACCTACGGCCCGCTACTGCGCGCCACCGCGACCGCCCCGTCGCCGGCCTGCCGCCAGGATCAGGGCGACTGTCGCGAGCGGGCCGCCGAGGCGCTCGAGGGCATGCGACGGATCCTCGAGGAGCAGGCCGACCGTACCGCCGCGGTGATCGTCGAACCCTTGGTGCAATGCGCGGCGGGCATGCTGATGCACCACCCGGACTACATCCGCGGACTGCGGATGCTCTGCGACGAGTTCGACGTCCACCTGATCTGTGACGAAATCGCGGTGGGCTTCGGCCGCACCGGCACCCTGTTCGCCTGCGAACAGGCCGACATCACCCCGGACTTCATGTGCCTGTCCAAGGGGCTGACGGCCGGCTACCTGCCGCTGGCCGCGGTACTGACCAGCGACACGGTCTACCAGGCGTTTTACGACGACTACGCGACCATGCGCGCCTTCCTGCACAGCCACAGCTTCACGGGCAACCCGCTGGCCTGCGCGGCGGCACTCGCCACCCTCGACCTGTTCGAGCGCGACGACGTCATCAACGCCAACCAGAAATCGCAGGACATCATGGACCGGCACCTCGCCGAACTGGCCGAAGAGCCCCACATCACCAACGTGCGCCGCACCGGGATGATCGCCGCCATGGACCTGGTCGACCCGGCGACGGGCGAGCCGTTTCCGTCCGGGGATCGCCGCGGGGTGCGCGCGTACCAATACGCGCTCGAGCATGAGCTGCTGCTGCGCCCGCTCGGCAACACCCTCTACTGGATGCCCCCCTACGTGCTCGACGAAGACGACTATCGACACGTATTCGAAGTCACGCGCGACGCCGCGCGCGTGGCGTCGCGCTAGCACCGATGCGCACCCGCCGCGTCTTTGTCGACCACGAACTACAAGCCGGCAGCGAAATCGACCTGCCGGCGGATACCGTCAACTACCTGAGAAACGTCCTGCGCCTGAAGGACGGCCAGCCACTGGAACTGTTCAACGGGCGCGGCTCGCGCGCCCGCGGCCGGCTGACACTGGCACGGCGCGAAGCCCGCGTGCTGGTCGAATCGAGCCAAGCCAGCCCCGCCGAGTCGGTGGTCCCGATCACCCTGATGGCCGCGCTGGCCAAGGGCGAGAAAATGGAGCTGGTGATCCAGAAGGCGGTCGAGCTGGGCGTGACTACCATCGCGCCGGTGGAAACCGAGCGCAGCGTGCTGGAACTGAAGGGCAACCGGGCCGAGAAGCGCCTGGTCCGCTGGCGTCAGATCATGATCAACGCCTGCGAGCAGTGCGGGCGCGACACCTTGCCGACCATCGAACCGATTCGCCCACTGGACCAGGCACTGGCGGCAACCGATGCGCCGGTAAAACTGGTGCTCGACCCACGCGCCCAACAGCCGCTGCAAGCCCTGCGCGATCAGCAGCGCCCCACGGGAGTGTCGCTGCTGGTCGGCCCGGAGGGCGGGCTGACCGGGGACGAAGTCGCGTTGGCCGGGGAACACGGGTTTCGGGCACTGACCATCGGACCGCGCATCCTGCGCGCCGAGACTGCAGCGATCACCGGGGTGGCGGTGCTGCAGTACCAGTGGGGCGATCTGGGATAGAAATGCCGGCCGGTCCACCGCTGACTGCCGGCCCTTCCTGTTAGCCGATCAGCGAGACTCAGTCGTCAATCTTGTCGGGACGGAAACCGGAGCTGATCGGGTAACGACGGTCACGGCCGAAGGCGCGCCGGCTGATACGCACCCCCGGCGGGGCCTGGCGACGCTTGTATTCGTTGACCAGGATCATGCCGACCACCCGGCGGACCACGGCCTCGTTCAGCCCCATGGCGACGATCTCCTCGATACTGCTGTCGTGTTCGACGAATGCCTCGATAATCCGATCGAGATCCGCGTAGGCCGGCAGCGAATCCGAATCACGCTGATCGGCACGCAGCTCCGCCGAGGGCTCGCGCGTGATGACCCGTTCGGGCACTGCGTCGAGCTCGGGGCGCACGGTTCCCCCCAGCGAGTTGCGGTAGCGGGCTAGCTGATAGACCACCGTCTTGGGGACATCCTTGATCGGGGCGAAACCACCGGCCATGTCGCCGTACAGGGTCGCGTAACCGACGGCCAGTTCCGACTTGTTGCCGGTCGTCAGCAGCAGCCGGCCGAACTTGTTCGACAAGGCCATCAAGATCACGCCGCGGGCGCGGGCCTGCAGGTTCTCCTCGGTGACGTCATCCGCCAGGCCGGCGAACAAGGGCGAGAGCGTTTCCTGGAACGAGCTGAAGACTGGCGCGATCGACAAGGTTTCGCAACGCACGCCCAGCGCCTCGCACTGAAGCTGGGCATCCTCGAGACTCATGGGCGAGGTGTACTGGGAAGGCATGCGCACGGCCAGCACGTTGTCCGCGCCCAGCGCATCCACCGCGAGCGCGAGCACCAGGGACGAGTCAATACCGCCCGACAACCCCAGCACCACGCCGGAAAACCCGTTCTTGCGCACGTAGTCGGCAACGCCGGTGGTCAGGGCGCGATAGATCTCCGCCTCGCCCTGCTGCCAGTCATGGCTGGGGCCGTGGGCGACGACTTCGCCCGTTGCCGAGATCTCCGTCCAGCCGATGCTTTCGACAAAGCCGGGCAGGTGCATGTGATTGCCGGTGCGACAGGAGACGAATGACCGCCCGTCGAACACCAGTTCGTCCTGACCGCCAACCAGATTGACGTAGATGATCGCGCAGCCGCTGGAATGCACGCGCTCGGCGATCTGGGCCTCGCGCTCGCGGGTCTTCTGACGATGAAACGGCGAGGCGTTTAGCACGCAGATGACGCGGGCGCCGGCGGCGGCCGTCTCCTCGATCGGCCCCTGGCGCCAGGCGTCCTCGCAGATGACTACCCCCACGGGGACACCATCGATCTCGGCCACCAGCGACGAAGTCCCCTTGCGGAAGTAGCGCTTCTCGTCGAACACGCCGTAGTTGGGCAGGGCGCGCTTGGCGTAGCGGGCCACGATTTGTCCGCCATCGATCAGTACCGCCTGGTTCTGCAGGCAGCCCTCGGCGTCTCGCCCCGGCGTGCCGATCAGCACGGCCGTATCGCCCACCGCCCCGGCAATTCGCACCAGCTGGGCCTCGCAGGAGTCGACGAAATCCTCGCGCAGCAGCAAGTCTTCGGGTGGGTAGCCGGAGATGGTCAGTTCGGGAAAGACGACCAGCCGGGCTTCGATCTCCTTGCGGGCCCGCGCCACCAGCTCGATCACGCGCGAGGCGTTGGCGCGACAGTCCCCGACCCGGGTGTTGATCTGGGCCAGCGCGATCCGCAGCCCGCCAACCTCGCGCTCGTCGATTCGGTTCAGATTGTCAGTCACGATGTGCTCATGCCCTCGGACTGGCTCTCGAGCACGCGGGCGGCCGTGACGCCCAGCTCGGCCGGGCTGTCCACGACGTGCACGCCGGCGGCACGCAGGGCCGCGCATTTCGCCGCCGCGGTCCCCTTGCCCCCGGCAATCACCGCCCCGGCATGCCCCATGCGCTTGCCGGCCGGCGCCGTCGCGCCGGCAATGTACGCCACCACGGGCTTGGGATACCCCTGCCGGATGAACTCGGCGGCGGCTTCTTCGGCCCCGCCGCCAATTTCACCCACCATCAGCACCAACTCGGTCTGCGGGTCTTCGGCAAAGCGCGACAGGCAGTCGATGAAATCGAGCCCGCCAACCGGGTCGCCACCAATACCGACGCAGGTGCTCTGGCCGAGACCGGCGGTCGTGGTCTGAGCGACGGCCTCGTAGGTCAAAGTGCCGGAACGAGACACGATGCCGACGCGCCCCTTGGTGTGGATCGAGCCCGGCATGATGCCGATCTTGCAGCTATCCGGCGTGATCAGCCCCGGGCAGTTCGGTCCGATCAGGCAGGCATCCGGGTAATCCTGAGCCAGCACGGCCTTGACCTTCAGCATGTCGATCACCGGGATGCCCTCGGTGATGCAGGCAATCACCTCGATACCGGCCGCGGCGGCCTCGAGAATCGAATCCGCGGCAAAGGGCGCGGGCACGTAGATCATGCTCGCCGTCGCACCGGTTTCCCGCACGGCATCGGCGACCGTATCGAACACCGGCAGGCCCAGGTGTGTCTGCCCGCCCTTGCCGGGCGTCACCCCGCCGACCAGACGCGTGCCATACGCGATCGCCTGCTCGGAGTGAAAGGTGCCCTGTTTCCCGGTAAACCCCTGGCAGATAACCCGGGTGGATTCATCGACCAGAATGCTCATCGGTCGGCCTCCCGCTTGGTGTTGGCGAGCACCACCGCCCGATTGGCGGCAGCGGCGAGATCGTCTTCGGCCGTCAACGCCAGGCCGGATTCGGCCAGCATGCGGCGCCCCTGTTCGGCGTTGGTCCCGGCCAGCCGCACGACGGTCGGCACCTCGAGCGCCACCTCTCGGGCCGCTTCGATAATGCCCTCGGCGATCAGGTCACAGCGGACGATCCCGCCGAAGATATTGACCAGGATGGCCTCGACTCGCGGGTTCGCGAGGATCAACTTGAACGCCTCGGTCACCTTGGCCGCCGACGTGCCGCCGCCGACATCCAGAAAATTGGCCGGCATCCCGCCGGCGTGCTGGATCAGGTCCATGGTCGCCATCGCCAGCCCGGCACCATTAACCATGCAGGCAATGTTGCCATCCAGCGAGACGTAATTGAGCCCATGGTCGATCGCCTTGCGCTCGGCGGGATCCTCCTGGGCGACGTCGCGGCGTTGCCACCAATCGGCTTGCCGGTATTCGGCGTTGTCATCCAGGGCCACCTTGGCATCCACGATCGCCAATTGACCGTCGGCCAGCTCCGCCAACGGATTAATCTCGATCAGGGCCGCGTCTCGTTCGGTGAAGGCCCGATAGAGCTTCAGTGCCAGTGACACGAACGCCTTCATCTGGTCAGCCCCCAGGCCAAGAGAGAACCCCAGCTCGCGGGCCTGGTAGGCGCCCAGCCCCACGGTGGGGTTGACCACCGCGCGGTGGATTGATTGCGGATGGCGTTCCGCGACCGCCTCGATGTCCATGCCGCCCTGCGAGGAGGCAATCATGACCACGCGCTGCAATGCCCGGTCGACCGTGACGGCCAGGTAGTATTCGTGTCGGATAGAGGCCGCCGGTTCGACCAGCAGCGTCTCCACCGGCAACCCGGCAGGCCCGGACTGCGTGGTGACGAGCCGGGTGCCGAGCAGTTCGCTCGCCGCCTGGCTGACCCCGGCGACATCACCGACCAGCCGTACACCGCCGGCCTTACCGCGTGCGCCGCTATGCACCTGCGCCTTTACCACCCAGCGACCGGATTCACTCGCCGACAGCCGGGCACCGTCGCCCACATCGTCGGCCGAGCGGATCAGGGCGCCCGACGGCACGGGAATGCCGAATTCGGACAGCAATGACTTGGCCTGATATTCGTGCAGGTTCATGGTGACCCGTTCCAGAATGCGTCAATGAAAAGGGGGCATTGTCGCGCACCGACGCCCTATTGTCATGCCCGCCGACGGTATCCGCAGGGCGGAACACAAGACAAGAAAAAGCCCCGGCGGGGCCGGGGCAACGAGTCACTCAGGGGAGAAATCAAAAACACGCGAGTCAGTCAGGGTGAACCGCGACGTAGGGGCGTAGCCGGCGGATGATCTGCGGATCAAGACCCCAGACCGATTCCAGGTCGTCGAAGGAGGCGAATGCGCCGACGGTCAGGCGGTGCAGGACGATTCGCTCCGCTTGCACCGGCCCGACACCACTTACGCGGGCAAGCTCGTCTGCTTACGCCTGATTGAGATCCAGAACACTTGCCTGAACCGAAACAGACGTCAGCAACAACGCGCCCAGAGCTACCCGCGAAACACCTGTGTTCGTCTTCACCACTCGCTCAACTCATCATGTGTTATCCAGAAGAGCAGGATAAGGCGAATGGCCGGCGGGGAATATCGGGATAATCCTCAATCGCCGTAGGAATCGACGTCAATCGCTGTACGCCGATTCCTACAAAGCAAAACCCCCGCAGCCTTGTGGCGTGCGGGGGTTTCAAATGGGGAGCCTGGCGTGGACCGACTTTCACATGGGGGTGAACGAGGATCGGCTGTCCGGTGGACAGCCGCAGCCGACGTGAACGCCGCAGCCGAAGGGCTGCGGCCGAGAGCCCGAAAGGGCTTCCCCAGCACGAAGAAGCCCCCGCAACCTGACGGTTACGGGGGCCTCA